>JAXIPI010000290.1:0-15446 GCA_045403015.1 Gaiellaceae bacterium | reverse complement strand
CGCCTCCATGGCCGGCTACGCGTTCGCCTGGCTCGAGTTCCCGGGGAGGGACTGGCTCTTCATCGCGGTGATCGCGATGCTCGTCGTCCCGATCCAGATGGCGCTGATCCCGATCTTCTCGCTCTACTCCGACGTCGGCCTCTTCGACACGGTGGCCGGCCTGATCTTCTTCCACACCGCGTTCGGGCTTCCGTTCGCGATCTTCCTACTCCGAAACTTCTTCATCGGGATCCCGAAGGACCTGATGGAAGCGGCGCGCATTGACGGCGCATCCGAGGTCCGGATCTTCGTGCGCTTGATTCTTCCGCTCGGCCTCCCGGCGATCGCCTCGCTCGCGATCTTCCAGTTCCTCTGGACGTGGAACGACCTGCTCGTCGCGCTCACGTTCGGACGCGAGACGCAGCCGATCACGGTCGCGATCTTCACGCAGCTCCGGCAGTTCGGCTCGAACATCGAGCTGATCGCGCCGGCCGCGTTCGTCTCCCTGGCGCTGCCGCTCGCGGTCTTCTTCGCCTTCCAGCGGTACTTCGTCCAGGGCCTGCTCGCCGGCTCGGTTAAATAACTCGCGTGACAACGCGCGCTGCGATCGTCGGCTCCGGGCTCGGCGGGTTCGTCGCATACGCAACGCTGCGTCATGGCGGACTGGAGCCAGGGGAGATCGCCGTGTTCGGTGACGACCCCGACCCGGCCGGAGCCTGGCGACCGCGAGCCGCGGCGATCCGGCAGAAGCTGATGCGCTCCGAGAGCGACGGCCACTGCTGGCCCACCTCGTTCCCGGGGCTGGCGGCGCGCGAAGCCGTCCGCAGGCGCGACCTCGCCCCGCTCATCCTCAGCGTCTGCGACCGCTACCGGCCGACCGTCTCCGACTTCCTTCGCCACGTCGACGAGTTGCGGGATCGCAGCCGCTGGGACGAGAGCTTCTGCAGCGCGCGGATCGAGCGTGTGCTCGCGACCGACGGCGGGTTCGATCTCGACGGCCACGGCACCTTTCGCCATGTCCTGCTCGCGCCGGGACATCCCGGGCTCGCCGTGCCGGCGGAGCTTGCGGCGGACGCGCGAGTCGTCCACGCCTACGAGCCGCACGAGTACGCCTCGCACGTCGCGATCGTCGGCGCCGGGATGGCGGCCGCCACGGAGTGGCTGAACGCGCTTGAGTCGGGGGCCGAGGTGGTCTCGGTGCGCCGGCACGAGCCTGCGCGGCGCCCGCTGAACGTTGCTCGGCCGCTCTTCACCAAGCGCGGCCTCGCCTCGTTCCTTGCGACCCGGGCTCCGGAGCGCGCCGCGCTCCTGCGCGGCTACGGTGAGCCGTCGTATCCGCCCGGCCGAAGCTGGGACGAGCCGCTCGAGCACGCGGCGCGCGCGGGACGCTTCCGGGTCGCATCGGGGCTCAACGGCGCCGAGCAGGTGATCTGCGCGACGGGCTTCCAGCGTGGCTACGAGCACGACCTACTTCTCGCCCGCCTCGTCGCCGACAACGAGCTCGAGACCGAGGACGACTGGATCGTCCTCGCGAACGATTCGACCGTCCCCTCACTCACGGACGCGACGCGGACGCTCACCCTGGCCGGTGTCTCCGCGCAATGGGCCTTCCCCGCGGCGGACACGCTCGTGGGAATGAAGGTCGCGGCCCGCGGGTTCCGCCGCAGGATCGAGTCATGTCCTACACGCTGAGAGGCCGAATCGAGACCCGGCTCGCCGCCTCGCTCTTGCCGTTCGCGGTCGTGGCGGTGCTGTCCCCCATCCTCCACGTCTGGTGGCCGCTCGAGCTGATGGGAGTGATGCTCGCGGTGGGGCTCACGCTCGACGTCGTGCTGTACCACCCGTTCCTGTCCTACCAGCCGGGCTGGCTGGCGGTCCCGCTCGGCCTCCTCGAGCTCGGCCTGACGATGGGCGTCGCACGGCTCCTCGAGCTGAATGCGCCGCTGTGGCCGGCCGTCGCGCTCTTCGCCGGCGCCTGGCTCGTGCTCCAGGTGCTCGCGCACGCGGGTCTGCCGCTGCTGCGGCTCAGCTGGCCCGAGGACGGAGGCGAGCTGGGTCTCCCCGGCCGCATCCTCGCAGGCGCAGCGCCGCTCGTTCTGCTGACCGTCGTCGGCACCGCCTGGGCCGTCGAGCCGCCGACGCTCCGGCTTGCGGCCGGGGAGCATCAGGGCCCGCTGGTCCTGGATCACGCGCAAACGGTCGTCGGAGAGCCCGGCGCCGTCGTCCGCGGCGGCATCCTGATCACGGCGGACGATGTCACCGTCCGCAACGTGACGGTGCGCGGCGGCGAGTACGGAATCGCCGTTGACGGAGCGGACAGCGTCGAGCTGGACGACGTCGTCGTCGAAGGCGCCGAGCTCGATGGAATCAATGTCCGGCGGAGCCAGGTCGAGATCCGCGACTGCACGATCCGCTCGCTGCCTGCGGCCTACACGCAGGGGATCGACATCTCGTTCGGCTTCGACCTCCACCCCAGCCTCGTTGAGCGGTGCACGGTGACCGGTGGGCTCGAGGGCATCGTCACCCACTTCGCGATGGTGATGGTGCGCGACAACCACATCAGCGGCACCGAGCTGCGCGCGATCACGATGACCGAGATGTCGATGGGCATGATCGAGAACAACGAGGTGGACGGCGCCATCGGAGTCGGGATCTTCTGCGGCGACTACTCCGAGTGCGAGATCGAGGACAACACGATCTCCAACGTCTCGCCGGACCTCGACTCCGACGACCAGACACGCCGCGGCGTGGCGATCCAGGCGCACCGCGGAGCCGAGGCGGAGCTGAAGGACAACGAGATCAGCGACAGCCCGGGCGGAGTCGCTGCGTTCGTCGAGGCGACGATCCACCACCGGAGGTGACGTGCCCGCACGGCTGCAGCTGATCGCGCGAACCGGGCACCCGGACTTCCTCGACCTCCCGTGGGACGAGCCGCTGGCCGAGTGGGAGTCGGAGCGGCTCGTCGAAGTCGTTCGCGGCATCCATCGCCACGTCGTGCGCTTCGTGGAGTACGAGAGCCCGAACGGCCCGGCGCTCTACGCGCTCAAGGAGCTCCCCGCGCCGATCGCGCGGCGCGAGTACGGGCTCCTCCGCAGCCTCGCGGCCGAGGAGATGCCCGTGGTCGAGGCGGTGGGGGTCGTCACCGAACGGGGTGACGGTCTCGAGGCGGTCCTGATCACGCGCCATCTCGACTATTCGCTCCCGTTTCGGACGCTCTTCGCGCGCGGCAGCGTCCCCGACCTGCGGCGCCGCCTGCTGGACGCCGGCGCGGAGCTGCTCGTCCGCCTTCACCTGGGCGGGTTCTTCTGGGGCGATTGCTCACTCTCGAACACGCTCTTCCGGCGCGATGCGGGCGCGCTCGCCGCCTACCTCGTCGACGCCGAAACCGGCGAGATGCATCCGAGCCTCTCGGACGGCCTGGGTGGCCACCACCTGATGATCGCCGAGGAGAACGTCGCCGGCGAGCTCGCCGACGTCGAGGCCGAGCTCGGCCGCGAAGGCGACCTGGCGCCGGAAGAGACGGCCGCGGAGCTCGTCGCCCGCTATGAGTCGCTCTGGAACGAGCTGACGCGGGAGGAGTCGTTCGGTGACGACTCTCGGTACAAGATCGATGAAAGGCTGCACCGCCTGAACGAGCTCGGCTTCGACGTGGACGAGCTCGAGCTCGTCGCGGGCGAGGACGGCTACAAGCTGCGGCTGAACCCGCGAGTCGTCGAGCCGGGCCACCACCGGCGCCGCCTGCACGCCCTCACCGGGTTGATGGCGCAGGAGAACCAGGCGCGGCGGATGCTCAACGATCTGGCGCGCTATCGCGCCGAGCTCGACCGCAAGGGCGGCCGGCCGGTGCCGGAGACCGTCGCCGTCCACCGCTGGCTCTCGGAGGTCTTCGAGCCGGCGGTCGCCGCGGTGCCCGCCGAGCTCTGGGGAAAGCGGGACGCCGCCGAGGTCTTCCACGAGGCGCTCGAGCACCGCTGGTTTCTCTCGCAGCAGGCCGGCGAGGACATCGGCCTGATGCCGGCCGTGAAGGCGTATGTCGACGACGTCCTCCGCCACGCCCCGGACGAGCGCGCAGTTCTCGAACCTGGAGCCCCGGCCCAAGCCGAGAACGACGAAAGCGACTAGCCGGGCTGCGAAGCAGCCCCTTCAGGGATCTGCGCGATGAGCATCCGCTCCTGCGGATGCTCATCATGCGACGGCTAAGTCAGCTCGACCCGCTCCAGCACGACCGGTGTCTTCGGCATGTCGCGGGCGTCCCGCTCGACCATCGAGATCTTGTCGGCGACGTCTTGGCCGCTCGTGACCTTGCCGAAGACGGTGTGCTTGCCGTCGAGCCATGGCGCAGCGTCCGTGGTGACGATGAAGAACTGGCTGCCGTTCGTGTTCGGCCCCGCGTTCGCCATCGCGAGCGCGCCGCGCTCCACCTTGTGGTCGTTGAACTCGTCCTCGAACTTGTAGCCGGGGCCACCCGTCCCGGTGCCCTCCGGGCACCCGCCCTGGATCATGAAGTCCGGGATCACGCGGTGGAAGATGAGGCCGTTGTAGAAGCCCTCGCCGGCAAGCTTGGTGAAGTTCTCGACCGTCTTCGGCGCCTCCTTCGAGAAGAGCTCGAGCTCGATTGTTCCTTCGCTGGTGTGAAAAGTGGCGTTGGTCATGCCGGGACCGTACCCAAGGCCGCTGCCCGGCGTGCGGCTGCAACGCGCTCGGGGACGGTCGGGTGAGAGAAGAGCCAGAGATAGGCGAGGTGCGGCGGCGACGAGTCGGGAAGGTTCGACTCCGAGAGCTGCCCGAACGCCAGCTCGAAGGCGGCCAGATCGCCGGTCTGCGCAAGAGCGAAGCGATCGCATGCGTACTCCCAGCGGCGGGAGAGCGCGGCCTGAAACGGTGCCGCGGCGAGTCCGAGCAGCGACCCGACGAGCAGCGCGAACGCCGCGATCGTGGGATCCCCCGGCCCCGCCGCGCCGATCGCGTCCAGCACCGACTGGGACGACAGCAGCGCCCAGAGGACGACGATGTACGCAACCGCTGCCGCCATCGCGATCGCCGTTCCGAACGCGACATGCCGAAAGCGGCGATGGCCGAGCTCGTGTGCGACGACCGTCAGCACCTCCGGCTCGCCCGCCTTCTCGATGAGCGTGTCGTAGAGCACCACGCGCCGCGTCGCGCCGAGCCCGGAGACGTACGCGTTCAGCTTCGTCGTCCGCCGGCTCGCATCGGCCACGAGCACCTCGCGGACGGGCACGCCCGAGCGAATCGCGAGCCGGAACACGGCAGCGCGGAGCGCGGAGTCCTCGCGCGGACGAAAGCGGTTGAAGACGGGCTCCAGCACGATGGGCGCGACGAAGGTGAGTAGCAGGACGAGGAGCGCGGCTCCGGTTCCGGCAACCAGCGGCCAGGCCGATGGAAACGTCCGGGCGCAGAAGACGAGACCCGCGAGTACCGCCCCGGTCAGGACGGAGTCGATCGTCACGGCCTTCACCCGGTCGAGCGCGAAGGCGCCGTTCGACTCCCGCGAGAAGCCGAAGCGGCGCTCGTGGAGCAGTCCAAGCCAGACGGTGAGCGGCAGCCGGACGAGCGCGGAGAGGACGACGATCAGGACACCGAGCAGAAAGGCGCCGAGTACGGCGGGGAGCCCGTCGACGATCCCGAGCACGTCCTGGCCGGCCGACGTGAAGGCCAGCGCAGCGGTCACGGCCAGCCCGAGCAGGAGATCGGCGAGGATCACGCGGTACCGAGGATCGTTGTAGCTGCGTTCGCGATCGGTGCTCGTGCCCTCTGCCACGCGTGGGGTGTAGCACGAACGCGCTTAACTTGCCGCTAACCAAGCTGAATCGCCAGCGTCCCTATATTCCGTAGATGGCCGTTGCGGAGCAGCCACTGGCTGGGTTGGTCCGTCCGCAGGCTGCGGTCTCGACCGAGCTCGCCGACCAGTGGCGCCGCCTGACGCGCGCCGCGACGGTGGTCGCGCTGCTGACGAGCCCGGCGCTCTTCATCTGGTTCAAGCAGTACAACGGCTGGAGCACGCTCTGGTCGCTCGTGGCCACGCTCGGCGTCGTGATCGTGTTCCGCGGCTTCGCCGATCTGCTCTTCCGCAAGTTGATCCCGTGGCCGAGCCTCTTCGGCGCCGACAGCCAGCAGCTGCGCGACGAAGACGTGATCGGCAGACGGCGCGCCTGGTACTGGCGGAAGAAGGCGCGACTCGCCATCGTGGTCGGCACCGTCGTCACGGTCGTCTGGCTGATCCGCGGCGGCACGTGGCTCGGCACGTTCGGCGACATGCTGACCGGGCTCCTGGAGGCGTTCTCGAACCCGGCGGTGCTCACCCAGGTCGTCTTCGTCACGTTCCTGTTCATCGCCAACTTCGCGATCCTGATGGGCCCGATGCTGCTGATGGGCATCTCTCAGATCCGGGGCTTCGAGCCCGGGGACGCGCAGTGGGGAGTCAAGCTCGAGGACGTCCGCGGCCAGGTGGAGGCCAAGGAGGAGGTTCGCCGAGTCGTCACGCTGTGGCAGTCGGGCGAGGCCTTTGAACGGGCCGGCGGAAAGCGGGAGCGCGGACTGCTCTTCCTCGGCGCACCCGGGACCGGCAAGACGATGCTCGCGAAGGCGATCGCGACCGGGTTCAACTCCCCGTTCGTCTCGATCCCGGGCTCCGGCTTCGCTCAGACCTTCATCGGCGTCGACGCGATCGTCGTCCGCTACCTCGCGTGGAAGGCGAAGCGGCTCGCCCGCAAGTGGGGCGGCCAGTGCATCGTCTTCATCGACGAGATCGACGCAGTCGGGATGCGGCGGCAGGCGCTCGGCGGCGGCGCACCGGTGGGCGCGTTCGCGCCGACGGACATCCACGACCACCTCTTCTTCGGGCCGAGCGGAGCGATCACCGGCAGCGGCGACCTGATCCTCGAGACGCGGCGCTGGCGCGAGCGGATGTTCGAGCTGCGCGCGCCCGAGCGTCCCGGTCCCTCCGGCTTGCAAGCGCGAATCTCCTCGGTGCTCAACTTCACGTTCCCTGGCATGGGCGGCGGAACGGGCCTCGCGCTCAACCAGCTGCTCGTGGTGATGGACGGCATTGACAATCCGCCCTTCACGAATCGGGTGCTCACGAGCAGGTTCAACACCTTCCTGGACGCCATCTACATCGTGCCTCGGCGCGTCGGCAAGATCCCGCTGCGGCTGGCCCCGCCGGGACCGCGAGGCGACCAGATCTACTTCATCGGCGCGACGAACGTTCCGCTCGACCGGCTCGATCCGGCGCTGATCCGGCCGGGCCGCATGGGCCGGCACGTCTCGTTCCGGACGCCGACTAAGCAGGACCGGCTCGACGTCTTCGACCTCTACATCACGAGGGTCGCCCACGAGGCCGAGCTCGACACGCCTCAGCGACGCGACGAGATCGCGCGGATCACGAACGGCTACTCGCCGGCGATGATCGACCAGGTCTGCTCGATGGCCCTGACCCTGGCCCACCACGACAGCCGCGACAAGTTCGCCTGGGAGGACCTGGTCGAGGCGATGACCACCATCGAGTCGGGAACGGCGATCGGGATCGAGTACATCGCCTCCGAGACCCGCGCGGTCGCGATCCACGAGGCTGGGCATGCGGCAGCCGGCCATGTCTTCATGAAGGGCGCAGAGTCGACCCGTCTCTCGATCCGCATGCGCGGCGGCTCGCTCGGACATCACCAGGCGCTCGAGAAGGAGGAGCGCTTCAGCCGCTTCCTCTCCGACGAGATGGCACGGCTGGTCTGGACGCTCGGCGCGATGGCGGCTGAACGGGTCTTCTACGGCGAGAACTCGAACGGCGTCGGCGGCGACGTGCAATCCGCGACAGCGCAGGCGGCATGGATGGTCGGCGCGTCCGCGATGGGCCCCGAGCCGTTCGAGGTGACGCCGCTCGACGACGAGACAGAGGAAGAAGCGCGGCAGCGCGTGCTGAAACGCTTCGAGAAGATCGGCGTCCAGATCATGAATCGCACGAGCGGTGGTGGCCCGTTCGCAGAGAATCCGATCGCCGGCGTCCTCGGCGACCACGACAAGCGACAGCTCGCGGCCCAGATCCTCGGCCAGGCGTATGTCTCGGCCTACAACCTGATCATGTCGAACAAGGACGCCGTGGAGAAGATCGCGGACAAGCTCGTGGAGCGCCGCGAGGTCTTCGGCGACGACCTGATCCGGATCCTCGACGGCGTCGGCCTGAAGAAGCCCGAGATCGATCTCGGCAAGGAGGAAACGTGGCCGAGGATGTGATCCCCGCACCCACGCCGCCCGAGCCGGAGCTCCCGCCTCCGCTCGCGCCGTCGCGCAGCGACCAGGCCCGCCGGACGTCGTACCGGCTGCGCTTCGGGATCCTCTACCTCGCTCTCGCCGCGATCGTCGGCGCGGGCGTCGGGGCGTTCGTCGTCCTCGCGACCCGGCCCGCGCCGCCCGAAGCAGCGGCCTGGTCGAGCTGGGAGCCCACGGGCAGCAAGCTCGCACGCGTGCGCCAGATCGCCGACCGGATCCCGAAAGCGTACAAGCAGCCAAACGGAGAGCAGCTGACGGTGACCCAGGCGAGCCAGCTCGCCGTTCCCAATCCCAGCGCGTCCGGCGACACGCCGGTCGCATCGATCTTCGTCCGTCCCGACGCGTCTCGCGGCCGCGCGGAGGAGAGCGACATCGATACCTACAGCGGCGCGGACGCGGTCGCTTACGGGCTCTGCGGTCTGGGATCCGGCGCGCATTGCAGGATGAGCCTGGGGGCCTCGGGCGAGAGCGCCATGCTGCTCAGCCGTCAGGCACTCGAGCTCTCGCTGTACACGTTCAAGTACGTCAGCGACGTCAACTCTGTGGTCGTGTTCCTGCCGCCGTCGCCGGAGGGCCAGAGCAGCGGTTCGGTGTTCTTTCGCCGGGGCGACGTCGCCGACGAGCTCCGACGGCCGATCTCTCACCTTCTGCCCGCGCGCACACCGAGCACCGGGGCAATCAGCGAGATCGAGCTGGGCAACATCGCGAGATTGACGCGACCGCGGACCTACGCCTTCGAGTTCAACGCAGGGGGCGACGGCAAGCCGATCCTCATCCTCACCCCGCCCACCGTCGGCTCCTGATCCGAAGCTCGATCGCGGGTTAACGTCTGCGCATGCAACGCAGAGTCCTGGTCACAGGTGCTGCCAGCGGCATCGGCCGCGCGATCGCGGGACGGCTCGAACGCGACGGGCACAAGGTTCTCGCGGTTGATCTGCAGCCCGATCCGGACGGGCCGGGCGAGCCGTTCGAAGCCGATCTCGCGTCGCGAGAAGGGAACGCGGCAGCCGTCGAGGCCGCGCTCGAGCGCTTCGGCGGGCTCGACGCGGTCGTCGCGAACGCGGGCTTCCAGCACGTTGCGCCGATCGAGGAGTTCCCTGACGAGCGCTGGGACACGCTGCTCGCCGTGCTGCTGACGAGCCCGTTCCTGCTGGCCAAGCACGCCTGGCAGGCACTCGGCGAGTCGGGCGACGGGCGCTTTCTTGCCGTCGCGTCGGTGCACGGGCTGGTCGCCTCGCCGTACAAGGCCGGCTACGTGGCTGCTAAACACGGCCTGCTCGGGCTCGTCAAGGTGCTGGCGCTCGAAGGCGCGGAGCGCGGCATCTCCGTCTCGGCACTCTGCCCTGGCTACGTCCGGACACCGATCGTCGAGTCGCAGATCGCCGCCCAGGCGCAGGCGACCGGCGTCGCGCCGGAGCGTGTGCTCGAGGACGTGCTCCTCGCGCCGCAGGCGATCAAGCGCCTGCTCGAACCGGACGAGGTCGCCGAGACGGCCGCGTTCCTCCTCGGTCCCGGCGGGCGGGCCTTCACGGGAGCGCCGGTCGTGATGGATCTCGGCTGGACCGCGCGGTAGGGGGCAGCAGCATAGACTCCCCGGCCGTGAGCGAGGCGGCAAGCACGAAGGCCGACGACGTCGCGCTCGAGCTCGAGCAGGCGATCGTCTCGGGGGAGCTCGCCCCGGGAACGGTGCTTCGCCAGGAGCAGCTGTCCGCGCAATACGGCGTCAGCCGCACGCCGATCCGAGAGGCGCTCCGCCGCCTTGCTGCTCTCGGCCTCGTCTCGTTCGAGCCCAACCGGGGCGTTCGCGTCCGGACGCTGACGCGCGCGGAGCTGCGCGAGGCCTTCCTGATCCGCGCAGAGCTGGAGAGCCTTGCGACCGAGATCGCGGCGGAGCGCATGACGCGCGCCGATCTCGACGAGCTGGAGGCAATCGAGGAGCGCTTCGCCGGCCTCACCGAGGAGCTGCGCCGCGGCGGCCGACTGGCAACGGACCGGCGCGCCGACCTCGTCACGGAATGGGTTCGCGCCAATCACGCCTTTCACGACGTGATCTACCGGGTCGCTGCGCTGCCGATGGTCGAGCGGATCGCGAAGAGCGCCCGCTACTCGGGCTCTGCCGTCTGGGCCCCTTCGGACGCCGGCGAGCTGGACGAGCTCTACAGCGGGAACGAGCGGCAGCACCGGGCGCTCCTGGACGCCCTCGCGGCCGGTAGCCCGAGTGGCGCCCGGGCACTCGCGCGAGAGCATGTTCTCTCATCCGGGGCTTTGCTCGAGCGGATCCTAGCCCAACAGATGGGATCCGATACTGAACGAAATAGGGTTTGACAGGCGTCTGATAGCTCATCTAGGATCCGAGAATGACAATCTCGGATCCGAAAGGACATCAGATGAGCGCGAGCAACGGCAACGGCACCCGCCCGGAACGCCCTGCGGCGATCGACGCCCTCGACCTCGAGTGGGCCGACAGCGCCCGGTGGAACGGGATCCAGCGGGACTACACCGCTGAGGACGTGATCCGGCTGCGTGGCTCGCTTCCGATCGAGCACACCCTCGCCCGCCACGGCGCCGAGAAGCTCTGGCGGCTGCTGGCGGAGGAGGATTACGTCCCGGCGCTCGGCGCGCTCACCGGCGGCCAGGCAGTGCAGATGGCCAAGGCCGGCCTGAAGGCGATCTATCTCTCCGGCTGGCAGGTGGCGGCGGACGGGAACCTGGCCGCCGACGTCTATCCGGATCAGAGCCTCTATCCGGCGAACAGCGTCCCGGCGATGGTGCGGCGGCTGAACAACGCCCTCCTGCGCGCCGACCGGATCGAGTGGGCCGAGGGCTCCGGAGGCATCGACTACCTGCTTCCGATCGTCGCCGATGCAGAGGCGGGCTTCGGCGGGCCGCTGAACGCGTTCGAGCTGATGAAGGGAATGATCGAGTCCGGCGCCGCGGCCGTGCACTTCGAGGACCAGCTCTCGTCGGAGAAGAAGTGCGGCCACCTCGGCGGCAAGGTGCTCGTCCCGACCGGCCAGTTCATCCGGACGCTGCTCGCGGCGCGCCTGGCCGCGGACATGATGGGCGTGCCCACGATCGTCGTGGCGCGCACCGATGCCGACTCCGCCACGCTTCTCACCAGCGACGCGGACGAGCGCGACCACGAGTTCCTCACCGGCGAGCGCTCACCGGAGGGCTTCTACTACGTCCGCTCCGGAGTCGAGGCGGCGATCGCCCGCGGTCTCGCGTACGCGCCGTATGCCGACCTCGTCTGGATGGAGACCTCGACGCCCGACCTCGACGTGGCACGCGAGTTCGCCGAGGCGATCCACGCCGAGTTCCCCGGCAAGCTGCTCGCGTACAACTGCTCGCCGTCCTTCAACTGGCGGCGGCACCTCGACGACGAGACGATCGAGCGTTTCCAGCGCGAGCTCGGGGCGATGGGCTACAAGTTCCAGTTCATCACCCTCGCGGGCTTCCACGCACTCAACGAGTCGATGTTCGAGCTCGCGCGCGGATATGCGGCCGAGGGAATGCCCGCCTACGTGCGGCTGCAGGAGCGGGAGTTCGCACTCGAGGACGCCGGCTACACGGCCACGAAGCACCAGCGCGAGGTCGGCGCGGGTTGGTTCGACGAGATCGCGCAGGCGGTCTCCGGCGGCCGCAGCTCGACCCTCGCTCTCAAGGGCTCGACCGAGGAAGCACAGTTCAACGGCAACGGAGTCGCAGCGCATTGAGGCCTGGCATAGTCCCCCCTTCGCATGAAGGGGGGACAACCGATCCGGGTGCTCGTGGTCGACGACCACCAGCTTTTCACGCACGCCCTGACGATGGTGCTAGAGCTGGACGGGCGCTTCGCGGTGGTCGGTACGGCGGCGACGGGACGTGAGGCAGTGACGCTGGCGAAGCGGGCCGAGGCGGACGTCGTCCTGATGGACATGTCGATGCCCATCCTCGACGGCCCGGCAGCGACTCGCCGGCTCGTCGCGCTCGAGCACGCCCCCAAGGTGATCGCGCTCAGTGGCCACTCCGACAAGCTCTCGCGTGCGGCCGCTCTCGACTCGGGGGCAGCCGCGTTCGTGACGAAGTCGGTGGGCTTCGACGACCTCGTCAAGACGATCCTGGAGACCTGCGGGCGCTCTTAGCCGCGCGAGTGCCGGCGGGCGCGCCGGGCGGGGGTGACCTCGACGATGCTGACCCGGACGGCCAGCGACTCCGTGTCGGCGTCCTCCACCTCGAAGTCCACCGCGGTCCCGGCGCAGCGACCCACCGGGATCTGACCCTCGACAAAACCGCTACCGAGAACCGCGTAGTCCTCTTCGCTCGTGCGGATCAGCCCGCGCTGGGTCTCCTCGTTGAAGAAGCGCAGCTCGCCGCGCATGCGGGTGTGCGTCACTCGACGATTCCGCGCATCTTCGCTGCGGCCTTCTTCGCCGAGCGGCGTTCCTTCAAGGTCTTCTGCGCTGGCTTCTTCTGCGCGGCCTTCGGTTTCTGAGAACCCTTCAAGCCAATCTCCTTCGTTGTGCTCCACACCGAGCCTACCGCACAGCTCGTGACGCTGGCCACATTTCGGATGCTCGCCCTTGGGCCAGTACCGCGGTCGGCCAGTCTCCGCGATGATGAGAACGTGGATACGGATCGCAGAACCAGCGGCGACGTCCGCGTGTTCGGGTGCGCGGAATGCCCGCGGGTGAGCAGCGTCAGCGCGCGCGGCTGGAAGGCGTACAGAGTCGCCGACCCAGACGAGGGCGGACAGCCCGAGCTCCTCTTCGTCTGTCCCGACTGCGCTCGCCGGGAGTTCGACGACCAGTAGTCCCTAGATACGGTCTCCCGATGCCGGAGTGGGCGTTGCAGTTCCCGATCGAGAAGACGCGGAGCTACGCGGCCCGCTTCCCGTCCGGCAATGACGATGCGGCGATCGCGATCGGCAAGGCCGCCCGCGGCCGCGGCCACTACCTGCGCGACGAGTTCATCAGCGTCTGCAGGTGGAAGTCGGAGCGAAGCCGGTCGTACGCTGCGAAGAACACCGCCCGGGCCGTCGAGGAGGCGACGCGCGTTGCGCTGAGCGAGGCGAGCACCGAGCGTGAGCGCGCCAAGGCACTTCGCTCCTTGAACGGAGTTGACTGGGCGAACCGCCTCGGTGCTTCTGCACCTCGCCTACCCCGAGCGCTACCCGATCCTCGACCAGCGGGCATTGCAGGCCCTCGGAGGAGAGCCGCGTTCCTCGTACAGCTACCGCTTCTGGGAGGCGTACCTCGATGCCTGGCGGCTACTGCTCGAGCAGGCGGGCGTGGACGGACGCACCTTCGACCAGGCTCTGTGGCAGTGGTCGAAGGAGGAAGGCGCACCGCTGCTCTGACCGTCGCGACGCCGCTCGCCGCGCATCAACCCGCATGGCTAGAACGTTGCCTACGCTCGTGCCGGCATCTCCTAGACCGAGACATATCGGACGTAGCGACGCGTCCTTCGTCCGATCGGGATGATGGATTGCTGCTCCCTTGGGTGGAGTATGGGCCTCGGAGGAAAGGTTCCAAAGGACGTGGCCGCCGACCGCGCCCCAAACCTTCGAAAGGAGCTCCCATGGCAGGGACAACCGAGACCCCAGTCCTCGACCTGGTCGGAGATATGACCGCGGCTTCGATCGAGGCGTCGAGCCTCGACGCGGATACGTTGATGCTCGTGCGCATCGCCGCGCTCATCGCCGTCGATGCACCACCAGTCTCCTATGCCTTCAATCTGGCGGCTGCAGGAGACCTCCAGATCGACCCCGAGCAGGTTCGCGGGGTTCTTGCGGCAGTCGCTCCGATCGTCGGGACGGCCCGCATTGCTTCGGCAACCGGCAATATCGTGCGCGCGCTCGAGCTCGCCGAACTCGCGGAGGAGATCGGAGAGGCCTGACCTGCGGGCATTCCGCAAGGTCGAACCCGCACAGTCGTGAAGTCGCCGGTCGGCGCATGAGAGAAGCGCCGGCCGAGCGGCTGCGCGGAGCTCGACCTCGGCGTCTCCATTGCCGCCCCTGAGTTCAGCGAGCTTGGCAAGTTGCAATCCGGAGTGGGCGGTGCAGGGCTCGAACCTGCGACCCCCTGCGTGTAAAGCAGGTGCTCTACCAGCTGAGCTAACCGCCCCGCACGCACAGTAGCGCCGCGTTCAGCCTGTGAGGCGGTGATCGCGCAACCAGTTCCCGACTCGCGCAAACATGCCCGGGGCGAACGTGGCGGATCGGAGCATCTCCGCCGTCAGGCCGGTCGTGGTCTCGACGAGTGCGTGGTTCGCCCGCGGGAAGTCGGCAACCGTGAAGTCACGGCCCGCTTCCTTGGCGATCGGCTCGAGGCGGCGCTCCGAGAGACGCGGCGGCACATGGCGGTCGAGGCCTCCGTAGACCCAGAGCACGGGGACGCGAAGCCGCCGGATGGACGGAAGCGGGTCGAAGCCACCTGGCCCGCCCGCGAGAACCTGCGCGTCGATCTCCGCGTCCGTCAACTGGGCCGGCTGCTCGCCCTGACCGGCGAGATCCTGATAGAGGTCGTTTTCGTCAGTCGTCACGGCCGGGCCCGAGAAGACGATCAGGAAGTGGATTGCAGGCTCGCGCGACCCGGCCAGCGGCATGATCCAACCGGCCTGGCTGTGCCCGGCGAGGCCGACCCGGGCGGGATCGATCTCGGGCTGAGACCGCAAGAAGCGGGTCGCCGCGACGGCATCGCGCGCAAGGACGTCGATCGCGTCATCGGTCGCCCGCTCGCCGGGGTACGAACCGCTCGACTGGCCGATCCCGCGCTTGTCGTACGCCAGGACGGCAACGCCGTTGTGCACCAGCAGCGCTTGCAGGTCCGGCAGGTAAGCACGCTCGGTCGCCCCCGACCCATGCACGAACGCGACGGCCGGGTGGCGGCCCGCACCGGACGGGAGCGTGAGCGTTCCCGAGAGCATGGCGCCGCCGCTGCGAAATCGCACTTCGAGTTGCCGCAGGCGCCGACGGGACACAGCTTTGTCCGCCAGTTGCGCTCCTGAGGCGTCGAAGCGAGCGGTGCCTCCCGTGGGGTTACGGGTCGCGAAGCCGGATCCGATCGCGAACGAGGCACCGGCGGGGTACAACCCATGCACCTCACCGGATTCGAGATCGACGAGGCGTGCCGGCCCGTAGGGATCGTCGACGACGGCGCGGACACTCCCGCTCGCGGCGTACACACCCCGCGCGACCAGCCCCGGGG
>JAXIPI010000080.1:0-21845 GCA_045403015.1 Gaiellaceae bacterium | reverse complement strand
CCCGTGAGGGCGCGGAGGCGCAGGTCGAGAATCGCCGTCGCCTGGATCTCGGAGAGCGAGAACTGCGACATCAGCTCCTCGCGCGCCGCATCGGTGTCGTCGGCGCCGCGGATCACTCGGATCACCTCGTCGAGGTTGTCGAGGGCGATGAGATAGCCGGCGAGAACGTGCGCGCGGTCCTCGGCCTTGCGGAGGTCGTACTTCGAGCGGCGGGTGACGATGACGCGCTGGAAGTCGAGGTAGTGCGTGACCAGCTCGAGCAGCGAGAGCGTCTTCGGCACGTTGTCGACGAGGGCAACGGCGTTGTAGCCGAACGTCGCCTGCAACCCGGTGTGCTTGTAGAGCTTGTTCAACACGACCTGAGGAATCGCATCGCGCTTGAGCTCGATCTGGATGCGCATGCCGGTGCGATCCGAGTGATCGGCGAGATCCGACACCTCGGTGATCACCTTGTCCTGGACGAGATCGGCGATCTTCTTGATTACTCCGGTCTCGCCGCCCTTCTTCGTCCCGTACGGCAGCTCCGTGACGATGATCGCGGTCTTGCCGCCGCGCAGCTCCTCGATGTGAGCTCGGGCGCGCATCACGATCCGGCCGCGACCGGTCCGGTAGGCATCGCGGATCCCCTGCCTGCCGACGATGATCGAGCCGGTCGGGAAGTCTGGGCCCTTGACGTGCTTGACGAGGTCGTCGACGTCCGAGGCCGGGTCGTCGATCAGCTGCACGATCGCGTCGGCGATCTCGCCCAGACGGTGCGGCGGCATGTTCGTGGCCATCCCGACGGCGATGCCGGCCGAGCCGTTGACGAGCAGGTTGGGGAAGCGGGAGGGCAGCACCGACGGCTGCTTGCGCGACTCGTCGTAGTTCGGCTCGAAGTCGACCGTGTCCGAGTCGATGTCGCGCAGCATTTCGGTCGCGATCTTCGAAAGTCGCGCCTCGGTGTACCTCATGGCGGCCGGCGGGTCGTCGTCGATGGAGCCGAAGTTGCCCTGTCCATCGACCAGCGGGTAGCGCAGCGAGAAGGGCTGCGCCATCCGCACGAGAGTGTCGTAGATCGATGCGTCGCCGTGCGGGTGGTACTTGCCCATCACGTCTCCCACGGTGGCGGCGGACTTCTTGTACGGCCGGTTCGGCTGGAGGCCGGCCTCGTGCATGCCGTAGAGCACGCGCCGGTGGACCGGCTTGAGACCGTCGCGCACATCGGGCAGCGCGCGCCCGACGATCACGCTCATCGCGTAGTCGAGGTAGCTCGAGCGCATCTCCTGCTCGAGCTCGCGAGACTCGATCCGGCCGCCTCCGAGTGGTTCGATGACGTCCGACATCTACACGTCCAGGAAGCGCACGTCGCGTGCGTTTTCCTCGATGAAGGCCCTGCGCGGCTCGACCTGATCGCCCATCAGGGTCGAGAAGATCCTGTCCGCGGCGGAGGCGTCCTCGACATCGACGCGGATCAGGAGCCGCTTCGCCGGGTCCATCGTCGTCTCCCAGAGCTGCTCCTCGTTCATCTCGCCGAGCCCCTTGAAGCGCGAGAGCTGGATTCCCTCCCGCGCGAGCTCGAGCGCGTCGTGCCGGAGAGAGCCGAAGGTCTCGGCGTCGCGCTTCTTCTTGCCGGCTGCGAGCGTGAACGGCGGCGGACCGACGATGTCGATCAGCTTCGTGTACGCCCGGCGCAGGTTCGCGTAGACCGGCGATGAGAGGAGCTCCGCCGGCACGGTGACGTGGGTGGCGGAGCTCGTCTCCGTCTCGACGATCTTCACCTCGAGCGTCCCCTCGGCCTGGGCGAGGATGCTGAGCGCGTAGCCGTTGTCGACCGTGGCGTCGATCGCCTCGCCCAGCTCGATGATCGAGGCGGTGTCGTTCTCGACGATCCGGTGGTTGATCACGAAGTCGGCCGCAGGGGTGCCGAAGTCGGCCCGAAGCCGCGCGAGCCAGCCTTCGAACTCGGCCAGCGCGCGCATGAACCGGCTCCAGCGCGCCTCGGTCAGCTTCAGCGCCTCGCCGGCGCGGGAGGCGATCTCGAGGTCGCCCACACGTTCGCGCACTAACAGCTCTTCGAGCTGCGCGTCCTTCTCGAAGTAGTACTCCTGATTGCCAAGCTTGACCTTGTAGAGCGGCGGGACCGCGATATATATGTGCCCGCGCTCGATCAGCTCCGGCATCTGCCGGTAGAGGAACGTGAGGATCAGCGTCCGGATGTGCTGGCCGTCGACATCGGCGTCGGTCATCACGATCACGCGGTGATACCGCAGCTTCGCGATGTCGAACTCGTCGCCGAGGCTGGTGCCGATGGCGGTGATCATCGCCTGGATCTCGTTGTTGGAGAGGACCTTGTTGATCCGGTTCTTCTCCGAGTTGATGATCTTCCCGCGCAGCGGCAGGATCGCCTGGTAGGTGCGGTCGCGGCCCATCTTGGCCGAGCCGCCGGCTGAGTCGCCCTCGACGATGAAGAGCTCCGCAGACTCCGGATCCTTGATCGAGCAATCGGCGAGCTTGCCCGGCAGCGACATGCTCTCGAGCGCGCTCTTGCGACGGGTCAGCTCGCGCGCCTTCCGGGCCGCCTGGCGCGCCCGCGATGCCGAGATGGCCTTCATGATGATCTGGCGCGCGTCCTGCGGGTTCTCCTCCATGAACTCGGCCAGCTTCTGGTTCACGGTCTGCTCGACGAGGCCGGCGATCGGCGGGTTGCCGAGCTTGGTTTTGGTCTGGCCCTCGAACTGGGGGTTCGCGAGCTTGACCGAGATGACGGCCGCGAGCCCCTCGCGCACGTCCTCGCCCTCGAGGTTGTCCTCCTTCTCCTTCAGCAGGCCCTTGTCGCGCGCGTACTTGTTGAGCGTGCGCGTGAGGGCCGAGCGGAAGCCCTGGAGATGCGTGCCGCCCTCGTGTGTGTTGATGTTGTTGGCGAACGAGTAGACCGAGTCGACGTACGAGGTGTTCCATTGCATCGCGACCTCGACGTGGCCGTGCTCGCTCTCGCCCTCGAAGTAGACGATGTGCTTGTGGACCGGGTCCTTCGCGTCGTTCACGTAGGCGACGAAGTCCCGGATTCCGCCCTCTGCGTAGAACTCGTGCCGGTCCTCGCCCTCGCGCTCGTCGGTGAGCACGATCCGGAGGCCGCGGGTCAGGAACGCCGTCTCCCGTAGGCGCTGGACGAGCGTGGGGGTCGAGAAGTCGATCTCCTCGAAGATCCCGCCGTCGGGCAGAAAGTGGATTTTCGTGCCGCTGTCGCCCTTCTCGGCCTTCCCGATGACCTCCAGGTCCGCGAGCGGGACGCCGCGCTCGAACTCCTGCCGGTAGATCTCTCCGTCGCGGCGCACTTCGGCGACGAGGCGCTCCGAGAGCGCGTTCACCACCGAGAGGCCGACGCCGTGGAGGCCGCCGGAGACCTTGTAGCCGTCGCCGCCGAACTTGCCGCCGGCGTGCAGCTTCGTCAGCACGACGGTCATCGCCGACATCCCCTGGTCCTCGATCAGGTCCACGGGAATGCCGCGGCCGCGGTCGACGACGGTGACCGAATTGTCCGGGTGGAGGGTCACTTCGACAGACTCGTTGTGCCCCGCGAGCGCCTCGTCGACGGCGTTGTCGACGACCTCGTAGACGAGGTGGTGGAGGCCGCGCGGGCCGGTCGAACCGATGTACATCCCGGGTCGGAGCCGGACGGGCTCGAGACCCTCCAGAACGGTGATGTCTTTTGCGGTATATGCGGTTTCAGCCATCAAAAAAGCCCTGCAAATGAGCACCTTGCGGGCTCGAAGTAGTGTATCAGAAACCGCGGTCGGAGCGGGCCCGTGCAAGGCCTGCCGCGGCCGCTCGCGCGACCAGCTCGCGGAGCTCCTCGTCCTCGATCGTCGCCGCGACCCGAGCTGCTTCGGCGCGGTCCGCCGGGGCGACCTCGGGCGGGTTTGGAGCACCCAGCTCAGGCGTCTCGGCGAGCGGGTCCGGGATCGGTCCCGGCGCGAAGCGGAGCTTCGGTGGCGCAGCTTCGCCGAGCTCGTGTCGGAGCTGCTCGAGGATTGTCGGAGCGAGGCTTCCGAGCTCGAAGGCCCACGTCGCGGACGCGGTGTTCACGTGAAGCGTGCCGTCGCGTGCGAGGCGTGCGGGGCAGGCGTTTCGCGCCACTGTGTCGCCCACGGCCGCGGTCCACACGCGCACGATCGCGGTCATGTCGCCGTCCATCGGGCCGATGCGGCCGAGCTCGCGACGGATCTGCCGGTCGAGGCGGTCCATCAGGCCGCGCTCACCGCGCCCGGGGTCACCGTGAGCAGCTGTGCGGGGTCGAGCGGCAGCGCATCGGCGCTGGTTGCTGTCACGATGGCCTGTCCGACTCGGCCGATCCTTTCGGCGAGCGCAAGGCGCCGAGCCGCATCGAGCTCCGAGAGGACGTCGTCGAGGAGAACGAGCGGTGGCGTGCCGCGCTGCTCCACAATCACCTCCGCCTCGGCGAGCAAGAGCGAGAGCACGGCCAGGCGCTGCTCGCCCTGGGAGCCGAAGTTCCGAAGGTCCCGCTCGCCCGAGCGGATTGTGACATCGTCGAGATGCGGGCCGAGGCCGGTGACGCCGCGCTCGAGGTCGCGCTCCAGCCGCGCTTCGAGTGCCGCCGTAGTCGGCGGCTCGCCGCTGTAGTCGAGGGCGGCTGCCGGCAAGCCGAGCTCGTCCGCCCGTTCCGCGAAGACGGGCGAGAGAAGCCCGATCGCTTCCTGCCGGGAGGCAACGAGAGACGCTCCGAGCGTCGCCACTTGCTCCGTCCAAGGCGCAACCGCGTCTCGGGTCGAGGCTCCGAAGGCGACCCGCCGAAGCGCTGCATTCCGCTGCCCGACCGCCGCTGCATACTCGAGCGGTAGCGCCGCCCGGCTCGGCAGCAATCGGCTGAGCGTCCGGTCGAAGTACGCCCGGCGCGCAGCAGGCCCCCCTTTCACGACCGCCAGCCGGTCGGGCGTGAAAACGAGCGTCGCGACTTCGCCGCGAAGCTGCTCGGCCGACCGCAGCGGCGCACCGTTCAGCTTTGCGCGCTTCCCGGCCTGCGGCTGCAGCGTCACCTCCAGCTCGACCGGCCGATCCCCGCGGTCACCCGCCAGTGCGATCCTTGCTCCTGTGGCGCCGAAGCGGACGAGCTGCTGGTCGGCACGCGTGCGCGGCGAGAAGCCCTGGGTGCCCACGTGCAGCGACTCGAGCAGGTTCGTCTTGCCGGCGCCGTTCGCGCCGGTGACCAGGACGACACCCGCCTCGAGCCTGAGCTCGAGCCGTTCGTAGGACCGGAAGTCGCGGAGAGTGACCGTTCGGACGATCAGTTAGCCGGCCAACCTGATCGGCATGATCAGGTAGGTGAAGTCGCCGGCCGCGTCCTCGAGGATCGCCGGACGCAGTGGGTTGATCAGTTTCACCTTGACGTCGTCGCCGACGATCGAGTCGACGCCGTCGCGGAGGAACTCGGCGTTGAATCCGATCACGAACTCCTCCCCCGAGTAGGCCGCGGGCATCGTCTCGTGCGTCTCGCCGACGTCCTGCGTCTGCGCGGACACGGTGAGCTCGCCTTCGGCCAAACGGAGACGCAGCGGCGAGTTCCGCAGCGCCAGGACCGACGCACGGCGGACGACGTCCGCGAGTTCGGCCTTCGGGAGCGTCAGCTCGACCTCGAATGCGTCCGGCAGCAGCTGCCGGTAGTTCGGGAACTGGCCGTCGATGCGACGTGTCGTCAGCCAGGCGTCGCCCGTGCCGAAGACCACGTGGTTCTCGTGCACGCCGAGCTCGACTGCCTCGCCGCCCGCAAGCCGCGACAGCTCGGTGAGCGCGCGGGCCGGGATGATCGCCTCGAGCTCGGGCGCAGCCTCGCCGAGCGTGGTCTCCTTCACCGACAGCCGGTACGAGTCGGTGGCGACCATCACCAGCTTGCCCGCCTCGAAGCGGACGAGAATGCCGGTGAGCACGGGGCGCGACTCGTCGCGCGAGGCCGACCTGGCCACCCGATCGACTGTCTCCAGCAGCGCCTCGCGGTCGATCGAGTGCAGCTGGGCGTCGAGGGCAGGGAGCCGAGGAAAGTCCTCGGCGTTGAAGACGTTCAGCCGCGAGTTGTAGGGGCCTGAGACGATCTGCACCGTGCCCTCTGCAGGCCGATACTCGATCGTCACGTCGTTCTCCGGCAGCAGGCGCGCGAGCTCGACCAGCGGCTTGCCGGGGATGACGACCGCGCCGTCGCCGTCCACCTGCGCGTCGAGTGTCGTCCGCAGCGACAGTTCCATGTCGGTGGCGGCGAGCGTGATCGTCCCGCCCTCTGCGGAGAGCAGGATTCCGGAGAGCACCTGAACGGTGCCCCGAGTCGAGACGGCACGCGAGACGAGACCGAGCTTCGCGACGAGCTCGTCGCGAGCGACGCTGAGTTTCATCCCGGTGCCGGTACTCACTTCGGACATCGTCCCATTCTCTGCCACCGCGGCTCCCGTTGCTTCTAGTTCCATGATTCTTTAAATCCTTTCGTAGAAGTCATAGGGAGTGTGGACAACGGGGACGACGGCACTATCCCGCATCAGAGCGCCGTTTGCCCGGTGGGTCCACGCGGTGCACAACGCGGGGGAGCTAACAGGGCCAGAGCCGTCCGGGAAGGTATCCACAGAATCAGCCCGCCTGCTTGATGCGTGCGGTCAGTTCTTGCACAAGGTTGTACACAGAGCGATCCTCGCGGATCATCCCCTCGATCTTGGCGTTCGCGTGCATCACGGTCGTGTGGTCGCGACCACCGAACTCCTTCCCTATCTTGGGCAACGACGAGTCGGTGAGCGCGCGCGAGAGATACATCGCGACCTGGCGCGGGTAGGCGATCGACTGGGAGCGCTTGGCGCTGCACAGCTCGTTCACCGTCATCCCGAAGCGCTCGGAGACGGTCTCCTGGATTCTGCGGATCGAGATCTCGACCGGCTGGCCTTGCGGGAACACGTCCTTGAGCACGTCCTCGGCGAGCTCGACCGTCATCGGCCGGCCCGTGAGGGAGGAGAAGGCGACGACCCGTGTGAGCGCGCCTTCCAACTCGCGGATGTTGGTCGTCACGCGCTCGGCGACGTAGGTCAGGACGTCGGGATCCGGCACGTGGATCCGGTCGGTCTTCTCCTTCTTGCGCAGGATCGCGATCCGCGTCTCGAGGTCGGGCGGCTGGATGTCGGTGATCAGGCCCCATTCGAAGCGCGAGCGCAGGCGCTCCTCGAGCGTGGCGATCTCCTTCGGCGGCCGGTCGGACGAGATCACGATCTGCCGGCCGGCTTCGTAGAGCGAGTTGAAGGTATGGAAGAACTCCTCCTGGATTCGCTCCTTGCCTTCGAAGAACTGCACGTCGTCCACGAGCAGTACGTCGTAGGTGCGGTAGCGCTGCTTGAAGCCTTCGATGCGTTTGTCGCGCAGCGAGTTGATGAAGTCGTTCATGAACGTCTCGCTCGTGACGTAGCGCGCGGTCAAGCCGTTTCCGTGCTCGCCGACGTACTGCCCGACCGCCTGCAGCAGATGTGTCTTGCCGAGCCCGGTGCCGCCGTAGATGAAGAGCGGGTTGTAGGCCTGGGCCGGCGCCTCCGCGACCGCCAGCGCCGCGGCGTGGGCGAAGCGGTTCGACGAGCCGATGACGAAGAGGTCGAACGTGTACTTGAGGCTCATCGAGCCGCTCGCCGCGGGCTCCGGCGCCTGCCGCACAGGCTGCTCGAGCGGTGCGCCGTCCGAGACCGGCTCCGGGTGCTCCAGGTGGTCGCGAACGGTCAGGTGGATGCGGCGCTCGTGCCCGGTCGCATCCTTCACGGCTGCGCGGATCAGACCGAGGAAATGACCCTCGATCCACTCGCGGGTGAAGTCGTTCGGAACGGCCAGCGCAAAAGCGTCGTCAGTGAGCGAGGCGCCGGCTGCGTCGCCGAACCACGTGCCGAATGTCGCCTCGTTGAGCGCCCCCCTGAGCCGACTCGATACCTCGTCCCACAGACTCTCCGCAGTCAGCTCGATTTGGTGCTCCACGCGGCGGCCGGCCCCCTCATTCGCTGTCGAGAGCGGCGAGCATAGCAGCGTCTCGGAGCGCCCTCAAGGCGCGCTGCGGATCGGAAAAAGTGCCGTTTTGCAGGTCTTTTCCGGCGTCCACACAACAATCCACAGGTGTGGAGAACCTGTGGGCGAAGCCCGTCGAGGGTGGCGGTTTGCGGCCCTTTCGCCATCGGCGAGTCACTGTGGATAACCCAGCTTTGAACGGCTCGTCTATACTTCCGCTCCCCGCCGT
The DNA here is from genome assembly GCA_045403015.1 of Gaiellaceae bacterium. Taxonomy (GTDB): domain Bacteria; phylum Actinomycetota; class Thermoleophilia; order Gaiellales; family Gaiellaceae; genus Gaiellasilicea. Next base: position 13,612 of record JAXIPI010000080.1, on the reverse strand, counting down.
CCGGCGGTTCGTTTTCGTCGGGAGAGTTCCTTGAAGCGCACCTACCAGCCCAACGTCCGCCGCCGCAAGCGCAAGCACGGCTTCCGTGCACGCATGTCGACGCGTGCCGGACAGGCGATCCTGAAGCGTCGCAGGGCCAAGGGCCGTAAGCGGCTCTCCGCCTGAGCCCGCCGGTCTATCCTCCGAACGTGCAACGCCGGAATCGCCTGTCTCGTTCTCGGGACTTCGACGCCGTCTATCGGAGCGGCCGATCGGCGTCAACGAGGTTTCTCGTCCTGTACTGGTTCCCGCGCGAGGCGGGTGAGACCGACGAGCCGCGGCTCGGCCTTGCCGTCCCGAAGTCCGTCGGGAACGCCGTCGTCCGCAACCGGGTCAAGCGGCAGCTGCGCGAGACGTGGGAGGAGCTCTCGGGGCGCGCGCGTCCCGGGCACGACTACGTCCTCGTTGCGCGACCCGGCCTCGCCGAGCCGGCGGACACCCGCGGGCACGCCTGGCTCGCCGAGCGTGTGACCGAGGTTCTCGACAAGGCGGCAGCATGAAATACCTTGGCCCGAAGTACGTCGGCATTGCTCTCGTGTATGCCTGGCGCTACACGTTCGGCCTCTTGACGCCTGCCGGCACCTGCAAGTACTACCCGAGCTGCTCGCAGTACGCACTCGACGCGTTGCACGCGCACGGGCTCGTGAAGGGCTCGGCGAAGGCGGCCTGGCGCCTGCTCCGTTGCAATCCGTGGAGCCACGGCGGAGTCGATCCCGCGTGATCGTCGCCAGCATCCTCCAGCCGCTCGAGGACCTGATGTCGTGGGCGCTCGTCCACCTTCACGAGCTCACAGGCTCGTGGTCGTGGTCGATCGTCGCGCTCACGATCATCGTCCGGATGCTCCTCGTGCCGCTGACCGTTCGCCAGATCCACTCGATGCAGAACCTCCAGGCCCACGCGCCGGAGATGAAGGCCATCCAGCAGAAGTGGAAGCACGACCGCCAGCGCATGAACCAGGAGATGATGGCCTTCTACAAGGAGAATCAGATCAACCCGGCGGCGTCGTGCCTGCCGATGCTGGCGCAGTTCCCGGTCTTCATCTCGCTGTTCTTCGTGCTCAGGGACTTCGAGAAGGACCTGATCGCGTCGCACGGTGCGTCGGGTCTCGACTGGCTCGGGCTGATCACGATCACCCAGGACACCAAGGTCGGCTGGGGACCGCTCCTGATCGTCCTCTACGCGGCGAGCCAGCTGACGTCGTCGTATCTGATGTCGCAGAACATGCAGCCGGCGCAGCGGGCGATGCTGCTGATCCTTCCGATCGCGTTCATCCCGTTCGTCCTCAACTTCCCGTCCGGCCTGATGCTGTACTGGCTGACGACGAACCTCTGGACGACAGGGCAGGGGCTGATCACCAGGAGGCTGACGCCGAAGCCGCAGCCGCCGCCGAAGCGGAGCTCGCGCACGCCGCCGAAGGACGCACCGCCGCCGGAGCCGGAACCGGAGCCCGACTCGCCGAAAGCCGTTGCCGCGAAGCCGGCTGGAGGCGCGCCGCCGCGCGTGCGCAAGGTGAAGAGGAAGAAGAAGGGCGGCTCGAGACGATGAGCGAGATCTCGGTCGAGATGACCGGGGAGACCGTTGGCGAGGCGAAGTGGGCCGCCGTCCGCGAGCTCGAGCGGATGCGTCCGGGCCTCGACAAGGCTGCGGTTCGCTTTCAGGTCGTCACCGAGGGAGAGCGGGGTCTCCTGGGTGTCGGCTACGCGCCGGCACGGGTGGTCGCGAGCGTGGATGAGGAAGCGGCGCCCGTCCGCGAGCACGTGGAGACGGCGCCCCGCGACGGCGAGAGCGACGACGCAGCACGCCTCCGCGAAGTCGTCGAGAGGATCGCGCACGAGATCGGCGTTCAGTGCACCGTCGAGGTCGAGGAGAGTGAGGATGAGATCCGCGTCGTCTGCGACGGCAACGACCTCGGGATGCTGATCGGCCGTCACGGCCAGACGATCGACGCAATCCAGTACCTCGCCACCGCGATCCTCTTCCGCGGCCGCTACGACGAGCGCAAGCCGGTGATCGTCGATGCGGCCGGCTACCGGGACCGGCGCCAGGCGACCCTCGATGCGCTTGCGGTCCGCATGGCCGAGCAGGCGTCCGCGACCGGGCAGCGCGTAGAGCTCGAGCCGATGACCGCGGTCGAGCGGAAGATCGTGCACGAGAAGCTGAAGGACGACCCCGAGGTCGAGACTGCCAGCGAAGGGACGGAGCCAAACCGCTTCGTCGTCATCTTCCCCCGCAACGTTTCTGTCTGACGTCCTCGACCGCTGGCTGGCGGCGGTGCTCGCGACGCCCGGTCTGACCGCGCTGCACGACTCCGCTGAGGCTCGCCGTGTCCTCCTCGACGACGCGCTCGCCGGTCTCGACGTCGTGCGCCGCTTCGACGGCGCGATCGTGGATGTGGGGAGCGGCGGCGGCACGCCTGGGATTCCGCTCGCCGCGTCGCTGCCGGACCGGACGGTGACCCTGCTCGAGGCCGAGCGGCGGAAGACCGAGTTCCTGCAGCAATGGACAGAGGAGCTCCCGAACCTCGCAGTCGTCTGGGGTCGCGCAGAGGAGCAGCCGGTCGAGACTTACGGAGTTGCGGTCGCGAAGGCGCTCGCGCAGCCGACGGTTGCCGCCGAGTGGTGCCTGCCGCTGGTCGGGGAAGGTGGGGCCGCCATCCTCTGGGTCGGACCGTCGGCGGACGCGGCTGCAGTCTCCCGAGTTGCGGAGCGGCTCGCCGCCAAGCTCGATGAGTTCCCGCCGGGGTTCCTCGTTCTCAGGAAGACCGGGCCGACACCACCCGGCTTCCCCCGGCGCACGGGCATGGCGAAGAAGCGGCCGCTCGCCTAGGGACGCGGAAGCGCGTTCCGAAGGCGCATGCCGCTGAACTCGAGTGTGGAGGCGACGACGTCGTCCCAGAGCGGCCAGAGGTTCGACAGGACGCGCAATTCGATCTCGGCGCGCTCGTGGCGGACGACGAGGTCGCCGAGCGGCTGCACCTCGACCGGCTCGACCGTCGCTCGCGCAACCCAGTAGCCGCCGACCTCCGGGTGCGGCTCGAAGGAAGTCCCGGGGAGTCGGTAGGCGTACACCGCAGTCGTGCGCACCCGTTCGAGCCAGCCCTCCTCGATCGCGTGCACGCGGGCCGAGTCGCCGAGCAGTCGTGCCCCGTCGGCAGGGGTGGTCGAGTGGTCGGCCCAGAACGTCCCGCGCGGGCATTGGCGGGGAAACCAGTAGAGGGGCACGTGGCGCGTGTCGATCGCCCAGACGAGCGGCTCCTGCTCCTCGGCCGTCTTGCTCACATGCGGCTCGAACCGTTCGATTGCGGGGTCCTCGCTGACGTGCCAGAGCGCGTGTGGACCCTCGTTCGCGTAAGGCGGAGCCGCGTCGCGCACCGGCAGAGGATAGTCCGAGGCCCTCTCTAGACTCGACGCGTGGCCGGCAGGATCATCGCACTCGCGAACCAGAAGGGTGGCGTCGGCAAGACGACGACCGCCATCAACCTTGCGGCCTGCCTTGCGGAGGCCGGCGAGCGGGCACTGCTCGTCGATCTCGACCCGCAGGCGAACGCCACCTCGGGTCTCGGCGAGAAGGCGAACGGCGTCTCGAGCTTCGACCTGCTCGACGGTGCTGCGATCGCGGAGATCGCCCGGCCGACCCGCTTTCAGAACCTGGAGCTCGTGCCTGCCAGACCCGATCTCGCCGGCGCGGCCGTGGAGCTCTCTCGGCATGCCGACGGGGAGCGCTACCTGCAGAGCTCGCTTGCCGGCGCGCGCGAGAGCTACGGCTACGTGTTCCTCGACTGCCCGCCGTCGTTCGGCACGCTCACCGTGAACGCGCTCGCCGCGGCCGACAGCGTGATCGTGCCGGTGCAGGCCGAGTACTACGCGCTCGAGGGCCTGTCGCAGCTCCTCGGCTCGATCGAGCTCGTGAAGGCGCGCCTGAACCCGAAGTTGGGGCTCGCCGGGATCCTGCTCACGATGGTCGACGGGCGCACGCGGCTTGCCTCCGAGGTCGAGGCCGAGGTGCGCCGGCACTTCGGCAACCTCGTCTTCACGACGACCGTGCCGCGCTCGGTCCGCCTCGCCGAAGCCCCGAGCCACGGCCTCCCTGCGATTGCGTACGACCGGCGCTCCTCGGGGGCGGAGGCGTACTGGAAGGTGGCGATGGAACTTGTCGAGCGGAGCTAATCCACGCCGCGGCCTGGGCCGCGGTCTCGAGGTCCTCATCGGCGGCGCCGAGGCAGGCCCGACGCAACTCGCGGAGCTGCCGGTCGACGCAATCCACGCCAATCCTCGCCAGCCGCGCCGTCGGTTCGAGCCCGAGGCGACATCAGGCCTCGCCAGTTCGATCAAGCAGCAGGGCCTCCTGCAGCCCGTCGTCGTCCGGCCCCGGCAGGCGGGCGGCTACGAGCTGATCGCGGGGGAGCGCCGCTGGCGCGCTGCAAAGGAAGCGGGGTTGGAGACGCTGCCGGCGCTCGTGCGGGACGCGGACGACCGCGACTCCCTCCTCCTCGCCCTGGTCGAGAACGTCGCCCGCGAGCAGCTCTCGCCGGTGGAGGAGGCGCGCGCGTACGCCTCGCTCGTCGACGAGTTCGAGCTCTCGCTCGGCGAGGTCTCGGAGCGCGTGGGCCGTTCGAAGCCCTCGGTCTCGAACCGGCTGCGCCTGCTCGAGCTGCCCGAGGAGGTGTTGTGGATGGTCGCGCGCGGCGAGCTGACCGAAGGGCACGCCCGCGCTGTGCTCGCGGTGCCCGACCACGATGCGCGCAAGAAGCTCGCGAAGCGGATCGTCCGCGACGGGATGTCGGTGCGGGCTGCCGAGAAGGCCGCGCAGGATCGAGGCGCCGCCCGCAAGCCCAGGGCGGCAACGAAGGTCGACCCGGCCCTTGCAGAGCGGGCTCGCGGCGCTGCCGAGCGGCTCACCGGGCTTCCCGTGCGGGTCAGTGCAGGCAAGCTCGAGATCCACTTCGGCGAGGAGCTCCGGCTCGAAGAGCTCGTCGAGGTCCTCGAAAGCTTGTAGCTAGAATCCGCCTCCGCGGGCGATTAGCTCAGCTGGTTAGAGCGCCGCTCTGATAAGGCGGAGGTCCCTGGTTCGAATCCAGGATCGCCCACTCCCGCCCCTGGCCGCGGCACCTGCAGCCGGCAGAGCCGGCCTCCGGCGCCGCTCTCGCCCCTGACGCCGCTCCGCGCGAGGGCCCGTGCCGGTGCACTGTTCCCTCGCGCTCCGCGACGTCAGGGACGAGCCAGGAACGGGAGAGGCGCGGCCTTCAGACTCAGTGGAGGTAGTGCGTACGGCGGACGTAGTCCTCCACCGCGAGGAGGAAGTTCGCGTCGCATGCGATCTCGGCGATCGTGCCCTTCGTCATCTCGTCGAGCTCGTTGTCGTGATGCAGGGTCGCGATGAACGGGCCGAGCGTGCCGGCCTGCGACATCGCCGCCATGCGCAGGCAGATCCGCTTCGTCTGCTCGTCCTGCGTCACCGCTTCGAGCGATTCGATGTCCTGGAGCCAGAGATCGATCATTGGGTAGTCAACGGCCCGCTCGGGCCACAGGATACGGGCATCCCCGAATCAGGGATTGCGTACACCTCCGCCGCGGACGACACAGGAAGTACGCGCCCTGCGGCGGGCGCCTGCGGAGCCATGCGAATCGGAGATCCAGTCACCTATCAGCAAAGGCGCTACGTCCTGCGTGGCCTGGACCCGATGAGTGTTCCGGACCGGCTCGCCGAGATCGAGGACATCGAGACCGGCGAAGTGATCCGGGTTCCCTTCTCGGAGCTCCGCGACGACTGAGATTCACGGGCGCGAGGGCTGGCTACACTGGTTGTGGGGCCACTGACGATGCGCGAGATGGTCATCTACGGAGTCAGTTTCGACATGGTCGGCAAACAGCCGATCGTGCTCCTGAAGACGGCCGAGGGTAACCGATTCCTGCCGATCTGGATCGGTCATCCCGAGGCAGCCGCAATCCTCGTCAAGCTCCAGAACGCAGCGCCTGCCCGGCCGATGACGCACGACCTGCTGAACGACGTGCTCGGCCAACTCGACGCCGAGGTGGTCTCGATCGCCGTCACCGAGATGCGTGAGAACACCTATTACGCGCGAATCACGATTCAGACGAACGGATCGGAGATCGAGGTCGACTCGCGTCCCTCCGACGCGATCGCGCTGGCCGTCCGTGCCGGGGCGAAGATCTTCGTCGCCGACGAGGTGATCGACGAGTCGGGTGTGGAGTTCGAGGGCGACGCATCCGACGATGAGATCGCAGCCGCTGCCGGCGTGCCGCCTCTTGCCGAGCTCGATCCGGACGAGTTCCGCGCGTTTCTCGATTCGGTCTCGCCGGACGAGTTCGCGTCCGATCCGGACGAGTCCTAGCGGCCCAGCTCCCGCTTCGTCAGCGCGAGCAGCTCCGTGTAGAACTCGCGCAGCCCGTCCTCCGAGAGCGGACCGCGGTTCGTGCTTGCGAGGTGCTGGAGCAGCCACTCCTCGCGGGCCGGATCGAGGAAGTCGACTCCGATCTCCTCTTTCACGCGCTTCAGTTGAGCGACCAGCTCGAGCCGGGCGTTCAGCGCCTCGACGATCTTCACGTCGTTGTCTGCGAGTCGCTCGCGTAGCTCGCTGATGCGCGGGTCGTCGGCGGGCGGGCCTGACATGGTCAGACGTGCACGACCACAGTCGTGCCGTAGTCGTTGGTGCCGAAGAGCGATGGGGCGATCCACATCGGCACACGCACGCAGCCGTGTGACGCCGGGAACGCGGGCACGGACGGATAGCCGTGGATCGCGAAGCCGCCCTTGAAGTACATCGGGTACCAGAGCACCCAGTCCCAGCCGCCGACCTTGCGGTAGACGTGCCAGCTGCCGAGCGGTGTGTTGCCGGTCGCTCCGGTCGAGACGTGGACGACCTTCGTCACGACGCCGCCCCGGACGACCAGAAGGACCTGCCGGGTCTTGTCGACCTCGATGTGGTCACCGCTGCGGTATGCACGGGGGACGCCGGCACGCGCGAGCCGCCGCCAGAGCCACGGCTCGACTCGGCCGGTGCGGGGCAACCCGTTCACCTTCTGGAACGCGAGCACTGCTTCGAACGTGTCGGTTCCGTAGTAGCCGTCGATGCCTTGCAGTGCGTAGTGGAGCTCTGCCAGCCGCCGCTCGAGGGCGACGACGCTCCCACCGCGGGAGCCGAGCGCGAGAGACGGCAGGACGACCTGCGCGGCGACCACTTTCCGCACCGATGCGTAGCCGGGGCGTGGTCGGGAGACCAGCTCCACCCGCACGATTCCGGGCCGGCCGGTGGGGAGCTTCACGGCTCCGCTGCGTGCGAGAACCCGGTGGCCGTCGAGGAAGATACGGACGGTGAGCGACCCGGCCCGGGCGGGCACGAGTCGCGGGCGCAGCGTCAGTGTTGAGCCGACGACTGCGGTACCGAGCAGCGGAGCCTCGATCGCCGGGCGCAGACGTACGAGACGCTCGGTCGATCGCGCCGCTCCGAAGCGGGCGTGGTACGGCCCCGGCAGGCGAAGGAGCAGTCGCGCGTGGAAGCGGCCGTTCGCGCCGACGCGTGCGGACGTGACGTAGGTCCGGCCGCGGTAGATCTGGACGCGACCGCCGCGGACCGCCGGCTGCAACGACCCGGCGAGCACCGCGGGCTCCCGGTAGCCGGCGCTCGCCGGTGCTCCCAGCGTGAGCGTTCGCCGGGAGCCCGTCACCGTGACCTGTTCCTGTGAGACCTCTCCGGCGGCGTTCGTCGCGGTCACCGTTGCGACGAATCTCCCGACGCCGTACAGATGGGAGACGGTCGGGCCTGATGCCGTTGCGCCGTCGCCGAGTGCCCACGAGTACGACGCGGCGTCGCCGGTCGCGGCAAGCGTGACGCGGAACGGAGCCACTCCGGCAGCCGGGGTCGCCGTCGCCGTGACCGTCGGCGGCGCAGCGTTGGCAGAAGCCGTGAAGGCGAGACCGGCGAGCAGGACGATCGCGCCACGCACCAGGCGAGAATACCGTTGCCTCAGGTCGTGACGGCCAGAATCAGGCTCGTGGCGTTGAAGACGGAGTGGACGAGGATGCACGGATAGACGCTCCTGGTCTTCAGCCGGAGGAGGGCGACAACGACACCGAAGTAGACGAGGGCGGGGAGCGCCAGCAACAGCCCGTGGCCGAGGCCGAACGCGATGGCGGTCACGGCCACCGCAGCGGGCGCGCCGTAGCGCGCGAGCAACGTCATCCCGGCGCCCCGGTACATGAGCTCCTCGACGATCGGGCCGACGATCGCGATCGCCACGAAGTTGGCTGCGTAGGCGCCGGCCCGGCTCGAGTCCCAGGCGTCAGGTGTGAGCCCTTGCTCGTCTCCGGCGCCGAGCGCCCAGATGATCAGGCCTGCGCCGACGAAGATCGCGATGTACGAAAGGAGGGCGAGCCCGAGCGCCTTCGGCCATGACGCCGGCCGGCGGAGCGCGAAGAACTCTCTCGCCGGCAACCCGTGCGCGATCCAAACCAGGATCGCAAGGAAGATGCCGTAAATGACGATGCCGCCGATCGCCGTGTCGTAGCGATAGAGCGCGTCCGTCGGCGGATCGCCTTCCGCCAGGCGGCCGCCGTACCCGAGGAAGATCAGAACGAGAACGAGTGAAGCCCAGGTCGCGAGCCGCCAGCCTTCTCTTCCCTGCGGGGCAGTCGGCGTCTCCACGAGGTGCGGATGATAGGGACGAACGCGCCGCCGTCGAATCCCACGGTATGGAGCCGTGGCAACGCCTGCTCGTGTTCGGGATCGTGCTCGTTACGACGTTCGTCGTCGTGCGGCTGATCGATCGGCGGATCATGGGCGCCGACAGGTCGCCGGAGGCGATGACCCGCTACCGCGTCCTGCGCCGCACGATCTCGGCCGGGATCGTGACCGTGGGGGTGCTTTCGGCGCTGCTCATCATTCCTCAGGTGCGCGCCGTGGCAGGCGGACTGCTCGCGTCCTCGGCGGTCATCGGCCTGATCATCGGCTTCGCGGCCCAGCGAACGCTCGGGAACTTCGTCGCCGGGCTGATGATCGCGATGACGCAGCCGCTGCGGCTGGGCGACTGGGTCGAGGTCGCCGGTGTGGAAGGGGCGGTCGAGGAAATCACGCTGATGTACACCTTCATCCGCACTGACGACAACACGCGGCTCGTGATCCCGAACGAGAACCTGGCCTCGGATACCATCCGCAACTCCACGATTCGCAGTGCAGCAAAGTACGCCGAGGTCACAGTGCAGGTTCCACCTTCAGCCGACCTTCGCTCGCTCGTCGAGGCCCTTCGCGAGGAGGTGCCCGGGGAGCGGGACGAGGTCTACGTCAGCTCGCTCGATGGGTCGCCGACCCTGACGGTGCGAGCGTGGACCGAGAGTGAGCCGGCCGCCGAGCGGCTCGAGCGCGACCTCCGACTCCGCGCGCACGCCCGGCTGCGCGAGCTCGGGATCTACGCATGAGCCCTCCGCGCGGGGGACGCGGGCTCGACGACGAGATCTACGCGCGCCGACGCAGGAAGCGGAAGCGGACCGTGCGGAAGCAGCATCGTCGCCGCGCGGCCGTGCTCGCCGTCGTCGCGGTCTTCGGACTCCTCTTTGTCGTCGCCGGCGCCGCTGTCACCGGCGTCGCGACCTTCGGCTCCAACTGCGATCTGAACGCCCTGAGGCCGATCTCGATCGGTCAGAACTCCTTCATCTACGCGGCGAACAACTCGATCCTCGGCGCGATCCCCGCCGAGCGGAACCGTCAGCCGGTGCCGCTCTCGAGGATCAGCGCTTGGATGCCGAAAGCGACTGTCGCAGTCGAGGACCGGCGCTTCTACCAGCATGGCGGCATCGACGTCGAGGGCATCGCGCGGGCGCTCTGGAAGAACGTGAACGCTGGCGAGGTCGTCGAGGGTGGCTCGACGATCACGCAGCAGCTCGTTCGCAACCTCTACATCAGCCGCGAGCGCACGGTCCAGCGGAAGCTGAAGGAAGCGTGCCTGGCGATCAAGCTGAACGATGCGTGGTCGAAGGAGCGCATCCTCGCCACGTACATGAACCAGGTGTACTACGGCAACCTCGCCTACGGGATCGAGGCGGCTGCGCAGACGTACTACTCGAAGAACGCAATCGAGTTGAACCTGCCCGAGGCGGCGCTTCTCGCCGGGCTGCCGCAGCTCCCGAGCGCGTACGACCCCTTCAACCGCACCGAGATCGCCACTGCGCGCCGGAACCACGTCCTCGAGGCGATGCTCAACGAGGGGTACATCAACCGCGATCAGTACGACTGGGCCGTGAAGCGGCCACTTGGCCTGAAGGCGGGCAAGCTCTACACCACGATCCGCGAGCCGTACTTCTTCAGCTACGTCCGCGACCAGCTGATCACGGAGTACGGCGCCGCGACGGTGCGCAGCGGCGGCCTCAAGGTCTACACCACGATCGATCCCCGCTTCCAGCGCGCCGCTCGGAAGGCGATCAAGGAGACGCTCTACGACCGCGACGACCCGGCTGCGGCTGTGATCTCGATCAACCCCAAGAACGGCGCGATCCGCGCGATGACGGCCGTCACGCCTGGAAACAGCAAGAACCAGTTCAACCTGCTCTCGCAGGCCCGCCGCCAGTCCGGCTCGACGTTCAAGACCTTCGTGCTCACTGCTGCGGTCGAGAAGGGCATCAATCCCGCGACGACGACCTATCTCTCGGCGCCCTTCTACTACAGGCCGGATCCGAACGGGAACTGCGAGGACGGCACGTGGTGGTGTCCGACAACCTACGGCCACGACTACACCGGCTGGACGACGATCGAAAGGGCCACGCTCCGGTCCGACAACACGGTCTATGCCCAGCTGACCCTCGACGTGACCCCTGAAGCGGTGGCGGCGATGGCGCAGAAGCTCGGCGTCCGGTCGCGGCTCGACGTCGACGGCGCCTACGTTCCGTCGATCGGCCTCGGCGCGATGGACGTTTCGCCGCTCGACATGGCCTCGGCCTATGCCACGCTCGCTGCAGGTGGGATCTACTCCGAGCCGATGGCGATCCGCAAGGTCGTCCTGCCCGACGGTGAGGACACGAACGCCGGTTGGGGCAAGCCGAAGCGGAAGCGCGTGATCTCGGACGGCGTCGCCGACACAGTCACCCGGATCCTCGAGGAGAACATTCGTTACGGCACCGGCGCTGCTGCCTACTTCGGGCAGCCTGCGGCCGGGAAGACGGGGACGACCGAAGAATGGTCCGACGCCTGGTTCTGCGGCTACACGCCTCGGCTGGGCACCACCGTCTGGGTCGGATACCCGAAGGGCAAGATCTCGATGACGAGCGTGCACGGGATCCCCGTCACCGGCGGCAGCTTCCCCGCGCAGATCTGGAACCTCTTCATGGACTCCGCGATCGGCCAGCTCGAGCCCGTGGACTTCCCCGAGCCGAAGAGCGAGCCGGAGTGGAAGGACTTCGAGCGCGGCCAGTACGCGCGCTCGTTCGGTTACTACAGCGATCCCAACGACGTTGCGACGACGACGGAGGAGACGACGACGGGTCCCGAGGAGACACCGCCTGCCGAGTCTCCGGCCGAGAAGAAGAAGGAGTCGGAGCCGCTCGCGCCGCCCGCGTCTCGCCCGCCGACCCCGCCGCCTGCACCTCCGGCCACGACGTCCACGACGCCCGAGGCCGAGCCGCAGTAGCCGATCGGATCGATCGAGCCCTGAGCCGCGTCGCGCTCGCCGCGGCCGGTGCGATCGCGCTCCTGGTGGCGGGCTGTGTCGCCTGTGCCTGGATCGAGCGGGCTCCGATCGTCCCGGCCGACGCCGGTCGCGCCGACGGGGGCTGGCTCGGGGCCGTGTTTCTCGCGCTGCTCGTGGCGGCGTTCGCCTGCTATCTCGGCGCGCTTCTCGTGGTGCGGCGCAGACCTCCGGCTCTCCGGGCGGCGCTCGCGGCGGCGGTTGTGATCCAAGTCCTCCCTCTCGCCGCGCCGCTGCTTCTTTCGACCGACGCCTGGGCGTACTGGGAGTACGGCCGCATCGCAGCCGTGCACGACGGCAATCCGTACGTCGACACGCCGAGCGAGTTTCCGACCGACCCGGCCTACGACGACGCCGGTGCTGCCTGGCGCGGGACGACATCGGTGTACGGGCCGGCCTTCACGCTCCTCACGGAGGTTGTGGCGCTCGTGTCGGGCTCGTCGGCTGCTGCGGCCGCGTGGATCTTCAAGGTGCTCGCCGCGCTCGGCGTCCTCGCCTGCGTCGTGCTGGCGGCCAGGCTGGCGCGAGACCGACCCTACGCCGCGGCGTTCGTGGGCTGGAACCCCCTCCTGGCGATCCACTTCGCGGGCGGCGGCCACAACGACGCGCTGCTGATGGCACTCACGCTCGGCGCGCTTGTTCTCGCCGCGGCCGGGCGGAGAGGATTCGCCGGGGCGGCCTGGGCGCTCGCCGTGCTGATCAAGTGGATACCACTCGTTTTCTTCGCGCTTCGTGCGATCGAGGCGCGCGCGTCCCGGCGGCGCGTCGGTCACGCGGGCTTCGCCGCGGCGGCAGTTGTTGTGATCGGCTTGGCGTCGTGGCGCTACGGCCTCGACTGGCTGCGGGCCTTCCGTCTGCTTGCTCGGAATGCCGAGAGCCAGACGAGCTACGCGTTGCCGCACCGGCTCGAGCAACTCGGCGTTCCGCACTCGGTGGCGCTCGCCGTCGCAGTCGTCGCGCTCACAGTCGGCCTCGCCTGGCTCGCGCGTGAGGCGTGGCGCGGCCGCACCCGTCTGGGTCTGGCAGGCTGCCTGTTGCTGGCAACCACGCCCTATCTGACCCCCTGGTACGTGATCTGGGCGCTTCCGCTGGCGGCTGCCGAAGACGATCGGCGCGCCCAGCTGATCGCGCTCTGCTTCTGCGCGTACCTTCTGCCGCAGACGATTCCGCTCTAGTTGCGCCGGAAGACGAGCACGCCGTCCTCGGCGAAGACACGCTTCCAGCTCGGGCTGCGCCGGAGCAGTGCGAGCGCAGCCTTTGACCGCCCCGGCTTGAGGCTGTCGAGAAACGTCAGCCGTTGCTCGTCGACGACGACCCACCTGGCTTCGCGCAGGACCGGGAAGCTGAAGATCCGCCGCCGGTCGGAGAGATGCGCGCCGAGGGAGTTCGTGGCGCTGACGGGCACGCCGTCGGGGACGACCGCCAGCGCGCGCCGAGCCGCGGCGTCATGCTCGTCGGCCTCGAGATCGACGCGGCCCAGCGGGCCGAGCAGGACCATCCCGGCAACTGCCGTCAGTGCGGCGAAGTACGCGAGCCGAGAGCCCACTCGCGCGGCACCGAAGACTGCGGCGGCCAGGAGTGCCGGCACAGCCACGGCGGCGTAGTGCGTCTTCACGGAGGTCTGCGTGAGCGTCGAGGAGAGCAGGTTGAGCGCGAGCTCCGGCACGGCGGCCAGCAACGCGAGGGGTGCGAGGAGCGGAAGGAACGCGAGTGGGAAGAGCAGGTAGGCGAGGTAGGTCAGATCGCGTCCGTCGAGGGAGGGCGAGTCGTAGCGGCTCTCGAAGGCCGAGGATCCGGCCGGCGCGAAGTGAGGAATGACGACGAGTGTCGCGGCGAGAGCCGCGCCGCCCGCCAGGACAACGATCACCGCTCCCGTACGCGGG
>JAXIPI010000373.1:0-13700 GCA_045403015.1 Gaiellaceae bacterium | reverse complement strand
GATCATCGCCCTGAACGACCTCGGCGACGGCCGGTTCGAAGCGAAGCTCGAACGATCCCCCTTCTATCCGGCGGGGGGAGGACAGGTGAGCGACACCGGGTGGGTCGAGCACGACGAGACCGGCGCCAGAGGGGAGCTGCGCGAAGCGATCCGGGTCGGCGACGACCAGGTGCTCGTCTTCGAGGGAACCGGCTTCGCTGTCGGTGACCGTGTGAAGGCAATCGTGCCCTGGTCGGTGCGCTTTCCGACGATGGCGAACCACACCGCGACTCATCTCCTGCACGAGTCGCTCCGGCGCGTGCTCGGCGAGCACGTGGCACAGGCGGGGTCGGCCGTCCGGCCGGACAAGCTCCGCTTCGACTTCACCCACGAGAAGGCGCTGTCACTCGAGGAGCGTGAGCAGGTCGAGGAGCTGGTGAACGAGCAGATCTTCGTCAGCCGGCCGGTGCGGACGTTCGAGACGCCGATCGACGAGGCCCGCAAGCTCGGCGCGCAGATGCTCTTCGGCGAGAAATACGGGGACATCGTGCGCGTGGTCGAGATCGACGGGTTCTCGCGCGAGCTCTGCGGCGGCACCCACGTTCGCTCGACTGCCGAAATCGGTCCTTTCGTGATCCTCTCGGAAGCCTCCGTCGGCTCGGGTGCCAGGCGGATCGAGGCCGTCACCTCGGGCGAGGCCTTCGCGCTCCTGCGCGAGCGTGCGCGCGAGGGCGACGAGCTCCGCGCCGAGCTGGCCGCGGCCCGCAAGGAGACGAAGACGAAGGGTGCGAAGAGCGAAGCAGACTTCACGGTGACGAGGGAGACCGCGGCCGGCGACGTCACGGTGCTCGTCGTCGAGCTCACGTCGGGCGATCCGCTGGACGTCTCCGACCGGCTCAAACAACAGCATGCGCCCGCCGCGGTGATCGTCGGCGCGCTGAACGACGGTACGGCGCAACTCCTGATCAATCTCGACAAGTCGCTGGAGGGCCGCGGTGTCAACGCCGGCGAGGTGATTCGCGAGGCGGCGGTGCTGATCGGAGGGAAGGGCGGCGGCCGGCCGACGATGGCGCGTGCCGGCGGCAAGCAGCCCGAGCGCCTCGAGGACGCGGTCGCACTGGCCGAGAAGACGATTATCGAGGCCCTGAACTAGATGAAAGTGCTCGCTCTGGACTACGGCGCCGCGCGGACCGGCGTCGCGATCTCCGACGCAACCGGAACGCTCGCCAGGCCGCTCACGGTCGTCGTGCGCGCCGCGAGCGAAGCCGGCCTACGAGAGCTGGCGGCGCTCGTGGCGGCCGAGGGCGCAGAACGCATCGTCGTCGGGCTGCCCTTGACGCTTCGCGGTGAAGAGGGATCTCAGGCGAACGAGACAGCCCAGTTCGTCGACGCCCTGCGGGCTGCCGTCGACGTTCCGGTCGAGTCGTTCGACGAGCGCTTCACGACGACGCTCGCCGCCGCAGGGCCGTCGTCGCGTGCACCGGAGGACGCCCGCGCCGCTGCACACCTGCTCGAGAGCTATCTGACGTGGACGAGCAGGGCATAACGCCGGTCATGCCGCCCCGGCCCGGGCGGCCGGAGCGGAGGCCGCCGCGCGGTCACCTGGCGCGCAGGCGTGCGATCGCAGCCGTGCTCCTGGTGGGCTTCCTCGCGATCGCGCTCTACTTCGTCTTCGGCCTGCGTTCAGGCGATGCGGAGGTCGAGGCGACGACACCGGTCGTCACGACCGCACCGAAGCCGACGATCCTCAAGATCCTCTTCCCCGAGGGCTTCACGCGGAAGGAGATGGTGAAGCGCGTCGCGGAGGTCCGCCAGATCGCGAAGACCAAGCGGAAGGTGACGCCGAAGCTCTCCGGCAACGCGTACGCCGTTGCGTCGAAGGCCGCAAAGGTGCCGCCGCCCTTCCGCAGGCATGCTCGCGGGATCGAGGGCTTTCTCTTCCCCGCGACCTACGAGTTCACGCCGAAGACGACGGCGAAGCAGCTCGTCGAGGACCAGATCGATCACTTCAACGGCAACTGGGCGAAGGTCGACCAGCGGTACGCGAAGAAGAAGCAGCTGACGCCCTACGACGTCCTGATCATCGCCTCGATGGTCGAGAAGGAGACGATCGCGCCGGATGAGCGACCACTCGTCGCGGCCGTGATCTACAACCGGCTGAAGGCGCGGATGCCGCTCGGGATCGACGCCACGATTCGCTACGGGCTCGACATTCCCGGCACCGAGTCGCTGCGTGTCTCACAGCTCGAGAGCGACAACCCCTACAACACCCGGAACCGCACCGGCCTGCCGCCGACTCCGATCGCGAATCCGGGACTCGCCTCGATGCAGGCCGCCGCGCATCCAGCGAAGGTCAAGTACCTCTACTTCGTGCGCAAGCCGGACCTCATCCACCACTTCTTCACCGCGAGTGAATCCGAGTTCTTCGCCAAGGCCTGCGAGTATGGCTACGGCTGCAACTGAGCTGTGATCGGCGGTACGACCAGCCTCGTCGGCCTGCTGCGCGATCCCAAGGTGGGGTCGCTCTCGCCGCGGATGCAGAACGCGGCGTTCGCGGCGCGCGCTCTCGATGTGGCTTACGTCCCGCTCGGCGTCCCACCTGAGGAACTCGCGGAGGCCGTACGAGGGCTTGTCGCCCTCGGCTTCCTCGGCGCCAACGTGACGACACCGCACAAGCGCGCAGTCGTGGCGCTGTGCGACGAGGTCGAGAGTGGCGTCGAGTCGGTCAACACGCTTGTGATCCGCGACGGTCGCGTGCTCGGCTCGAGCACCGACACCGAGGCGCTCGGTGAGCGCCGGCCCGGTAGGGCGGCCGTCGTCGGTGCGGGCGGTGCGGCAGCGGCGTGGATCGCCGAGCTCGAAGCGCGCGGCGCCGAGGTGCACGTGTTCGCCCGGAAGGGCGAGTGGCCGCCCCAGGTCGGGGACGCCGAGCTCGTCGTCCAGGCGACGCCGGTGAAGGACGAGCTCCTCTTCGCGCCACGGGCGGGGCAGACCGTGATCGATCTCGCGTATCGCGCAGAGGGAGGCGAGACCGCACATGTGGCAGCCGCCCGCGCCGCCGGCTGCGAGGTCGTCGACGGGCTCGAGGTGCTCGTCTTGCAGGGTGCGGCGTCGTTCGAGCGCTGGACCGGAGTCCCCGCACCCGTTGATGTCATGCGCGCCGCGGTTCGCTCCTAGAGGCTTGATGTGAAACCTGAGCGGGTCTGTGGGGCCGTCCCAGACACGGCGCCAGGCCGTCTCGTCGTCCTCACGCAGGCAACCAGCCTGCGCTTCGGACGCCGAGCCGCCCTAGCTTGGTCTGGAACAGCCCCACAGCGCGCCAATTCCACATCAAGCCTCTAGCCGGAGAGGGCCCGCCCGAAGGCAAGGCCCCCTCCAAGCTGCTCAGCTGTGGATCTGGACGTTCCCTCCGACCAGGGTCTGCTCGCCCGAGTCGTAGCCGTTCGAGAGGCGGATCCGGTACGTGTCGGCCGTGCCGGGCTCGCCGAAGTCCTGCAGGTCGATCTGGTAGTCGAACGAGCCGCTGCCGTTGATCGTCGCCGTGCCGAAGATGCTGGCCTGCGTCTCGGAGCTGCTCGCCTGCGTGGCGAAGCTGGTGTCCTGTGTGTCGACACTGGTGACCTCGCCGCCACCGTCCCCGTCGCCGGGTTCGCCGCAGACGACCGACTGGACGTCGATCGAATGCACGTTGATGTCCGTGACAGGCCCGTGGTCCTGGTACTCCACCTGCCCCTTCGAACCGTTGGCAACAGCGCCGAACGTGCCCGTGTCGCCGTCGGTCGTCACGATCCAGCCGCCGAACGTGACCTTGCAGCCGCCACCCGTGCTTTCCGATCCGCCGGCGTCGGCAAAAGCCTGGCCGGCGATGCCGACGAACAACACGACTGCAAGCGCGACTAGTTGAACTGCTCTCGTTGCAATGGGCCGCATGAGCCCCCCTTTTTTTGTAGCCACAGTGCGTGGCATGGACTCCTCGCTGACGTCCGGGAACCGCTCCCGTCCGCAACGTCATCTCCATTGTTGAAGGGGTCTGGAGGGACGCGCATGCCGCTTTCGGGTGGTGCAGGAGTAGCCGTTTTGGCGCGACGCATACGCTTTGGCGGTGACCCTCGGTCTCTCCACCGCCGGCGAATCGCACGGCCCGGCTCTCGTCGCCATCCTGACCGGACTCCCGGCCGGCCTCCAGCTCGACCGGGCGGCCATCAACGCCGACCTGCACCGGCGTCAGCTGGGCTACGGCCGCAGTCCGCGACAGCAGCTCGAGCAGGACGAGGTCGAGGTGCTCGCAGGCCTCCGGCACGGCCGGACGCTCGGCACGCCGCTCGCGCTCGTCGTTCGCAACCGCGACCACAAGAACTGGGAGTGGGGGATGAATCCGTGGCCGCCGGAGGGTGAGCCGGCCGGCAAGGGAACGAAGCCTGTGACGCTGCCGCGGCCGGGCCACGCCGACCTGGCGGGAGTGCTCAAGTACGGGCACGAAGACGTGCGCAACGCGCTCGAGCGGGCAAGCGCGCGTCACACGGCCGTCTTCGTCGCCGCCGGCGCCGTCGCGAAGTCGCTCCTGCACGAGCTCGGGATCACGGTTGCCGGGTCGGTGCTCGAGATCGGTGGCGAACGGGAGGACTGGGAGGCCACGATCGACGCCGCCCGCGCCGACCGCGACACGCTCGGCGGGATCGTCGAGGTGCGCGCGAGCGGGGTCTTCCCCGGGCTCGGCTCCTACGCGTCGCGCGAGGACCGGCTCGATGGACGGTTCGCCGCCGCGCTGATGAGCGTCCAGGCCGTAAAGGGGGTCGAGGTCGGCGACGGCTTCGAGCTCGCCCGCGTGCGTGGCTCGTCTGCGCACGACGAGATCGAGCCTGGTCTCAAACGCCGTTCGAACCGCGCCGGCGGGCTGGAGGCGGGCGTCTCGAACGGAGAAGAGATCGTGGTGCGCGCAGGGATGAAGCCGCTGCCCACGCTGATGCGGCCGCTCGACTCCGTCGACCTCGCCAACGGCCAGCCGGCCCAGGCTCTCGTCGAGCGGAGCGATGTCGCCGCGGTCGAGGCGCTGGCGGTCGTCGCGGAGGCGGCCGTCGCCTGGGAGCTCGCTCGCGCCGTCCGGGAGAAGTTCGGCGGCGACGCGCTCGTCGACGTTCTCGCGGCGCATCGCGCCTATCTCGACCGCATCCAGTGGCCACGCACGCCCTAGACCGCCACGTCGCCCTGATCGGGTTCATGGGCGCCGGCAAGTCGACCCTCGGCGAAGCCCTCGCGGAGCGGCTTGGGCGGCCGTGCGTCGACGTCGACGGCGAGATCGAGCGGGTGGAGCCGATCGCCCGGATCTTCGAGACCGGGGGTGAGGCGGCTTTCCGGCTGCGCGAGTCGAAGCACGCGCTGGAGGCACTGGGCTCGAGGACGCCGGCAGTGGTCGCGCTCGGCGGCGGCGCGGTCGGAACCGACCAGATCCGCTCGGCGCTCCGCGATCGCGCCGTGACGATCCTCGTCGAGATCGATGCGGAGGAAGCGTGGCGCCGCGTCGGCGGCAGCGACCGTCCTCTGGCGCAGGACGAGGCGGCCTTCCGGACGCTTTACGAGGAACGGCAGCCGCTCTACGACGACGCCGCGGATGCACGAACCTGGGACGTTGAAGGTGCCGTCCTCGCCGCCGGCGCGGTCCACGTCGAGCTCGGCGCGCTCGAACGGCTCGGCGAGCTCGTTCCCGGCGAGGGGCGGGTCGAGATCGTCAGCGATGCGCGGGTCGCCGGGATCTACGGAATGGACGTGCAGCTCGCGCTCGGAGCTCGGGCGCGAGCGAGCCACGAGCTGGCGCCGGGAGAGCAGGCAAAGACCGTCGAGTCGCTGGAGGCTCTCTGGCACGCGCTGCGGCTGGAGCGCGGCGGCACGCTCGTCGCTCTCGGCGGCGGCTGCACAACCGACGTCGCCGGCTTCGCCGCCGCGACGTACTTGCGCGGGATCGACTGGGTCGCCGTGCCCACGACGCTCGTCGGTCAGGTGGACGCCGCGATCGGAGGCAAGACGGCGATCGATCTCCCGGACGCCAAGAACCTGGTCGGTGCCTTCCACTGGCCGGTGCGGACCGTGATCGATCCTGCGACGCTGGAGACGCTGCCGGAGGCAGAGCTCGCGAACGGGCGGGCCGAGGTCGTCAAGACTGGGCTGCTGGCAGGGGAGCCGTTCTGGGAGCTGCCGCTCGCCGAGCAGGTGCGACGCTCGGCGGCGTTCAAGACGGCGGTGTGCCTCCGTGACCCGCACGACCGAGGCGAGCGCGCACAGCTGAATCTGGGTCACACGTTCGCGCACGCACTCGAGGCGGCGGCGGCGTTCGAGCTGCCGCACGGCCGGGCCGTCGCCCTGGGGCTGCTCGCCGCTCTGCGGCTCTCGGGCCTCGACACGACGGCCGTCGAGCAGGAGCTGCGGCCCGAGCCCGTGCGGGTCGACCGTGACGAGGCGTGGGCTGCGCTCGCACGCGACAAGAAAGTGGTCGACGGCGTGCCGCGCCTGGTGCTGCTCGAGGCGCCGGGGCGGCCGAAGCTCGGCGTCGAGCTGCCCGTGGCAGAGGTACGAGCGGCGCTCGACTCGCTGATCGCGGGATAGAGTCCGCGCCGGATGCGCATCGCCGTCCTCAACGGAGTCAACCTCGACGTGCTCGACCGGCGCGACGCCGTCCACTACGGCGGGCTCACGCTGGCCGACCTCGAGAGCCGCATCTACGCCTGGTCGAAGGAGTTCACGTGCACGACCAGGTGCCGGCAGACGAACCACGAGGGACAGTTCGTCGACTGGTGCCACGACGCGCTCGACTGGGCTGACGGGGTCATCCTCAACCCGGGCGCCTGGTCGCACTACAGCTACGCCATCCGCGACGCGGTCGAGCTCTTCAAAGTCCCCGTCGTCGAGGTGCACCTCTCCAAGATCGAGGGCCGGGAGGAGTGGAGGCGTACATCGGTGATCGGCGACCTAGCGACCAAGCGCGTCTCCGGTGAAGGCCCCGAGGGCTACCGAACGGCAATTGCGTTCCTGGCGGGTCTGAGTTGAGCCGCATCGAGCGGCTCGCCGCGCTTCTCGACGAGCCGCTCCTCGTCACGAGCGGGATCAACGTCCGCTACCTGACCGGGCTCTCGAGCTCGAACGCGGCCCTGCTCGTCGACTCAGCCGGCGAGGCGACCCTCTTTACCGACTTCCGCTACGCGCAGAAGGCGAAGGCCCTCGACGGGATCCGCTTCGAGCAGACGGCGCGCGCCGTGATCGCCGACCTCGCAACGCGCCTCGCGGGTCAGACGATCGCGATCGAATCGCACGTCGTCACCGTGGCGAGCCACCAGACGGTGAAGGACGGTGGGGTCGAGACCGTGCCGACGGAGGGTCTCGTCGAGCGGCTGCGTGCGGTCAAGGAGCCGTCCGAGATCGAGACGATGCGCGCGGCGGCTGCGATCTCCGATCTGGTGTTCGCCGCACTCGCAGAGGAGCGCTTCACCGGCCGGACGGAGCGCGAGGTGGCCTGGCGAGTGCGCGAGCTCTTCCACGAGCACGGCTCGTCGGAACTTTCGTTCGACACGATCGTCGCCGCCGCCGAGAACGGGGCGAGCCCGCATGCGGACGTCCGGGACGTCGAGATTCCCGTCGGCACGCTCGTCACCGTCGACGCGGGGTGCCGCGTCGAGGGCTACGCCTCCGACTGCACGCGAACATTCGCGACCGGCGATCTGCCCGACGAGCTTGCCCGCGCCTACGCGGTCTGCCTCGAGGCCCAGTTGGCGGGCCTTGCGGCATTCGCCCCCGGAGCAAGTGGCCGTGACGTGGACGCGGCCGCGCGCGAAGTGATCGCGGCTGCCGGCTGGGGCGACCAGTTCGGGCACGGGCTCGGCCACGGAATCGGTCTCGAAGTGCACGAAGCGCCGGCCGTGCGGGCAGAGTCGACCGACACGCTCGAGGCCGGCAACGTCGTCAGCTGCGAGCCGGGCATCTACCTCCCGGGGCTCGGAGGCGTCCGGATCGAGGACATGGTGCTCGTCACCGATGACGGCCGCGAACGGCTGACGCAGGCCCCGAAAGACCTGACGACCGTCAGGTAACGTGCCCCGCCGTGGCCGACGTTATCTCCACCAACGAGTTCAAGACGGGGATGCACATCGAGCTCGAAGGCTCGGTGTGGCGGATCGTCGACTTCCAGCACGTCAAGCCGGGCAAGGGCGGCGCGTTCGTCCGCACGAAGGTCAAGAGCGTCAACTCGGGCTCGGTCGTCGACAAGACCTTCCGGGCGGGGGAGAAGTTCCCGCGCATCTACACCGAGGTCAAGAACATGCAGTACCTGTACGACTCGGGTGACGAGGTCGTGTTCATGGACGAGCAGACCTACGAGCAGCTCTCGCTCCCGCACGCCTCGCTGGAGACCGAGCTCCCGTACATGCAGCCCTCGACGCCGGTGCAGCTCCTGTTCGTCGGTGGACAGCCGAGCGGCGTGCAGCTCCCATCGTCGATCGAGCTCTCCGTCACGGACACCGAGCCCGGCGTGAAGGGCGACACCGTCTCGAACGTGACGAAGCCGGCAACGCTCGAGACGGGCGCAGTCGTGCAGGTGCCGCTCTTCGTAAACGTGGGCGACAGGATCAAGGTCGACCCCCGCGAAGGCCGCTACATCTCGCGCGCCTGACGCACCGGGCGGGCGGCTCCCGCCGGGCAGAGCCCGGCTCCGCCGCCCTCTCGCCGCTCGCGGCGCTCCGATCGGCGGCCCGTGCTCTTGCACTGTTCCACCGATCTCCGCACCGCGAGCGGCGAGCCGGAGCGCCAGGCGGGCCGTTGCGGAACACTTTGTGTTTCTGAAACACAAAGGCCCTAGGCGCCGCATGGTTACGCGGGCGAGATGACCTTGTGTTTCAGAAACACAAGGTCTCCCGGTCATCCGGCACTCGGTAGGCTCCCGCTCGTGCCGCGCCTCATCGACACCACTATCCGCCTGCTCTCACAGGAGCCGCTGGCGGGGAGGATCCCGACCGGGGAGCTGCTCGGGATCGCCGAGGTGCTCGACAAGGCCGGCTTTGCCTGCCTCGAGATCTCGGGTGGCGGCGTCTTCGACACGGCGGTGAGACGAGGCGTAGAGAGCCCCTGGGAGCGAATCCGTGCTCTCAAAGCCCGGACGACCACGCCGCTCGGGCTGGCGCTGCGCGGTCGCTTCCTCGTCGGCTCACGGCCGGTCGGAACCGACTTCGTGCGCCGGTTCGTCTCCTCGGCGGCCGAGAACGGCGTCGACGTCTTCCGCTTGCACGACCCGCTGAACGACGTCTCGAATCTGCGCGACCCCGGTGAGGCGATCGTCGACGCCGGCAAGGAATTCCACGCCGGGCTCGTGTACAGCCCCGGTGACCCCGGCGCGATGGACCAGCTCGTCGAGCAGGCGAAGGAGTTGCCCGAGATCAGGGCCACCCGCGCCCTCGTGCACGATCCGAGCGGCGGTCTCGAGCCGCACCAGGCAGCCGACCTCGTCGGACGGGTCAAGGAGGCCTCGGGCCTGCCGGTCGGGTTCTACTGCCAAGGGGCCGGGGGCAGCGGCCTCGCCGACTCGCTCGAAGCCGCACGCGCCGGAGCCGACCTGATCGCCTGCGCCATCTATCCGCTCGCGCTCTCGCTCCACCGTGTCGCAGGCGAATCGCTCGCGTCTGCACTCCTCGGGATGGGGCTCGACACCGGCGTCGACGTTGCTCGCCTCTGGGAGGCATCGGACCTGGTCGACGAGCACATCGGCGATGAGATCGTGGCCCCGCACGCCCCTCGGCTGGCCGTCCGTGCGGCCGAGTACGACCTTCCGACCGGGCTCGTCGCTGCGCTCGACACGCATCTTCGCGCACACGCTTCCGGCGACCGCCTGCTCGAGACGCTCGAAGAGCTCCAGGAGATCCGCCGCGAGACCGGCTGGCCTCCACTCGCGGCCCCGATCGGACAGATCCTCGCCTCGCAGGCGCTGATCCACGTTCTCTCGGCTCGACGGTACGGCACGGTCGTCGACGAGTTCCGGGCGCTCGTCCAGGGCGGTTTCGGCCGGCCGCCGGGCTCGATCGACCCGACCGTCGAGAGGGCCGTCGCGCTACTCTCCGACGGCGTGCCGCCGGAGGACGATCCGCCCACTGCGGAGGATGTCCGCCAGGAAGCCGAGGGGCTCGCAGCGAGCGAGGAGGAGCTCGTCCTGATCGCGCTCTTCGGCGAGGACGCCGAGTCGCTGTTGCGGACGATCCGCGCGCGACATACACGCGACGACCGCGGTGAGACGACGCTCGAGGAGACACGCGAGCAGCGCATTCGCGAGCTCGTTCGGATCGTGCAGGAGAGCGGCGTCGCCGAGGTCGAGATCGAGGACGAGGGGATGCGGGTCTCGGTCCGGCGAGCGGACGAGCGCCAGGCGCTCCAGTCTGCCCCGCTCGCGGAGGACGACGAGTCCGAGATGCCGGTGCTGCCCGCGGCTGCGGCCGGATTGATCCGGGTCGAATCGCCGATGGTGGGTGTCTTCTACCGGTCACCCGAACCGAGCACGCCGGCCTTCGTCGAGGTCGGCGACGTCGTCGCACCCGGTCAGACGCTTTGTCTGATCGAGGCGATGAAGCTCTTCAACGAGCTGAAGTCCGAGGCGGCGGGCCGGGTGGTTGCGATCCATGTCGAAAACGGCAAGCCGGTCGAGTTCGAACAGCTCCTGTTCGAGCTCGAGCCGATCGTCGCGCCGCCGGTCCTCTGATGTTCTCCAGGGTCCTGGTTGCGAATCGCGGTGAGATCGCCGTCCGGGTGATCCGCGCGCTCCACGAGCTCGGCGCCGAGGCGGTCGCCGTGTACTCCACCGCCGACCACGACGCTCTGCATGTCCGGCTCGCGGACCGCGCCGTCTGCATCGGCCCGCCTTCGGCGTCCGAGAGCTACCTGCGGATCTCGAACGTGATCGCCGCCGCAGGGACAACAAGCTGCGAGGCCATTCACCCCGGCTATGGCTTTCTCTCCGAGAACCCGGCCTTCGTGCGCGCCTGCGAGGAGAACGGTCTCGTCTTCGTCGGGCCTGACGCGGACGTCATGGAGCGGATGGGCGACAAGACGCGTGCCAAGGCTGAGATGAAGGCGGCCGGTGTGCCGCTGGTGCCCGGCACCGAGGGTGGCGCGTCGCTCGACGAGGTGCGTGTCGCCGCAGCCGAGCTCGGCTTCCCGGTTCTGCTGAAGGCGGTCTCCGGTGGCGGCGGCAAGGGCATGCGGCTCGTGCACGGGCCGGAGGAGCTGCAGGCCGCGTACTCGATCGCCCGCGCCGAGGCCGAGGCGGCCTTTTCGGATGCGTCCCTCTACCTCGAGAAGGCACTCGTCCCCGCACGCCACGTCGAGGTTCAGGTGCTCTGCGACAAGGACGGAGGCGTGCTGACGCTTGGTGAGCGCGAATGCTCGATCCAGCGGCGGCACCAGAAGCTCGTCGAGGAGTCTCCCTCGCCGGCGCTGGATCCCGCGACGCGCGACGAGATGGAGGCGGCGGCCGAGCGCGCGTGCCGCACGATCGGCTACGAGAACGCGGGAACGTTCGAGTTCCTGCTCGGCCCTGACGGCGCGTTCTACTTCATCGAGCTGAACGCAAGGCTCCAGGTCGAGCACCCGGTCAGCGAGGTGGTGACGGGGATCGACATCGTGCGCCAGCAGCTGCGCATCGCCGCGGGACAGCCGCTCGAGGTCACGGGCCGTGCGGCGCGGCGGGGCCACGCGATCGAGATCCGACTCAACGCAGAGGATCCCGCCAACGGCTTCGCACCTGCTCCGGGAACGATCAGGCGCTTCCGCCCCCCGTTGGGGCCGGGTGTCAGGATCGACACACACCTCGAGGAGGGCTCGACCATCTCGCCCTATTACGACTCGTTGATCGCGAAGCTCGTCGTGTGGGCGGAAGACCGGCCGGCGGCGATCGCGCGCGGCCTGCGGGCGCTCGGCGAGATCGAGCTCGGCGGCATCCCGACGACACGCGAGCTTGCGCTCGACATCCTGCGGTCCGACGAGTTCGTGAGCGGCGAATACTCGACGAGCTTTCTGGAGGAGACCAGGAGCCGCCTGCCTGCGCTGGCGGCGGTCGAAGCGTCATGAGCCGCGACGGACACACGATTCGCGGACCCGCCGGCACGATTCGGATCGACGGCGGCGCCCTCGCTGCGCTGGTGATCGCCGCAGCAGAGCTCGTGGACGGTGCCCGGGTCCCGCGGCCGAGGCGCGGGCTCGACGTGGTCGTCGCGGACGGGAAGGCGCGTGTCGAGCTCGAGGTCGCCGCGGCCTACGGGGCGGTGCTGCCCGCCCTGGGACGCGAGGTGCAGGCGAACGTGGCGGGTGTTCTGCGAGACTCGGCAGGGCTCGTCGTGGAGGCTGTCGACGTCTCGATCGAGGAGCTGGACGGATGACCACCGGCCGCAGACAGGCCAGGCGAACGGCGCTCTTCCTGCTCTACCAGTGGGATCTCACCGGGCAGCCGTTGACGGCGCTCTACGAGGGTGAGCCGGACGCGTTTGCGCTCGAGCTCGCGGAGGCCGTCTCGGCGCGAGCCGAGGAGCTCGACCACCGCATCACCGAGTGCGCCGAGGGCTGGACCGCCGACCGTCTGGGTACGCTCGAGCGGAACATTCTGCGGATCGGGATCCACGAGCTCGAGGAGGAGAGCGTGCCGCCGGAGGTGGCGATGAACGAGGCCGTCGTGCTGGCGAAGCGGTACGCGTCAGAGGATGCCGGACGGCTCGTGAATGGGATCCTGGCTCGCGTGGCCAGAGAAAAGGGGCCCAGAGAGAAGGGACACAGCGAGGAGGTGGCATGAGCGGGACCGCAGATGAAGCGCTAGCCCGTGCGGAGGAACTGCTCGAACGGCTGAAGGCGACCCGGGACGAGCTGGAGAGGCTTGCCGCGGCTGAGGATGCGGACTCGGCCGTGGAGGTGCTGACCGAGCTCGCCGATCTGGCGAAAGAGGTCGAAGCGGAGCTCGCAAAGGCAAGAGCCCGAGCAGATGCCCCGCAGCCCTGAGGAGCTGCGCGGGCTGGTCGAGAGCTACCTCGCCGAGCTCGCGTTCACTCCGGAGCTCGGAGGTCTCGAGGAGGCGCTCCGCTACCCGCTCGAATCGGGCGGCAAGCGCGTGCGGCCGGTCATCGCCCTTGCCGTGAGCGAGGCAGCGGGAGCGGTCGCCGAGCATTGCCTGCCCGCCGCCGCCGCCGTCGAGCTCGTCCACACGTTCTCGCTCGTGCACGACGACCTCCCGTCGATGGACGACGACGACGAGCGCCGGGGCCGTCCGTCCGCGCACATCGCGTTCGACGAGGGGACGGCGCTCCTCGCGGGCGACGCGCTGCTCGCCGAGGCATTCCGGCTCGCGCTCTCCTACCCGGCGCCGATGGTCGGCCGCGAGCTCGCGCAGGCCACGCTCGGGATGATCGGCGGCCAGTACCGCGACATCACCGGCGACACCGCCGACCTCGCAGCGCTGCACCGGCTGAAGACGGGAGCGCTGTTCGCGGCGTCCGTCGGCGTTGCGCTCTGGGTCGCCGAGGTGCCGGAGGGAGAGCAGCCCGCGTGGCGCGCGTTCGGCGACGAGCTCGGCCTGCTCTTTCAGATCGTCGACGACCTGCTCGACGGCGACGGGTACGCGGCGACGCACGGCGTCGGCGAGGCGCGGCGTCTCGCCGACGAGGCAGCGGAGCACGCGGTGCAACGCTTGCAGGCGATTCCGGCCGACACGTCGG
>JAXIPI010000030.1:0-2565 GCA_045403015.1 Gaiellaceae bacterium | reverse complement strand
CCGCTGCGCCGCCTCCGCTGCGCTCGAGTACCACCGAACGGCCTCGTCCGCAGCTCCGGCGCGGTCGTAGTGCGAGGCGAGCTGCGCACTCACCGCCTCTGGGTCGGCGGCGTGCAGACGCTCAAGCGCCAGTGCCACGCGCAGGTGGAGCCGACGGCGCCGAGCGGGGGCGAGCGCGAGGTAGACGACCTCGCGGATCTTGTCGTGGCTGAAGTCGTACGACTCGCTGCCCTGCTCGCGGATGATCCGGCGTCGCCACAGCTCGTCCAGTCCGCGCACGAGCGCTTCCGCGTCGCTGTCGCCGACCGCTATGAGCAGGTCGGAGCTGAACTCCCGTCCGATGGTTGCTGCGACGTCGACGAGATCGTGGGCGGCGCCGGAGAGTTGCGCGAGTCGGGACTCGATCACCGCCTGCACCCGCGGTGTGATCAGCCGCTGGTCGCGCTGCTCGCCCGTCCAGCCGGCCCGCATCGTCTCGACGACGAAGAGTGGGTTTCCCTCGGTCTCGCCGAAGAGGTGATCTGCGATTGGCTCGGCGAGGGGCCGCCCGGATAGGCGCTCGGCGAGTACAGCCGTCTCCTGCCGCGAGAGTGACGTCAGCTCGAGCTCGGTGAGGCGCTCGAGCGAGCGCAGACCGGCCAGCAGGTCGTTCAACGGGTGACTCCGGTCGAGTTCCTCCCGCCGTGACGTCGCCGCGTCGAGGAGCGGCGCGTCCGGCTCCGATCGCAACAGGTAGTGGACGAACTGCAGCGTCTCCGGGTCGGCCCAGTGGATGTCATCGGCGACGAGCAGGAGCGGCGCGTCCGGAGCGCGGATCGCGCGGACGAGCGCATCGAACAGCCACTGCCGTTGCTCGCTTTCGGGCAGAGGTTGGGGCGGGTCGAGGCCGTGTTCGTGGGCGAGCTCCGGCAGGAGCCGACCGAGCTCGGAGAGGTGCCTCCGGTCGACCCGGCTGCGCCGCGCTGCGAGCGCCTCCGAGCGCAGCCACGCCACCACCGGGCCGTAGGCGAGCGCCCCCTCTGCGAGGTACGAGCGCGCCTCCGCAGTCAGCACGCCTCGATGGGCGCACCAGGAGCGGAGCTCCTCGACGAGCCGTGTCTTCCCGATCCCGGGCTCGCCGCTGATGAGCACGAGTTGTGCCCGGCCGTGCTCGGATGCGCGCCAGAGCGCAGACAGCTGCGTCCGCTCGGCCGCCCGCCCGACGAGCGCCGGACCGGCGAGCCGTCCGGCGGCCATCGTGCCAGCGGCCGCCGGCTCGAGCTCGGCGGCCGGCAGCAGGCCTTCGTAGAGCTCGCGCGTCGCCGGTGAGGGCTCGACGCCCAGTTCGCGCTCGAGCGTTGCCGTGCACGCGTGGTACACGCGAACCGCCCGTGCCCGGTCCCCGCGCGCGTCGTAGAGGCGCATGAGCAGGCGGTAGGTCTGCTCGCGGAGCGGGTCCTGCCGCAGCAGCCGCTCCGCGTACGGGATCGCCTGCGCGTGCTCACCCTTGCCTTCGAGCAGCTCAGCCAACCGCTCGAGCGCCTCGAGCTGCCGCTCGCGGAGGCGCTCCCGCTCCTCGAGCAGCCAGTTGTCATAGCACCCCTCGAGGAGGTCGCCTGCATAGGACTCCACGGCATCCCGCAGCGCCGAGGGCGCGTCGTCTGCGTCGATGGCGTCGGCTCGCGCGAGCGCTTCCTCGAAGGTGGCGACATCGAGCCGGAAAGGGGCGTCCGCCCGCCAGCGCAGCGTCCGTTGTCCCACTTCCAGGTAGCGGTCCGCCTCGGGAAGCGCCCGCCGGAGGTTGTGGAGGACGTGACGCAGGTTCGTCTGCGCCTGAGCCTCGGTCGAATCCGGCCAGAGGAGGAAGGCGAGACGCTGCCGCGGCTGAGCCGCCTCGCGGTGAAGGAGCAGGTAAGCGAGCAGCGATTCCGCACGGGCCGACTCGAGCCGAGGCAGGGATGTCTCGCCGAGTCGCAGGTCGAGCTCGCCGAAAAGCCTGATAACAAGCGGCGTCGAATCCCGCGACGTCTCCACGAGCAGGCGCTCGGAGGACGGCGTCACCGAGCCGCCAGTCTCGCGGGCAAAGTCACATCCGCCGCATCTTCGCTACGCGAAGGCGCCCCGGCAAGAAAGCCTCTCGGACCGTGCCGCCCCGAAAACCCAGTCGCCGACGGTGCCGGGTCGCCACTGTACCCGGTCTGCGGTGCCGAAGAACGCGCGTTTCACATCGGCGATCGGCGGTGCTAGTCCGTCGTACGGAACGCGACCTGGTATTTCGCGACTGACGTGCGCTTGCCGGGGTGTGTCGTCTGCTGGCATCGCGCTCAGCGCCTCGTCGCCACGCTGGTAGTCGTCCTCGGTCTCAAAGAAGACAATCACGAGCGACTTCTCGGCTTCCGGATCGTGAAGGACGACGATCTCCTTGGCCGGCACGTTGTCCGGCGCTCGCTGCTCTGCATCTCGCGTTACATCTTCGCCATCCGTTCGCTGCCGACGCCATCAAAAGCCACGACTCGTGCGAGCGGCACATCTGCCTCCTTGTCGAAGCTTCGGCCGACTCTAATCCTCACCACGCGAAACCGTTGC
>JAXIPI010000432.1:0-4391 GCA_045403015.1 Gaiellaceae bacterium | reverse complement strand
CGGCCGTGTGGGGTGCCAAAAATCGGGTCCCACCTACAAACCCGCATTTTCGGGAACGCGCACCGAGTTTTGACACCCCACAGGGGCGGCACGGGGAGCTTCCGCCACGGCTGCGCGCCTCAATCGCGACCGTGGAGGGGGCAACGTCGGCGAATACCGGCCTCCGGTTGACGATCGCTTTGGCCTACAGCGGCAGAGACGAGCTCGTCGATGCGGCGCGATCGCTTGTCCGCCAGCTCGCTGGAGAAGGGACGTCACCGGGGCGGATCGCCGACGCGATCACCCGTGACGCACTCGCTGAGCACCTCTACACCGCCGGCGTGCCCGATCCCGACCTGATCATCCGCACGAGCGGAGAGCTGAGGCTGTCCGGGTTCCTGCCCTGGCAGGGCGCTGACAGCGAGCTCTACTTCACGGACGTGTACTGGCCCGCGTTCCGGGAGCTCGACTTCCTGCGCGCGCTGCGCAGCTTCCAGCAGCGAGGGCGCCGCTACGGTCGCTAAGAGGCCCAGGGGGCCAACGCGAGCGCGGGCGGCGAGAGCCGCTCTGCGGCGAGGAAGAGCGCGACGGCCGCGAGCCTGACCGACAGCGCCGCCGTGTGGAGCGCGAGCGCGCGCGCGCGCCCTGGATCCCACCGGAGTCCGTACTCGGCGCGGAGTCGAGGCGGCAACAGGGCCGCGGTGGAGAGCCGATGCGCCGGCAGGATCAGCGGCAGGGGCGCAGGCAGCGGCGCGTGCAGCATCACCTCGGCGACGTCCCGCGCCGGGCCAGTCACGCAGATGTGCGGGCTTGCGAGCTCGTCGCGCAGGTACTCGCGGAAGGCGGCGAGCGTGGCCGGAATCACCTCGCCAGGCGTTCCGAACAACCGTGCCACGCACGCCATCTCGCGGTAGTAGGCCTCCTGCTCCTCTAGCCGCAAACGGCGCACGAGCGGTGGTAGACCGTGAGCGAGGTCTCGACGAGCGTCGCGTGCACCCAGAGCATCAGCTCCGGGTCGGCCGCCGAGTAGGAGGTTCCGACCGGGAACGTCCCGAGTCGGGCCTGTGTTGTACCGCGCACGAACGCATGCACGGCCTGCACCGTTTCAGCGGCACGATCGGCCTCCGCCTTACTCCCGTACACGATCAGGTACAGGGCGCATGAACTTGTGCGGCTCTGAGCCGTCAGTGCATCCCGCCACTCCTTGGGGAACGCGAATCCCATCACGGTCTCGTCGCGCGAGAAGGCGAGGTAGACGATCCGGCCGACGCGGAACTTCACGCGGCCCCGAACGAGCGCCTCGGTCGCGCGTGGCAGCGCGAGCGCGACGGGCCGCACGTCCTCGATCGTCACCACAGCCCTGCGCTCCTCATCACCTGCGTCGACCCACGAGGAGGGCGGGCGGCTCAGCCGAGCTGCCTAGGGACGATGTAATCGACGAGCTTTGCGTCACCAGGCTTGAGAGCGGCCCAGCTATCGCTACCGACAACGAGGGTGGCGAGGGCTCCGGTCGGGAACTTCTGCTTCAGCTTCGGTAGGTCAACGCCCCGCGAGGCAAGGACGAGTGCGAGCTCCTGGAGGCCTGGGTTGTGCCCGATCAGCATCACCGAATCGGCGGACTCGGGAAGTGCCCGAAGCCGTTCGAGCAGTTTCTGTTCCGAGGCGGCGTAGAGCTCAGCCACGAACTCGACGGGGCAGTCCATGCCGAGCGAGGGCCTGATCGCTTTGAGCGTCTGGCGAGTGCGAAGCGAGGGGGAGCAGAGCACGAGAGCGGGACGGATCCTCTTCCGGCGCAGGTGCTTGGCCATGCGTCTCGACGCGCGTTCGCCTCGCGGCGCGAGCGGGCGCTCCACGTCAGAAAGGGTCGGATCCGACCAGCTCGACTTCCCGTGCCGAAGCAGGATGATCCTTCGCACTGCGTGACCGTGCCTGCAGGGAGGGTGGACGTCAAGCAGCGCGGAGGCCGATCTCGTCTGCCTCGAGCACGGGGCGCCGCTACGCGTCGTCTCCATCGTCGAGACGAGCGACCGGCTTCCGAGTTAGCCAGGTGAGGTCCCGACCTTCGGTGAGGGCGATCACCCGAGCGCTGGGTTAGCTCGCGGGCATTCGAATGCGGGGGCGGGGGGAAGGGTTGGGGCGGCCCCAGCAGCACCAGGGCCTCCGCGTCCACACACTGACGTCGCTGACATCGGCGTCATCCCGTCATCCGCGCCCCGAGCCCTCGCCTCAAACCCGCTCCGTAAGCGGTGATCCACCGACGTTTCGGCTCATCCGTGCCGACGTCAACCCGAAATGTCATCCGCGCTGGAAACTCGCGCGAACGCCTGCTGGGCTCTACGTCCAGTCGCTTTGAGCAGCGGTCACGCCCGCGGACACCTGTCGGGCGTGCGCAGGCCGTACGGGACGCCGACCTGCCCAAGGGGCCTCACCTTGGGCACGGCTCCCGCCCGACGTCGCGCGGCGGTGAACGAGCGGCACGCGACCGCTCGCGCGCGCGTCGGGTGCGAACTCGCGCCCGGCGCACTCG
Source organism: Gaiellaceae bacterium (assembly GCA_045403015.1). Lineage (GTDB taxonomy): Bacteria > Actinomycetota > Thermoleophilia > Gaiellales > Gaiellaceae > Gaiellasilicea. Next base: position 1,885 of record JAXIPI010000432.1, on the reverse strand, counting down.
GGGCAGAACGGGAGCAGCTCGCCGCAGCCGTCGCTCCAGTAGCCCCACCGCTCGGTGATCGCCGTGAACTCGCCGACCGCGCGGCGGCACTCGCTGCAGCGGATCACAGGTCGAGAGCTCGTCCGTAGACTCACTCGGAATGGCCGCCGAGCCCCCGCGTCACCGCCGGGCCGCGCTCGAGCTCTCGCCGGACGAGTTCCGCGAGCTGGGGCATGCGCTCGTGGAGGAAGTGACGTCCTTCCGCGAGACGCTGCCACAGCGGCCCGTCGCTCCGGGCGAGCGGCCGTCCGAGGTTCGCGCCCTCTTGCCGGCGGGCGGAGTGCCCGCGCGCGGGAGCGATCCGGGAGAGCTCCTGACAGAAGCCGCCCGGCTTCTCTTCGACCACTCGCTCTTCAACGGCCACCCGCGTTTCTGGGGTTACATAACTTCCTCGGCCGCTCCCATCGGCGCGCTCGCCGACCTGCTCGCGGCGTCAGTCAACCCGAATCTCGGCGGCTGGCCGCTCTCGCCCGTCGCGAGCGAGATCGAGGCCCAGACGATCCGCTGGATCGCGGAGCTCGTGGGCTTTCCAGCCGACAGTGGCGGGATCCTCGTGAGCGGCGGCAACATGGCGAACTTCGTTTGCTTCCTCGCGGCCCGGCGAGCATCTGCAAGCTGGGATGTCCGTGAGAAGGGGATGCGGGCGGCGCCCGGCCGCGTGCTGGTCTACGTTTCGGCCGAGACGCACACGTGGATCGAGAAGGCAGCTGACCTGTCCGGGCTCGGCACCGACGCGATCCGCTGGATCGAGACGGACGATGGGCAGCGCATGGACGCGGCGGCGCTCGAGGCCGCAATCGACGACGACCGCGAGGCGGGCGACGTGCCCCTGCTCGTTGTCGGCACAGGCGGGTCTGTCAGCACGGGCGCGATCGATCCGCTGCCCGAGCTGCGTCGCATCTGCGACGAGCGCTCGCTCTGGCTCCACGTGGACGGTGCCTACGGCGCCTTCGCAGCGCTCCTGCCGGACGCGCCACCGGACTTGAAGGCGCTCGCGGTGGCCGACTCAGTCGCCCTCGATCCGCACAAATGGCTCTACGCCCCGCTTGAGGCCGGCTGTGCGCTTGTGCGCGACGCCGAGGCGCTGCGCGACACGTCCAGCTACCGACCCTACTACCACCTCGCGGAAGACGAAGGGATCAACTACTTCGAGTACGGGCCGCAGAACTCGCGCGGGTTCCGGGCGCTGAAGGTCTGGCTCGCGCTGCGCCAGGTCGGCCGTGAGGGCTACGAGCGGATGATCGCCGACGACTGCGCCCTGGCCCGGCTGCTCTATGAGCTGGCCGAGGCGGCTCCGGAGCTCGAGGCCTGGACGCACGAGCTCAGCATCATGACCTTCCGCTACGTTCCGCGCGACCTGCAAGACGCGGGGGAGGGGGCCGCCGCATATCTCGACGACCTGAACAAGGAGCTGCTCGACCGTTTGGAGCGCGGCGGCGAGGCGTTCGTCTCGAACGCGATCGTCCGGGACAGGTTCCTGCTGCGTGCCTGCGTCGTGAACTTCCGGACGAGCGCCGAGGACATCGAGGCGCTGCCTGGGATCGTCACGCGGCTCGGCGGCGCCGTCGACGCGGAGCTCCGGCCGGCGGAGCTGCACGCCAAGGCGCCGAGGCCTTAAGACGGCACGGTCGCCTGGGACGAGTTTCTTACCTTGTGAAGCGGGCGCTCATCTCGGGCCCGACGGCCTCAGACACGCTCAAAGGTCGCGAGCGAGCGTCGGCAGAAACCGTCTACCTGGACTGCCGCCCATCTGTTGACTCGCGCTGCTGTCGCTCTTTGGCGGAAGCGCGACACGCTCCCTTCATGGCGCTGATCCCAATGAGCTACTCCAGCCGCGCGTAGAATC
>JAXIPI010000200.1:0-6800 GCA_045403015.1 Gaiellaceae bacterium | reverse complement strand
CTGGGCGCTCCAGCGCGTGCTGCTTGCAAACCTTGAGCGACGCTGGCGAGAGCCGGACGAGGGGATCTGGGAGGTACGCGGGCCGCGGCGCCACTTCACCCACTCGAAGGTGATGGCGTGGGTCGCGTTCGACCGGGCCGTGAAAGCGGTCGAGGACTACGGGCGCGACGGCGAGGTTGATCGCTGGCGGCGGGTGCGCGACGAGATCCACGCCGAGGTGCTCAAGCGCGGCTATGACGACGAGCTCGGTTCGTTCGTCCAGTCCTACGACTCGAAGCGGCTCGACGCGAGCCTGCTCACGATTCCGCTCTTCGGCTTCCTGCCCGCCGACGACCCGCGTGTCCGGAGGACGCTCGAGGCGGTCCGCCGAGAGCTGCTCGTGGACGGGTTCGTGCAGCGCTACCGTCACGACGAGGACGTCCAGAAGATCGACGGGCTGCCGCCCGGGGAAGGCGCGTTCTTCCTCTGCTCCTTCTGGTTCGTCGACAACCTCGTCCTGCTCGGCGAGCTCGACGAGGCGGAGGAGATGTTCGAGCGGCTGCTGTCGCTCCGGAACAACCTCGGTCTGCTCTCGGAGGAGTACGACCCCCGCCTCCAGCGGCTGGTCGGCAACTTCCCGCAGGCGTTCTCGCACATCGGGCTGATCAACACGGCGCTCCTGCTCGAAAAGGCACTGGCGGAGAACGGCCGCTGAGCGGTTACCTGTGACCGAAATGGTGTGCTGACGGCAGCGAGGCGCCGACGTCGCTGCTGGCGATCGAGCGGGCGAGCGGGCCGAGGCTCTCGAGCGACTCGACGACGATGTTCCGGTTGTCCTTGATCCGCTCGAAGCGGCCGCGAACGAGTAGGAGCGGCTCGCCGCGCACGACCGCCCGGTTCCGCTCGTACAGCTCGGGCGAGACGATCAGGTTGACCTGGCCGAGCTCATCCTCGAGCAGCATGAAGACGATCCCGTGCGCAGTCGTCGGCCGCTGGCGTGCGACGGCCATTCCCGCGAACGCGACGCGGCTGCGGTGTGGCGCCTCGTTCAGCTCGTTGCTCGGTAGCACCCCGGGCGGCAGGTGCGGGCGCAGCAGTGTCAGCGGGTGGACGTCGATCGAGACGCTTGTCGAGGCGTAGTCGGCGAGCATCCGCTCCCAGGCGGTCAGGTCGGGAAGATCGGGGGTCGCGACCGTTGCGTCGAGCGACAGCGTCAGCTGCTTGTTCTCACGCTGAACGGTCTGTGGTCGGATGACGAGGCCGAGCTCCCAGAGCAGGTCGCGACGCTTGCCCCAGCTGTCACAGGCGCCGCTGCGGAGGAGCGCCTCGAGCTCGCGGGCGTCGAGCGGGACCCGTCGCGCCAGGTTTCCGACGTCCGTGAACTCCCCGTTCGCCTCCCGCTCGGCCACGACCGCCTCGGCATCGTCCTCCCCCACCGATTTCACGTACTTCAGCCCCATCCTGACGGCGCTTTCTTCCCATGTGCAAAACACCTCGCTGAGGTTGACGTCCGGGGGACGGACCTCCACGCTTCGCCGCTGTGCGTCTCGCACGAGCGAGGAGGGCGGATAGAAGCCCACCGGCTGCGCGTTCAGGAGCGAGCAGAGGAACTCGGCCGGATAGTGGTGGCGCAGCCAGGCCGACTGGTAGGCGAGCAGCCCGAACGCTGCCGCGTGCGACTTCGGGAAACCGAAGCCGGAGAACGCAGCCAGCTTGTCGTAGACCCTGTCGGCGGTCTCTCCGTCGACGCCGTTCCGCGCGGCGCCCTCGACGAACCGCTCCCGGAAAGCCTCGATCGCCTCCTCGCTCCGCTTCCGGCTCATCGCCCGCCGCAACCCTTCCGCCTCGCCGATCGTGAAGCCTGCGAGCGCCATCGCCACCTCGAGCACCTGATCCTGAAAGACGACGACACCGTGCGTGTCGCGGAGCGGCTCGCGCAGCAGCTCGTGGTCGACCGGCGGCACGTAGGTGGGATCGACGCGAAGCCGCTCGCGGGCGTCGATGTACGGGTGCACCGCCTTGCCCTGGATCGGCCCCGGCCGCACGAGCGCGACATGCACGGTCAGGTCGTCGATGTTCGCCGGCTTCGTTCGCAGCAGGCTCTGCATCTGCGCACGGCTCTCGATCTGGAAGTCGCCGATCGTGTCGGCGCGCTGGATCTCCGCGAAGACGTCGCCGTCGTCGAGCGGGATCCGCGAGAGGTCGATCGGCTCGCCGTAGCTCTCCGCGATCTGCTCGACGCAGTCCTCGACCGCGGAGAGCATTCCCAGGCCGAGCAGGTCGATCTTCAGGAAGCCGGCGTCGGCGCACGAGTCCTTGTCCCACTGGCAGAGCTGGCGGCCGGCCATCGCCGCAGGCTGAACGGGGACGAGCTCGATGAGCGGCCTCGAGGAGATCACCATTCCGCCTGGGTGCTGCGAGATGTGGCGCGGCAGCCCTGCGATTTCCCGCGTCAGCTCGGCGAACGCGCGCCAGCGCGGGGAGAGCATGCGCCGTTCAGCCTCGGGTAGCAGGCCAAGCTCCTCGGCGACCTTCTTCGCGTTCCAGCCGTCGGAGACCCGCGTGAGCCGCTCCAGCTCGGCGAACGGGAGGCCGAGCGCCTTGCCGACGTCCCGGATCGCACCGCGCGCCCGGTCGGTGGAGAAGCTTGCGACGAGCGATGCATGCTCACGGCCGTAGCGTTCGGTGACAGCGATGATCAGTTGCTCGCGGATGTCGCGCGGGAAGTCGAGGTCGATGTCGGGCACCGACATCAGCTCGCGGTTGAGGAAGCGCCCGAGCGAGAGGTTCTGCGCCACAGGATCGACGTGCGAGAGCCCGGTCAGGTAACAGACGATCGAACCGACCGACGAGCCGCGTCCTCTCCCCGGCGGCAAGAAGCGGCGCGGCGACCCCGGCCCGCGGATCCCGCAGGCGATCTCCCGCGCGAGCTCGAGCACCTCCCAGTGGAGGAGGAAGAAGCCGGCGAGGCCGAGCTCGTCGATCAACCTGAGCTCACTCTCCAGCCGTGCCCGAGCCTGAGTCAGTAACAGTCTGTTACTTGGCGGGTAGCGCTCCGAGAACGCGTCGTTGCACACCCCGGCCAGCTGCTTGATCGCCGGCTCGGCTCCGTCGGAGAAGTCGGGGTAGCGATAGCCGAGCTCCGCCGTCAGGTCGAACTCCAGCCGCGCCGCCACCTCGGCGGTACGCAAGACGGCGTCGCGGTCGTCCGGGAAGAGCTCGAGCATCTCCTCGGGCGCTCGCAGGATGCTCTCGCGGTTGCCGCGCCGTTCGACCTCGCACGACTCGAGCGAAGTGTTGTGGTGGATCGCGACGAGGACGTCCTGGAGCGCGGTGCGGCGCAGAGTGTGGGCGTGGACGTTGCCGGTGACGACGGTCTTCACCCCGGCATGAGCGGCGAGGTCGCGTAAGAGCGCGTTCCGGCGCGCGTCGCCGCGCTCGAACGGCCGCTGCAGCTCGACATAGAAGCGCTCCGGCCCGAAGGCGCGGGCAAGCGTGGCGGCAGCGTTCGGGTCGTGGCTCCCGAGCCCCTGGCGCGCGCAGCCGGACAGGCACACGAGTCCCTCGTTCAGGTCCGCGAGCAACCCCGGATCGAGTGCCGGCGGCAGGAGTATCCCCTCCTTCGGCCGCGTGTGCGCGTGCGCTGCGGTAAGGAGGCGGCAGAGGTTCGCGTACCCCTGTGACGACTCGACGAGCAGCGTGACGTGGGCACCGCCGACGAGAGACACCTCGGCACCCGTGATCGCCCTGACGCCGACGAGCTTCGCCGCGTGGGCGAGCTCGAGCGAGCCGTAGACGCCCTCGTGGTCGGTGAGCGCGAGCGCCTCGTAGCCGAGCTCGGCTGCGCGCAACGCAAGCTCCTCGGGGTGCGACGCGCCGTCGAGGAACGAATAAGCTGAGTGTGCGTGGAGCTCGACGTAGGACAACCGAATCTCCTAACGCCCGGCGAAGGAGAGGTGATCGGCGACTCCGAGAACCGGCGGGTCGAGATCCTCTGCGACCGCGATGATCTGTGTGTCACGTGGACGAGGTTCGGGCCCGGACAGGACGGCGCAAATCCCCACATCCACCGCCACCACACCGATCTCTTCTATGTGCTCGACGGGGAGCTGACAGTCGGCCTCGGCGCCGACCGGCAGGAGACCGCTGCCCCGGCGGGATCGCTTGTGGTTGCGCCGCCGTTCGTCGTCCACGCGTTCCGGAACGCGAGCCCGACGGAAGAGTTGCGTTACCTCAACTTCCACGCTCCCGGCGGCGGCTTCGCCGACTACCTCCGCGGCGTGACGCCTGGCTTCGACTCCGAGGATCCCCCTGCGGACGGCGGCCGACCGGTTGAGGAAGCGCTGATCGCGACGGCCGAAGCGGGTCCGCTCCTCGTCGACAGGGACGAAATCCGGATCGAAGTGCGGGATGCGCCGGGGCCGGCCTCGAATCGGCTCACGTGCCTCTATGCGCTCGAGGGCGGACGGCTCCTCGAAATCCGGGCGTAAACTCGACTGATGGACGCGAAGGAGCGCTACGACGAGCTCGTGGACGACCTCTGCGCTCAGCATGACAACGTCACGCCCTCGCAGATGATGGGCATGCCCTGCGTGAAACGGGGCGGGAAGATGGTCGCCGGCTTCACGCGCGGCTCGATGGTGTTCAAGCTGCCTGACCCCGACACGCACGCCCGGGCGCTGGCCCTCGAAGGGGCGCACCTCTTCGATCCCGGTGGTGAGGGCCGACCGTTCAAGCAGTGGGTGGTCGTGCCGGCGGCGCACGCGGACGAGTGGGAATCGCTTTCCCACGAAGCCCTCAAGCCCGCTGGCTGAACCAGCAGCCGGCTTCCTCGTCGCGGAAGACGCACGCGTTCTGGCCCGACTCGAGCACGACGTCGAAGTAGCGGCGGTCGAGCGGATCCTCCGTCCACCAGCGGTCGACGACACGCCACTCCTCCCGGACGAGCGCGACTCCCTCGCGGTTCACCCGCACCGGCACACCGACCGGGCTGGCTTCCACCAGCGCCGGCCGAGGCGCATTTATTCGTCCCGCGGCACTAGCAGCGATCGTGCTTCGGGAATCCGCGACCACGGCGCCACCTCCACGACCGCGACGACCGAACCGGAGCCGGTGCTGGCGCGCACCTGGCGCAACCCGTCGCTCAAACGGGCGTTCATCTCGTCGCCCACGGGTTTCACGAGCTCGAGCTGCCGGCCGACCGACTGCGAGAGCTCGACCGCTTCGAGGCGGAGCTCGAGGACGGGAGCCGGGATCTCGAGCAGCTTCGGGCCGAGCGCAGAGCGCAGGCGCGGGCGGTCTGCCGTCGGGTCGCGCAGCGTCACCGTACGGCGCCAGGAGCCGCCGCCGACGAGGCGGGCGGAGAGAGCGACCTTGCGGAATGGCCGTCCTGCCCGCTCCGGCCGAGCGAGCAGCCGGTCGAGAAGGGAGCCGAACGCACGCCTAAGCGTCAGCTCGTTGCCAACTGCCTCCGGGAACTCGAGCGCCTCCACGAGCTCGGCCGGCGGCCGCCTGCCGCGGACGCGGGCGCTTTCTCCGCCGCGCGCGAGCGCCCATGCCTGCCGTCCCTCCCGGCCGAGCCGCTCCGCAACCGCTCCTCCCGGCAGCGCCGCGAGCTCCCCCAAGCTGCGCACACCGAGCCCTTCGAGCTCTGCGTAACGGTCGGCCGGGAGCGGCAGGAGCGACATCGGCAGCGGCGCAAGGAAGCCCTCTTCCTTCCCGGCCGAGACGACGAGTGCCTGCCCGGGACGCGCGACGCTCGCCGCCGCGAGGGCGGCGAACCGGCGCTGCGCAGCGCCCGCGCGTGGGTCCCAGGCAGTTCCGACAGAGGCGAGCGCCCGTGCGAGCGCTGCCTCCAGACCTCCGTACAGCCGCTCGACGCCCTTCGTCTCGAAGTAGACGCGGCCCGGCTCCTCGGGCTCGACCGCGAAGCCGGAATCTTCGAGCCGCCTCAGCGCTCCTTCCCACTCCCGCTCGACCGAGGCGGGATCCTGCTCGACGAGCACGAGCTGCGGGCACATCGCGAGCGCTTCACCAAGCCGCATCCCCGGCTGCACCCCCGAGAGCTCTGCGGCGGCGGTGACCGGCCCCACAAGCGGCTCCGTTCCCGGCAGAGGCGCGAGCGCGGCCGGTGCGAGCGCCAGCCTCGGCTTGTCCCGCAACGCGGCGCGAAGCTCGAATCCGGGGATCAAGAGACAAGCGATCATGGGAACGTATGTTCTATACCAGAACAGGTGTTCCTGTCAAACGTTTCTCAATTTCGAGCCTGAAATGCCGATTGCGACTGGGTGCTCTCTCCCCCGGATTCAGCACGCCAAGACGAGCTCGAGCGCCTGACGCGTGAGTTGGACCGCGCGCTCGAGCGGGCGTGCAAGGCGGAGGCCGAGCGGGAAGCTGCGCTCACGGAGATCGTCCTGGCCGAGGAGCAGTGGGCGGCGGCCGAGGTGCGCTATCGGTCGCTGATCGAGAACATCCCGCTCGTCACGTACATGAACAGCGTCGAGGCGCCGATCAGGTCCCTCTACATGAGCCCGCAGGTCGAGTCGCTGCTCGGCTACACAGCGGACGAGTGGGCGGAGCGGCTCGAGCTCGGACACGACGGCATCCATCCGGACGACCGCGAGCGCGTCGCGGCACTCGCCCTCGCCGCGCGCGAGCAGGGCATTCCCACGCGCTGCGAGTTCCGGTTCATCGCGCGCGACGGTCGCAGCGTCTGGGTGCTCGACCAGACGATCCCGGTCCGCGACGAGAAGGGCACGATCGTCTGCCACCAGGGCTTTCTCCTCGACATCGCCGAACAGAAGCAACTCGAGGAGCAGCTG
>JAXIPI010000020.1:0-5409 GCA_045403015.1 Gaiellaceae bacterium | reverse complement strand
CCAGGCAGCCTGGATCGCGACTGCGATGTCCTTGTGGCCCGGGGCGTCGTTGATGTAGAGCGTGATGTTCTTCTTCGGATTCGCAACCTCGCTCATCAACTGCTTCGCCTGCTCCATGTCAGCCGTTTCCGGCTGCCACGGGGACTCCGGGTTGAGCACGTCGAAGCCCGGCATGCCCGTCGGCGTGAAGCCGCTCGTCGGCAGCTGGTCCTGCTGCGCGATGTTGTCGATGATCGACCGGCGGTCAATCGCGAGCGACATCGCCCGGCGCTGCTTCACGTCCGAGATGTTCTTGACGTTGAACCCGTAGTAATAGGTGCCGAGAGCCGGGTACTGGGCGTACTCCGGCGTCTCCTTCAGCCGTGCGATCTCGTCGGGCGGCAGGTTCTGGTAGAGAACGTCGACCTCGCCGGCCTCGAAGGCCTGCACGGCCGTCGTGCCGTCTGTGATCATGCGACCGTTGACGCGCGTCAGCTTGACGTTGTCGGCGTCGCGCCACTCGTCCCACTTGACGAGGTTGATGTTGGCGTTGTGCTGCCAGCTGTCGAGCTTGAAGGGCCCGTTTGTGACGATGTTTGCCGGCTCGGTCCACTTGTCGCCGAACTGCTCGACCGTCTTCTGGGGAACGGCAAGGAACGAGGTGTGCGCAGACTGCTGGATGAACCACGGCTGCGGACTCGTCAGCTTGACCTCGAGGGTCTTGTCGTCGACCGCGTTCACGCCCACCTTGTCGGCGAGGGCGTCGCAGTCGTCCTTCTTCGGATCGCAGCTGTTGTAGTCCTGCGCCCCGACGATGCCGTAGAACTGGTACGCATAGTCGGCCCCGAGCTCCGGCGAAATGGTGCGCTTCCACGAGTACTCGAAGTCGCTCGCCGTGACGGCGTCGCCGTTCGTCCACTTCACGCCGTCCCTGAGCACGTACGTGACGGTCTTGCCGTCGTCGCTCGTCGTGAAGCTCTCGGCAGCGCTTCCAACCGGCTCGAGATTGTCGCCGAGCTTGACGAGCGGATCCATGATGTTGAGCAGGATGTTGGAGGAGGTGGTATCGGTCGCCAGACCGGGATCGAGCGACGGGGGCTCGGTGCCCCAGTTCACCGTGATCACCTGATTGGCGGCTTCGGCGCCGCCTGCTCCCGTGGTCGCGCCGGTGCCCGACGAGCTCTCGTCGTCGCCGCCACAACCGGCCGCAACCAGCGCGAGGCTCGCGACGAGCAGCGCCGGCAAGAGCCAGAGGGTCTTGGTCCTCATCTGTGATGTCCTTCCCGTTGTGTCCATCGAAGCTGCGGCGCGCAGAGAGAGCGCCGATGTGGTCCTTGCCATGTATACCGTCCGCAAACCTATGAATCGGTGTCCTTTACGGGCCGCATACGTCGGCGCAACGCTATCTACGTTTCTCGCGCTCGTGACGGCACAAGGTGCGTCGGCCCACGTCAACGTGCAACCGCGCCTTGTCGAGCAGGGTGAGATTACCCAGCTGCGGGTGGAACTGCCGAAATTGCGCCCGGGACCGGCGCCGGAGCGGATCGAGGTCGAAGGCCTCGGGATCGAGGTCCTGTCGTCTCGGCTTCAGGGGAGGAAAGGGTCGGAGACCGTCTGGAGCGTGCGGATTCGCGCCAGTGGGCCGCCGGGCGAGGTGCCGTTGGTTCTGCGAGCCGTGTACGCCGGCGGCGAGACCGTCGAGGTGAGGAACAGCCTCACAGTGGTGCCCGGGCCAGAGACATCGTCGTTTCCCTGGGTCGCCGTCGCCGGCGGGACGGTGCTCGCGCTGGCGCTCGCGCTCGTCTTACTCCGCCTCGCCCGCCGCCGGACAGAGTGATAGCGTGACGTCTCGTGCTGTTCCAGCAGTTTTTGGACGACGACCTCGGCTGTGCGTCGTATCTGGTGGGTGATGAAGACGCAGGCGTCGCCGCGATCGTCGATCCACCGTACGCGATCGAGCCGGTGCTGGAAGCGGCCGCCAGGCGCGATGTCGAGATCGTGCGCGCGATCGAGACGCACACGCACGCCGACCATCTGTCCGGCCACGGCCGGCTCGCGCTCGAGCACGGCATTCCGGTGTCGATCCATGGCGCAGCAGAGGCCGCGTATCCACACGACGCGCTCGACGACGGTGCGGAGTTGGAGCTCGGCCAGGTCGTCCTGCGCGCGATGCACACACCGGGCCACAGGCCTGAGCACACGTGCCTCGCCGTCATCGACCGCACACGTGCCGACGAGCCCTGGCTCGTGCTCACCGGCGACTCGCTCTTCGTCGGCGACGCCGCCCGTCCGGACCTCGCCGTAGGTGCGAAGGAAGGCGCGGAAGGGCTCTTTCACTCGCTCCATCGGCTGCTCGAGCTTTCCGACGGCGTGGAGGTCTTCCCGGGGCATGTCGCAGGCTCACTCTGCGGCAAGGGCATGAGCTCCAAGGGCTCCTCCACGATCGGCTTCGAGCGTCGCTTCAATCGAGCGCTCCAGATCGAGGACGAGCTCGATTTCGTCGCGGACGCGTCCACCTCCGCTCCGAAGCCGCCGAATATGAGCCGCCTCGTCGATCTCAACCGCGGCCCGTTCGTCGGCGCGCCGAGCGAGGTGAGCGAGCTCGCCGCACCCCCGGCCGAGGCGGTCACCCTCGACGTGCGCGATGCCTCCGCCTACGGCGAAGGCCATCGGCGGGGCGCTCTGAACGTCCCGGTCTCGGGTAGCTCGTTCGCGACCAAGGCCGGCTTCGTGCTCGACGTCGACGATTGCATCGTCGTGCAGGCCTCGAGCACCGCCGAGGCCGCCGACGCGATCCGCGGGCTGCGCTCCGTCGGGTTTCTCGAGCTCGAGGGCTACGTGCTCGGTGGCGGCTCGGAACGCATCGAGCCGGTCGACCTCGACGAGCTCGGCCGCCTGCTCGACGAAGGGGCCGAGCTGATCGACGTCCGCGAGCGCGACGAGCGCGACGACGGCTACATCGCGGGAAGCCGCAACATCCCGTATCGCCTGCTGCCGATCTGCGGCGCCGACGTCCCCACCGACCGACCCGTCGTGACGATTTGCGAGAGCGGCGCTCGCGCCGGCATCGCCGCCTCCATCCTGGTCGCGAAAGGCGTCCCAGCCCGCCCGGTGCTCAACGGCGGCATTTCCGACTGGGCCGCCCGAGGCGGGCAGATGGTCGAGTTCCGCCGCTGCGGCTCGTAGCCGAAAACAAGCGCCTTGTGTTTCTGAAACACAAGCCGTCTTTCGTTGGCTTCCGGCCGCACTCTCGTTGAACTCTCGTGACACCGCTCCCGGCACGCTGGGGTCATGCGCTTCGCGATCTCACGTGCGAGCCGACCCCGGCTGCGGGAGCTGGTCGCCGCGCTCGACGAGGATGACACTCCGGTGGCCGCGACGTGGCGACTCGTCTCGGAAACCGCTGCAAATCTGGGACTTCCACGGCCGAGCTACCCACACATTCGCCGCCTCGTGCTTGACGAGCGTCGCCGCCGGCGCGCTCGCGCGGAGATCCGCGACGTGGTCAAGGAGGCCGCGAGCACTATCGCCGGAGGCCGTGTCCCTGGGTTCGACTACACCCTGGGCCGCCTCCTCGACGCGCAAGCCGCGCTCGCCGCCGAAGAGGATTGTGTTTCTGAAACACAAGGCGCTTTCGGCTCGCGCGGGCCGCCCGCTAGCTGAGCCGCTCGGCTGGATAGCCGCGCTCGGCGAGGGTTGCGCGGAGCTCGTCACAATGAGCCTCGTCGCGCATCGCGAGCGTCAGCTCCACCTCGGTCTGACCGATCGGGAGGTCCATCCCCTCGCGGTGATGCTCGACCGAGACGACGTTCGCGCGCTCCGCGGCAACGAGCTGCAGGAGCTTGACCAGCTCGCCGGGACGGTCGCCGAACCGCGTGCGGACGACGAGGAAGCGCCCCGCCTGCGTCAGCCCGTGGCGCATCACCTGGATCAGAAGCGTCGGATCGATGTTGCCACCCGAGAGGATCACGCAGGTCTCGTCCTGCCCTGCCACCTTGCCCGCGATGAGAGCCGCGACCGGCGCGGCGCCCGCGCCCTCGACCAGGAGCTTCGTCCGCTCGAGCAGGAGCACGATCGCGTGGCTGATCTGCTCGTCCGTGACGGTGACGACCTCGTCGAGCAGCTCGCCGAGGATCGCGGAGGTGAGCGTCCCGGGCTGCTTGACCGCGATGCCTTCGGCGATCGTGTAGTTGCGCTCGGTGCCACCGGCGAACGGGCAGTTGTTCTCGGCCTGGACGCCCACGATGCGCACGTCGGGCTTCAGCGCCTGCAACCCAATCGCGATCCCCGCCGCGAGCCCGCCGCCACCGATCGGAACGACGATCGTGCCGAAGTCGGGCAGCTGCTCGACGAGCTCGAGCGCGATGGTGCCTTGACCGGCGATCACGCGCTCGTCCTCGAAGGCGTGGACGAACGTCGCACCGCTCGATTCGACGAACTCCCGCGCGGCGGCCACGGACTCGTCGAAGCCGGCGCCCACGAGCTCCACGCGCGCGCCGTAGTTTCGGGTTGCATCGACCTTGGCCATCGGTGAGTCCTGCGGCATGAAGATCGTCGCGCTGATCCCGGCTTCGCGCGCGGCCCAGGCGACAGCCTGGCCGTGATTGCCGGCACTCGCGGCGACAACACCGGCAGCGCGCTCAGCCGGCGCCAAGGAGGCGATCGTGTTCACGGCGCCGCGGATCTTGAAGGCACCGGTGCGCTGGAGGTTCTCGGCCTTCAGCTGGACGGGCCGGCCGGCCAGGCGCGAGAACGTCTCGGACGCATAGACCGGCGTGACCCGCGCGATCCCGGCGATCCGGTCGCGCGCAGCCTCGAGGTCAGCGAGAGTCGGGGCCTGTGCTGTCGTCAATTCCGTAGACCTGCTCAAGGATCTCACGCACGGCCGAGAGCGGATCGAGCTTCCGGGACTGCACCCGGTCGAGCAGGCGGCGCAGCTCGGGCTTCTCCGCCACCTCCGCCTGCAGGTGCGACTTTGCCCTGCTGGTCGCCGCCGCGAACACCTCGCCGGCGAGGTTCTTCCGCCGCCGCTCTTCGAGCAGCCCGTTCGACTCGAGGAAGGCGCGGTGCTCCTCGATCTTTCCCCACAGCTCCGGCACGTTCTCGCCGCGGACAGCCTCTGTCAGGACGATCGGGGCTCGCCACTCCCGCTCGCGGTCGAGCGCAAGAATCGAGCGCACCTCATTCAGCATCGTCTTGGCCGCCGGGTGATCCATCTTGTTGATGGCGATCACGTCCGGGATCTCCATGATCCCCGCCTTCAATGCCTGGATCGAGTCACCCGAGCCCGGCATCAGCACGAGCAGCACCGTGTCAGCCACCCGCGCCACCTCCACCTCGCTCTGGCCGGTGCCGACGGTCTCCACAAAGACGACGTCCTTCCCCGCCGCGTCGAGCAGTAGCAGCGCCTGTAGCGTCGCCTCTGCGAGC
>JAXIPI010000061.1:0-15767 GCA_045403015.1 Gaiellaceae bacterium | reverse complement strand
GCTGGGGGGAAGCGACGCTCGAGTGGCATACCCGCGCCGTCGTCGGTGCGGTCGAGGACATCGCGGAGCTGATCGTCGGCGAGGACCCGACCCGGATCGAGCACCTCTGGCAGATGATGTTTCGCCAGCACTTCTGGCACGCGAGCGGGATGGTCCGGGGGACGGCGATGAGCGGGATCGACATCGCGCTCTGGGATCTCCTCGGCAAGGTGCACGGCGTCCCCTGCCACCAGCTCTGGGGCGGGCGCGTCCGCGACTACGTGCGTCTCTACGGCCACCTCGGCGGCGGGAAGATGGAGGACTTCTACGAGAGCGACGAGCCGCAGCGCTTCGCCGAGCTCGCGAGCGCGATAGTGGAGAGTGGGTTCACCGCCTTCAAGACGATGGCTGTGCCGCCGACGATGCCGCTCGAAGGGCTGGCGCCGGTCCGGCACGCCGAGGCTTGTGTCGCCGCGATGCGGGAGGCCGTCGGAGAAGCCGTCGACATCATGGTCGACTGCCATGCGCGGCCGAGCCCCCGCATGGGTCACCTGTTTGCAGCCGCGCTCGAGCCCTTCGGCCTCTACTGGCTGGAGGAGCCGTGCTGGCCGGAGCGGGCCGACGACATCGCCGCGATCCTGCGGTCAGTGAGGACGCCGATCGCTACCGGTGAGCGCCTCGTGGGAGTGCACGGGTTCCGCGAGCTACTGGAGAAAGGCGCGTGTAGCGTGCTCCAACCTGACATCACGCACTGCGGCGGCCTGACCGAGGCGCGCCGGATCGCCGCGCTCGCCGAGACCTACCGCGTCGCGCTCGCGCCGCACAACCCACAGGGGCCCGTCTCGACAGCCGCCTCGATCGAGCTGGGGCTGGCGACGCCCTCCTACGTAATCTGCGAGGCGGTCACGGCGGACGTCCCCTGGCGCAATGAGGTCGTCGCCGAGTCGCGCCGGATCGACCCGGCCGGCATGCACGCATACCCGAGCGAGCTTCCGGGCCTCGGCGTCGAGATCGATCTCGACGTCGTCCGCGCGCACCCGTTCGAGCCTGAACTTCCTCAGCGGGTCTTCTACGCCGACGGCAGCGTCGGAGACTGGTAGGCGCCGATGAACGAACAGCGCTTCGACGGGCGAGTCGCCCTCGTCACCGGCGGGTCGAGCGGGATCGGAGCTGCGGTCGCCCGGCGGCTGCTCGAGGAAGGCGCCCGCGTCGCGTCGCTCGACCTCGCGGAGCACGCAGCTGAGGGCGCGCTGGGCATCGCGGGAGATGTGAGCAGCTCCGCCGACGTCGAGTCCGCGGTCGCCCGCGTGACGTCCGAGCTCGGCCCCGTCGACATCCTCGTCTGCTCGGCCGGGATCACCGGCGGCTCGCTCCGCACAGTCGAAGTCGATGACGACGAGTGGCGGCGCGTCTTCGCGATCAACTCCGACGGAGTCTTCTTCTGCAACCGCGCGGTCGTCGGCGGCATGGCCGAGCGCGGCTATGGGCGGATCGTCAACGTCGCCTCGATCGCCGGCAAGGAGGGCAACCCAATGGCTGCCGCCTACTCAGCCTCGAAGGCGTCTGTGATCGGGCTGACCAAGGCGATCGGCAAGGATCTGGCGGGAACGGGCGTGCTCGTGAACGCGATCGCACCGGCCGTGATCGAGACGCCGATCCTCGCCGGCATCTCGGAGGAGCACATCCAGTACATGCTCGAGCGGATCCCGATGGGCCGCCTCGGCAGCGTTGACGAGGTTGCGGCGCTCGTCTGCTGGCTCGCGAGCGAGGAGTGCTCCTTCTCCACGGGCGCGACGTACGACATCTCCGGCGGCAGGGCCGTCTACTGAGCGAGCGCGTCCTGGTCACCGGGGCGCTCGGGTGCCTGGGCGCCTGGGCTGTGAAGGCCGTCCTCGATGACGGCGACGAGCCGGTGGGCTACGACCTCGGCGATTCGACGCACCGGCTGGAACTCATCCTCTCGCCGGCGGAGCGTGCGCGGCTGACGCTCGTGCGCGGCGACATCACCGACCTCGAAGCGTTCTCCCACACGCTCGACGAGCACGCGATCACGCGGGTCGTGCACCTCGCCGGGCTCCAGGTTCCCTTCTGCCGCGCCGACCCCGTCCTCGGCGCCCGCGTCAACGTGGTCGGCACCGTCAACGTCTTCGAAGCGGTCAAGGAGCGGCTCGACCGAATCCCGGGCGTCGCCTACGCGAGCTCGGCCGCCGTCTACGGCCCGGACGACCCTTCGCCGGCGCCCGAAAGCGGCGGGACCGCGCCCGGCACGATCTACGGCGTCTACAAGCTCGCGAACGAGGGGACCGCGCGGCTCTACCAAGCCGAATCCGGCGTCCCGTCCATCGGGATCCGGCCCTACGTCGTCTACGGACCGGGTCGAGATCAGGGGATGACCGCCGGGCCGACGGAAGCGATGGCCGCGGCCGCCCGTGGCGAGGGCTTCGCCATCGGCTACGGCGGCGTCGCCCGCTACGACTACGCGCCGTCCGTCGCCCGCGCCTTCGTCCGCGCCGCCTCGGCGCCCGCGGGCGCGGTCGTCGCGAACTTCCCGGGTGTGGGCGCCTCGATGCAAGAGGTTGTCGCAGCGATCGAGGCTGCGGCGCCGGAGATCGCGGGCCAGATCAGCTGGGTGGAGACGCCGCTGCCGTTTCCAGCGAAGGTCGAAATGCGCGCGCTCGAGGAAGCGATCGGCCCGTTGGCGCAGCCGTCAATCGTCGAGGGCATTGCTGAGACGATCGCGCTCTTCCACCGCCGTTAGTCTGCTAACGTACTATCTAGTACGTAGCCAGACTAAAAGGAGGAATTCATGGCCAGCAGGACGGTCACCGCCGTGCTCACGGCGCCGAAGGAACAGGTGTTCGACTACCTGTCGAAGATCGAGAACCTGCCGAACTGGGCAAACGAGTTCGCCCGCGAGCTGAAATACGAGGACGGCAAGGCCATGGTCGTCAACGGCCTCGGCGAGTTCTACTTCGCCATCGAGGCCGACGCGAAGACCGGCGTGATCGACATGTACGCCGGCCCGACCGAGGACGAGCTCGGCCTGTTCCCCACCCGGGTCGTAGCCCTCCCCGGCGACACCAGCGCCTTCAGCTTCACGATGTTCCAGGCCCCGGGCATGCCCGACGAGCTGTTCGAGTCGCAATATCAGTCACTGCTGCGAGAGTTCAAGAACATCCGCAGGGAATTCGCCGCGTGAGCCCGACGGCGCGGATCGGCCGCGACGACCTCGGCTTCCTCCTGGCAAAGGCCACGCAACACTGGAACGAGCTCCTTGCCGAGCGGTTCGCGGCGTGGGGCTACGGCGAGGTGAGCCCGTCGTACGGTTCTGTGCTGTTGCCGCTCTACGAGGAAGACGGCCTCCGGATGGGCGAGCTCGCCGTACGCGCCCGTTTGAGCAAGCAGACGATGACGCAGATGATCGCCCGGCTCGAGCGCGACGGACTCGTCGAGCGGCGCGCCGACCCGGGCGACGGGCGGGCGACGTTGATCTACCTGACAACGCGCGCCCGGCAATTCGAGCCGGTGGCCGCCGGCGTCCTCGCGGAGCTCGACCGCCTCGTGAAACGACGCCTCGGTCCCGAACAGGTCGGCGTGCTCAAAGAAGCGATGCGGGAGCTGATGGACCTCGACGCCCCCGTTCCGCGGCCGATCGAGTCCAAGTCCTGAACAGTTTCTGAACTTTCGCTTGCCAGGCCCTGAAACTGGCCTAAAACGCTCGCGTTTCGACCTCCTGACCGCTACGACGGTGAGTACAGCCACCGAAGGAGGAGTCGATGTCGAAGCAGATCGCCGTCTGCCTGGTCGCGATTGCCGCACTCGCGGTCGCGGTCCAGACAACGCCCGCAGCGCCGCAGGACACGATGAAGCCGGTGCTCGTGAAGACGCTCGTCGACACGAAGCTCGGCCGCGTCCTCACAACCCCCGGTAAGCGAGCGATTTACGTCTGGAACAAGGAGCCCAAGGGCAAGGTTCGCTGCACCGGGGCATGCGCGAAGGCCTGGCCGCCCGTCCTCGTGAAGGCCGGCGTGGTCGTGCCGATGCACGTCAAGGGGATCATGGGCGACTTCGGCACGGTCCGCCGCCCCAACGGCGCGCGCCAGCTGGCGTTCAACAAGCGCCCGCTCTACACCTACGCGCACGAGAAGCCAAGCCAGGTGCTGTGCAACAACGTCGACGGCTGGTTCGCGGTCAAGGTTCACGGATGACGGGGGAGGCGCCGCGCGAGGCGCCCAGCGAGCTGCGAGCCTACGGCCGCCGCACGTTTCTCGCGGTGACCGGAGTCGGGCTGTCGTCGCTGCTCTGGGCGAAGCCCGTGTGGCAAGTCGTCTCTGGAGCGGCCCAGCCGCTCCAGAGCGCGCTGCCGCCGGGGCTGATCCCGTCGTCCGGCTGGCGCATCTACACGGTCGCCTCGACCATGCCCCGGTTCGACCGGACGACGTGGCGTCTACGCCTCGAAGGCCTCGTGGAGCAACCGGTCACGCTGACGTACGAGGAGCTGATCCGACTGCCGCGAGCGGAGCAGGTGTCGGACTTTCATTGCGTGACCGGGTGGTCGGTGAAGAACGTCCACTGGGCCGGTGTCCGCTTCCGTGACCTGCTTGCGACCGCTCGCCCGCGCCCGAGTGCGAGCGTCCTGTCCTTCGTGTCGGCGGAACGCCCGTACGTCGACACGCTCACGCTCGCGCAAGCCGGGCTCGCCGACGCGATGCTGGCGTACGAGATGGACGGGAAGCCGCTGCGGCGCGAGCACGGCGCGCCGGTCCGCGTCGTGATCCCGGAGATGTACGGCTACAAGAACGTCAAGTGGGTCGAGCGAATTATCGTCGGCGACCACCCCGAGGCGGGGTACTGGGAGCAGCGCGGGTACGACGTCGACGCCTGGGTCGGCCGCTCGAATGACTCGTGACTCCGCGTACGTCAGGCGCTTCTCCCGCACCGAGCGCTCGGTGCACTGGATCCACGCGAGCGCCTTCTTCGTTCTCCTGAGCAGCGGCCTCGTGCTGTACGTGCCGCGCTTGAGCGCGCTCGTCGCCCGGCGTCCACTGGTGAAGGACATTCACGTGTACACAGCAATCGCCTGGATCGTCTTGCTCGGGATCGTCGTCGTGCTCGGAGACCGCCGCGGCCTGCGGCGAACGCTGCGCGATCTCGATCTCTTCGACGACGACGATCGTCGCTGGCTTCGTGGGAAGCGCCGGCCGCAGGGCCGGTTCAACGCCGGGCAGAAGATGCATGCCGCGCTCGTCGCGGGCTTCGCGTTTCTCTTCGCGGCCTCTGGCTTCCTGCTGTGGCTCGGCGAGCGGGACACCCGCTTCCGCTGGGCGAGCACCATCCTCCTCCACGATGGGCTGATGTACGCGTCGCTGATACTCCTCATGGGCCACCTCTATCTCGCGCTGATCTACCCGGCGACGCGTCACGCGCTGCGCGGAATCACCGTCGGCTCCGTACGCCGCGACTGGGCGCTCGAGCACCACCGGAAGTGGATTGAGGATGACGAACGGCCACAATGATCCGATGACGACCGTGTTGATCGTCGACGACGAGCCGATCGTTCGCGACGTCGTCGCCCGGTACCTCGAACGCGACGGCTTTGACACGCTCGAGGCCGGCGACGGCGATGCGGCGCGGGAGTTGATCGAACGCAGCCCACCTCACCTCGTCGTCCTCGACGTAATGCTGCCCGGCACCGATGGACTATCGCTGTGCCGGTGGATTCGGTCGCGCGGCGACCTGCCGGTCATCATGCTGACGGCCCGGGGCGAAGAGGCCGACCGGATCGTCGGCCTCGAGCTCGGGGCCGATGACTACGTCACCAAACCCTTCTCTCCCCGCGAGCTCGCGACGCGGGTGCGCACCGTGCTCCGCCGGAGCAACCCGGCGGCGGATACGAGCGCTCATCTCTCCTTCGACGGCCTCGAGCTCGACGCGGCGACGCGGGAGGCGCACCTGCGCGGGGAGCCGCTGCGGCTGACGGCGAAGGAGTTCGACCTGCTGTTCTTTCTCGCGTCGAACCCGCGCAACGTCTTCTCGCGCGACCAGCTCATGAGTCGCGTCTGGGGCTACGAGGCGGCGCGCGACACCGGCACGGTCACCGTGCACATTCGCCGGCTTCGCGCGAAGATCGAGGACGACCCTTCGAATCCGCTGCGCCTCGAGACCATCTGGGGCGTCGGCTACAGGTTCCTGCCGTGATCGCACTCGCCGTCGCCGTCGCCGTCGGCACGCTCGTGGTCGGACTAGCGGCGACCTTCGCGCTCCGCCTCCTCCCGAGCGTGCGCCTGCAACTGGCCGGATTCGCGCTGCTCTCGGTCGGCCTGCCGCTGCTCGCCGTGCTGCTCTCGGGCTGGGTGATGTTCCACATGGGCGACGACGTCAAGATCCTCGCCGTCGCGGCAGCCTCTGCGTCAGCGGCCGTGGCGGCGGCGCTCGTGCTGGCGTCGTCGATCGCGCGACGGATCGATCGTCTTCGCTCTGCCTCCGCAGCGCTTGCCGCCGGTGACCTCGGTGCTCGCGCGCCCGAGGGAGGCCCGCGCGAGCTCGCCGAGTTGGGCAGGTCGTTCAACGCGATGGCCGACAGTCTGGAGGGCCTCTTCGACGCTCGGCGTGAGCTCGTCGCTGCGGCGAGCCACGACCTCCGGGCTCCCGTAGCCTCGATCGCGGCGATGCTCGAGGCAATCGAGGACGGCCTCGCCACGCCGGAGGAGTACCTCTCGCCCCTGCAGGATCAGGCGAGGCGCCTGACCATTCTCGTCGACGACCTCTTCGAGCTCGCCCGCATCGACGCAGGCGCGCTCGTCCACGAGCTGCAAGAGGTCGCGCTCGCCCCGCTTGTCGAGTCGTGCGTGCGTGGCTTCGAGGCCGAAGCTCGCGCCCGAAACGTCACGCTGGAAAGGACAGTCGCCGAGAGCATCCCCGAGGCCCGCTGCGCGCCCGAAGAGGTCGAGCGCGTGCTGCTCAACCTCCTCACGAACGCCCTCCACCACACGCCGTCGGACGGGACGGTCGCAGTGACGCTCGCTTCGAACCCCGACCACGTCCGGGTCACCGTAGAGGACACCGGCGACGGCCTCACACCGGAAGCCGCGCGCCGGATGTTCGACCGCTTCTGGCGAGGCGACTCCGCCCGGCAGGCCAACGGCGGTGCCGGCCTCGGCTTGGCGATCGCCCGCGGGCTGGTCGAAGCCCAGGGCGGCACGATCTGGGCCGAGCCGCGGGCCACAGGCGGGGCGAGCGTCTCTTTCACGCTTCCTCTCGCGGGCAGCTGACTGGCGCCGCCGGGGCACTCACCAATTCGGTCGTCGGTCCTCACCCAAACGGGTCTATAGCCTCACCCCTTCCCGTCGATAGAGAAGCGAATGGCGGCAGCGGACGGGCACCAGCCTCGCTGGTCGGCGCACCCTTGGCGTGCGCGCGGCCTGCGCCTGCTTGTCTATGCGCTGCCGATCGCCAGCTCGCTTGCGTTCGTGCGCCTCGCCACGGTCGTCGTGGACGTGCCGACGAGATCACTCTGGCTCTTCTTGCTCTGGTGGCTCGCCATGAGCCTCTCGGCGACAGGGGTCGTGTCGCTCATCTTTGCGCTCTCCCGCAGGCTGCTTTCGCTCGGCGCGCTGCTCGACCTCTCACTGGTGTTTCCGGACGAATCGCCGTCGAGGTTCAAGCTGGCGCTACGCACGGGCACCGTCGAGAGCCTCGAGGAGCGGTTGCATCAGCTTCGCCAGGCCAACGAGGTGGCCAGTGCACAGGAGGCCGCGGAGATTCTGCTCCAGCTGGCAGGGGCGCTCGACGTCCACGACAAGATCACGCGCGGACACTCCGAGCGCGTCCGCGCCTACTCCTACAGCCTCGGCAAGCAGCTCAGCCTGGCAGGAGAGGAGCTCGACCGTCTGAACTGGGCCGCGCTCCTCCACGACGTCGGCAAGCTCGACGTCAGCGAGGAGATTCTGAACAAGGCCGGCAAGCCGACGGACGAGGAATGGGAGCAGCTGCGCCGCCATCCCTTGTACGGCGAGACGCTCGTCGAGCCACTGAACGAATGGCTGGGCACGTGGACCGACGCGGTCGGGTACCACCACGAGAATTGGGACGGCAAGGGGTACCCGCGCGGCATCGCCGGAGAAGAGATCCCGCTCGCCGGACGGATCGTCGCGATCGCCGACGTCTACGACGTGATTACCTCGGCCCGGTCGTACAAGGAGCCGGCGAGCCCAACCGAAGCCCGGGCCGAGCTCACGCGCTGTGCAGGGACGCAGTTCGACCCCAGGCTCGTCCGCGCCTTCGTGAACATCTCGCTCGGCAAGATGCGGCTCGTGATGGGCCCGCTCTCGTGGCTCTCGCACGCACCGCTCCTCGCCCGCCTGCCGCTCACACCGTTCCTCAGCACGTCGCTCGGGGGGATCGCGGTCATCGCCACCACGGCCGCGACGGGTATCGCCGGCCCGCAGCACGCTGCGGAGGCTGCGTCCATCCGCGCCGCGCGGACCCCAACTCCGATCGTCGCCGCAACGCAGGCGGGTCCCACGCCGGCGCGTCCGACACCCCGCCTGGCGAAGAACGAAACTCCGGACAAGTCTCGCGTGAAGCCGGTCGCCGGCCCGCCCGCAGCCGAAGGAGCGAGCCTCGAGAGCGCGCACGACACGGCGTCATCGCCGACGCCTCTGCCTGCCCCTGCTGAACCAGAAGCCGTGCCGGCGTCGACACCCCCGACTCCGCCGGCGGCTCCGCCCTCGCAGCCCCCGACTACGCCGGACCCGCCTGCGGCTCCGTCGAAACCGCCGGGTCCGCCCCTCCCGCCTGCGCCGGTCGTTCCGCCCGCTCCGGCCCCTCCGATCCTGAATGTCGCGCCCAGCTTCATCGTGGCGGCGACCAAGACCGCCGGCGAAGACTCCGGCGCTCACTCGGTCGCCGGCTTCGTAACCGCGATCTCACCCGGCCCCGCGAGCGAGTCCGCCCAGAACGTCACCTTGACGGTCGTCGCCGACACCCCGGCCCTCTTTGCCGTCCAGCCGGCGATCAATCCCAGCGGCACGCTTACGTTCACCTCCGCCGCAAACGCCCATGGCCTCGCGACGGTCACCGTCACCGCCATCGACGACGGCGGCACCGCCAACGGCGGCTCGAACACCAGCACCCCGAGCACCTTCACTATCACGATCCTGCCCGTCAACGACGCTCCCAGCTTCAGCGCCGGAGCGAACGAGAGCGAACTCGAAGACACCGGTGCTCACTCGGTCGCCGGCTGGGCGACCGCGATCTCGCCGGGACCGGCGAACGAGTCGACGCAAACCGTCACCTTCACGGCCAGCGCCGACACGCCGTCGCTCTTCGCCGTCCAGCCTGCCGTCGCCACCGACGGGAGGCTCACCTACACCCTCGCCCCGGACGAGAGCGGTGTCGCGACCATCACCGTGCGTGCGGTCGACAACGGCGGAACCGCCAACGGGGGAAGCGACACGGGCAGCGCTCAGACATTCACGATCACGATCATCCTGGTCAACCACGCCCCGACCTTCACCGCCGGAGCGAACCAGGCCCCGCTCGAAGACGGCGGCGCTCAGTCGATCGCCGGCTGGGCGACCGCGATCTCAGCGGGACCGGCAAACGAGTCGTCGCAAACGGTCGGCTTCACCGTGAGCGCCGACACCCCAGGGCTCTTCACAACCCAACCGGCTATCGCTCCCGACGGAACGCTCACCTACACCCCCGCAGCGAACGCCAACGGCCTCGCCACCATCACCGTCACGGCCGTGGACAACGGCGGCACCGCCAACGGCGGCACAGACACCGGCGCCCCTAGCACCTTCACGATCACGATCGGCCCCGTCAACGATGCCCCCACCTTCGTCGCAGGGTCAGACCAGACCGTTATCTCGCTCGCCGGCGCGCAGACCATCCTAGGCTGGGCGACAGGCATCACATCTGGGCCGGCGGACGAAGCCCTCCAGACCGTCACCTTCATCGTCACCAACGACAACCCGGGGCTCTTCTTGGCCCAACCGGCCGTCGCTCCCAACGGACGGCTCACCTATACGCCGACCCTGCTCGCGCTGGGAAGCGCGACCGTCACCGTGCACCTGGTCGACAACGGCGGCACTGTCAACGGGGGAATCGACACGAGCGCCACCCAAACGTGCACGATCACGGTCATGTAGCCGCGCCCCGGGCGGGCTATAAAGGGGTCACGATGCCCGCTCGGCTCGTCCAGCAGCGTCGACTCGCGGTTGCACTGGCCGCCGGCGTTCTGGTGGCCGTCCTGATCGCGACGATGGTGGCGTCCCCTGCCCGAGCCATCCACCGCGGCGATGACGCTCCCTTCAGCTCGTACCGGTTCATGGTGTCGCTGCGACTGGCCGATACGCCCCGCAGTCACCGCTGTGGTGGCACGCTCATCGAGCGCGACATCGTCCTGACCGCGGCGCACTGTGTCGCCCGCGTCCCAGCGGGCGGGCTCGTCGCCGTTGTCGGTTCCGACATCCCGAGCTGGCCGAAAGCGCGACGGATAGCGACGCTGGGCCACCGCTTCCCCGACTCGTTCACCTTTCGCGTGGACAACCGCGACGACATCGCAGTCGTCCGGCTTGCTGCCCCGCAGGCCACTCCGAGGATCCGGTTGGCCGCGGGCGAACCGCGCGTCGGGGCGCGCGTCGTGACCTCCGGCTGGGGCTGTACCAACGCCCCTCCCGTCTGCAAGGTGAAGGCGGCCAACCTCCAGGCTTCCGGTCAGACCGTGCTCCCTGATGCGTCCTGCGGCCGGGATGTGTTCTGGACTCGGCCGACCTACAACGCCCCCACGAACATCTGCACGAAGGGCACCAGGGCCAGGTCGACCATCAACCGCGGGGACTCGGGCGGCCCGCTGCTCGTTCGAGACCGGCAAGGCACATTCCGCCAGGTCGGTGTGACCGCGCTCGGCTCGGACAGCACGACCAAGCTGTACGCCGGCTTCACGTCGATTCCCGTGCAGAGGAAGTGGATCGCCGGCGCCATACGGTCCTTGCGAGGCGCAAGACGATGAGCATCGGACTGCGGTAGCGGGATACCAGTCCGACACCACCGGTTCACCATTCGAAGACCCAGCGCTCCCAGTCGGCCCTTGAGACTGCTCCGGGGAACGGACCACTACAAGGAGATCTCGTGAGCACACGAAGGATGATCGCTGCCGCGGCGGCAGCGGTGGGCGCGGCGGCAGGGGCGTTCGCGGCATTCGCGGCCGGAAGCGGAGACGACTCGATCTCGCTGGCGCTGAAAGGACGTTATGCCGGCGGCGGAGCCGAGATCTCTGCCTACGACCGCGGCTCGGAGCGCCTCTTCGTCACGGACGCGGACAACAAGCGCGTCGACATCATCAACATCAGCGACCCGGCGAATCCTGTGCTTGCGGGCACGATCTCCGTGGCTCCGGGCTCCCCGAACAGTGTGGCGGTCGACAAGGGCATCGTCGCAGTCGCCGTCGAGGCGCCGACGAAGACCGATCCGGGAAGCGTGCGATTCTTCGACACGGACGGGATCGAGACTCATCCCGGCGTGACCGTCGGCGCGCTTCCGGACATGTTGACGTTCACCCGGAATCACGACTACCTGCTCGTGGCAAACGAAGGTGAACCGAGCGGCTACGGCACGCCACCGCCTGGACTGACCTACACAGACCCCGATGGCTCGGTGAGCGTCATCGACGTCCGAAAGGGCCTCAGGAAGCTGACGCAGGCGCAGGTACGCACCGCATCCTTCGCCGGTGTGTCGATTCCAGCCGGCGTCCGCATCTTCGGGCCTGGGGCGACGGCAGCGCAGGACCTCGAGCCGGAGTACATCGCAGCGGCCGAGAACTCGCGCACGGCCTGGGTGACGCTCCAGGAAAACAATGCGATCGCGGAGCTCGACATCAGGGACGCCGTCTTCACCACCGTACGCCCGCTCGGTTTCAAGGATCACAACGCCTGGGGCAACGGCCTCGACCCGACCGATCGTGACGGCGTGGGGAACGCCGGTCGCAAGGAGATCGTGAACCGACCCGTCTTCGGGATGTACCAGCCGGACGGCATCGCCGCCTACGAGGACCACGGCGACACGTACCTCGTCACCGCCAACGAGGGAGATGCACGCGACTGGCCGGGCCTCGCCGAAGAGTCCCGCGTCTCCGACCTCACCCTCGAGGCAGGGGTCGTGACGCCACTCGAGCTCGTGACGAACGATCTCACGGCCTTTGGCCGGCTCACCGTCACAAACCGCCTCGGCAACACGGACGCCGACCCGGCGTTCGAGGCTCTCTACTCCTTCGGCGCCCGATCGTTCTCGATCTGGTCGGAGGATCAGGGGCTCGTGTTCGACTCAGGCGACGCGTTCGAGCAGATCACAGCAGCGCAGCTCCCCACCTTGTTCAACTCCGAGAGCGGCGCGGGGTTCGACTCGCGGAGCGACAACAAGGGACCCGAACCCGAGGGAGTCACCCTCGGCCGAATCGGCGGCAGGACGTACGCCTTCATCGGGCTCGAGCGCATCGGCGGCCTGATGGTCTACGACGTCGACGACCCGCGCGAGCCGAAGTTCGTCGCCTACCTCAACCCGGATCCGGCGATTGACAAGGCGCCGGAGGGCGTCCTCTTCATCGACGGGCACGACAGCCCGACCGGCTCGCCACTCGTCGTCCTGGCCAACGAGGTAAGCGGGACGACCGCGATCTACGAGGTCACCGGGTAGGGCAGGTCTAAGAGCCCCTAACGCAATGAAGCTCTGAGCCGCCTGGGCGCGGCCTCATTACGTTAGAGGCTCTTAGCGACGGCGTGTCCCGGGCGGCTCTTTGAGAGCGTCGAGCCCACCGCGGAGGAACGTCATGACCGGGTCGACGAGCGCGGCGACCTCGTCGGCGCTTCGCGGCTTGGTCCCGGTGTCGCTGTCGCGGAGTCCCTCAAAGGCGGCGATCAGCGAGGCGGCGACAACGCGCGGCCGGACGTCGTCATCCGAGGCGCCTAGGTCGTGGGCGATCGCTGCGGCGATCAGTCCCTCGATTTCGGCGAGTCGAGCTCGCAGGTGACTGCGTAGCGTCTCGTCGCTCTCGATCACACAGTGCCGCCGCTGATCGAGCTCGCTCGTCTTCACCTCGTGCGAGGCGAGGATGAACTCACGCACCGTTTCCAGCGCGTCCTGGCCATCGGGCCGTTCGGCAAGCGCCCGCGCGAGCGCCTCCTTCAGCTCCGGAAAGTCGCAGAAGAGGATGTCTTCCTTACTCGGGAAGTAAGCGAAGATCGTTCGCGTCGAGACGTCCGCGGCTTCAGCGATGTCCGGCAGCGTCGTGGCGTGGTAGCCGCGCTCGCTGAACAGCTCAACCGCGACGCGGGCGATCGTCTCGCGCGTCCGCTGCTTCTTTCGCTCGCGCAGGCCCGGGTTCAGATTCATGGCCTGAGCATAGCAATAAATCCTGCACGTCGCGAATATTTGCGTTTGGTGCAGCTATGTGCTTAACTTCTGCACAGCATGCAAGTTTGCCAAGCGTGAAAATTCTCACCGATTGGAGCTCGCTGATGTTGAAGTTGACCCGCTGGACGATGGCTCACCGCCGTCTCGTCGTTCTCGCCTGGATCGCTGGCCTGGTTGGCGTGATCGCGGTTTCGTCGTGGACCGGCAGCCGCTACACCACCAATTTCTCGCTGCCCAACAGCGACTCCCAGCGCGCCGTCGACCTCCTCGAGACGCGCTTCCCGGCCCAGGCGGGCGACTCCGACCAGATCGTCTTCCGCTCGCGCACGGGCGAGGTGACCGATGCGTCGGTGCGCGCAGCGGTGGAGCCGATGCTCGCCCGCGTCGCGGAGTTGCCGCACGTCTCGAGCGTCGTCAGCCCGTACCAGGCCGGTGGCGGCGGGCCGGCGATCTCGGCTGACGGCACGATTGCCTTCGCCACAGTCACCTTCGACGAGCGGGCACAAGAGCTGCCGGTGACCGCGATCGAGCGCGTCGTCCACACTGCGCAGGACATCCGGTCGCCGGACCTCGCGGTCGAGCTCGGGGGACCTGCGACCCAGCGGACGCAGGAGCCTTCGGTCAGCTCGGCGACTGCGATCGGCCTCGCGGCAGCAGTGATCGTGCTCTTGCTCAGCTTCGGCTCGTTTGTCGCAATGGGCCTCTCCGTCGTGACCGCCCTTTTCGGCCTGGGCGTCGGCATCTCGCTGATCGCACTGGGGACGCAGGTCATCGACATCGTCGACTTCTCCACCGACCTCGCCTTGATGCTCGGGCTGGGCGTCGGCATCGACTACGCGCTCTTCATCGTCACGCGCTTCCGCGATGCCTATCGCGCGAACGGCGGTGACACCAGGTCGGCGATCGAGCTGGCGATGAACTCCGCCGGCCGGGCCGTCGTCTTCGCAGGCACGACTGTCGTGATCGCGCTCATGGGTATGTTCGCGCTCGGGATCAGCTTCCTCTACGGCGTCGCGCTCGCCACGTCCGCGGTAGTGCTGCTCGTCCTCGCGGCGTCGATCACGCTCCTGCCCGCCCTGCTCTCGCTCACCGGACATCGGGTCGGAAAGCTCCGCTCGCGGAGATGGCGCCGCGAGCGCAGCGGCCCAGGGGTTTTCGCGCGGTGGACGGCGCTCATCCAGCGGCGGCCCGGCTGGTCCGCGATTGCCGCGACCGCGCTCCTGCTGGCACTCGCCGCGCCCACGCTCGGGCTGCGCCTCGGCGCCGGCGACTCCGGCAACGATCCGGCCTCGACCACCACGCGCAAGGCGTACGACCTGCTCGCCCAGGGCTTCGGCGACGGCTTCAACGGGCCGTTGCTCGTCGTCGCCCACCTCGGCGAAAGGAACGACACCGCGACGGTCGACTCGTTGGCAGCGACCCTGCAGGAGACGCCCGGAGTCGCGTCGGTGGCGGCACCTGCACTCAACCCCGCCCGCGACGCAGCGACGATCTTCGTCTATCCAACCACGTCCCCGCAGAGCGAGGCGACGACGGAGCTCGTCACCCGCCTCCGAGAGGACGTCGTCCCCGCGGCGGAGCAGAGAACCGGTGCGGACGTCTTCGTCGGCGGCGCGACCGCCACCCAGGTCGACTTCTCGAGCGTGCTCGGAGACAAGCTGCCGCTCTTCGTCGGGATCGTCGTCCTCCTGTCGGCGCTGCTCCTGCTCGTCGTCTTCCGGTCGCTTCTGGTCGCCCTCCAGGCGGCCGTGTTGAACCTGCTCTCGATCGCCGCCTCACTCGGCGTCGTCGTCGCCATCTTCCAGGAAGGCTGGCTGGCAGGCCTGATCGGCGTCGAGCCAGGGCCGATCGATGCGTTCATCCCGGTGATGGTGTTCGCGATCGTCTTCGGCCTCTCGATGGACTACGCGGTGTTCCTCATCTCGCGTATCCACGAGGAATGGCAACACCGCGGCGACAACTCCGCCGCTGTGCGCGAAGGGCTCGTGCGCAGCGGCCGGGTGATCACAGCCGCGGCCGCGATCATGATCGTCGTCTTCGCCTCATTCGCGATCGGCGACCAGCGGATCCTGAAGCTGTTCGGCGTCGCGCTCGCGACCGCGGTCTTCCTCGACGCGTTCGTCATCCGCATGGTGCTGCTCCCGGCGGTGTTGCAACTGCTCGGCAGCAGAACGTGGTGGTTCCCGAAGTGGCTCGACGTCCGGCTCCCGCGGCTCGCAATCGAGCCGCCGGGCCTCGAGCCGGCACCCGCAGTGGAGGAGGCCGCCTGGTGAGCTCCGTTCCCGAGCGGCGCCAGGCCGATCGGCTGCTCCAACGGATCCGCACGCTCGTCGCCGAGCTCCGCCGCCTGGAGCAAGCCCGCGCCGACCGCCGCG
>JAXIPI010000440.1:0-4938 GCA_045403015.1 Gaiellaceae bacterium | reverse complement strand
CTTGATCGTGGTCAGCGCCGCCCGGATCGGCGGCTTGTCCGGCTCGGGGGGGTCGACCAGCACGGCGTCGATCCGGTCGAGCCGCGCCCCCACCTGCTCGAGCCCGTTCGCGACCGCCCCCAGCCGCTCGGCGATCCCCTCGGACGAGTCCGCGATCCGGATCTCGTCCTCCCCCGCCGCCGCTGCCGGCAGTGCGAGCGAGGCGGCCAGGCCGGCCGCGCCTGCGACGAACGTCCTTCGGCTCACGCTCTCATCCATCTCGAGCTCCTCTCAGCGGAGCGCCGCGCAGAGCACGGCCCCCACGTTCTCGGCGAAGTAGGCCCCGTGCGGGCCGGCGACGACGACCGCGCGAACGGCGTCTCGCAGCCGGCCATAGACGGTGACGATGAACTCGGCATCCGCGGCAGCGGCACGCAGTTCTGCGAGGATTACCTCCAGCCGGGAACGCGATGCGCGAGCTCTCGCCGGGCGCGTTGGCCAGGATGCAGCCGAGATCTCCGTCGCACGAGGCGATGAACTCGCGGACGTCACCTCCAAACAACGTCAGGGTGATCGGGCTCACCTGCCCACGATGCGCCTCGAGGAACGCCACGGCTGCGTCGAGCTGGCTTCCCTCGAAGTGGTCGTGCAAGTGCTGGCCGAGCTGGGTGTACAGGCACGCGCCCGCGACGAACGACGTCGTCGTCTCGCCCGGGCAGCTGTAGTTGACGACGGCGACGTCCGGTCGGATCGTCCGCAGCCGGTCGGAGAAGACGTCGACGTAGCCGGTGTCGAAACCGGACGGTGGAAGCCCGGCCGCGAGCTTCCACTGGAAGCCGTAGGGGGTTGAAGATCGGCCCGGAACCGGCCGATGCCATCGGAGTGAGCGCAACTGCAGAGATCGCGACCAGGACGGCGAGTAGATAGCGGATCGAGACCACGGCGGCGACGTTAGCGGGGCAGGTCGAAGCTCGCATCGGTGCACTCCCTGCGGCTCACCGTACTTCGCTCAGTGCTTGCCCTGATCTCGCTCCCGCGCAGATGGCCTCAGGGAGCGCACCGATGTGAGCATGGCCTGCGTCTGCCACAGTTCGCTCCATGGGCCGGACGGTGCTGATTGTCGACGACCATGCCGGCTTCCGGGCTGCGGCGCGGGGACTTCTCGAGGCGGCAGGCTTCGATGTGCTGGGCGAAGCGGCAGACGGCGCATCGGCGCTCGCGGCGGTGGCCAAGCTGCAACCCGAGATCGTGTTGCTCGATATCCAACTGCCGGACCTCGACGGCTTCGCGGTGGCGGAGCGGCTCGCAAGCGAGGGCGTGTCCTCCGCGATCGTGCTCATCTCGAGCCGCGACGCGTCCTCGTTCAGACGCCGGCTGGCCGCGAATCCCGCTTGGAGCTTCATCCCCAAGAGCGAGCTCTCCGGAGAAGCGCTCTCCGCCGTCGCTGGCTGACGTTCATGCGGCCGCTCCGACTCGCACTCCTGACGCTCGGGATCGCTGCCGGCCTCGTAGCCGAGTGGGCGTCGTACGACGCCGGGGAACTCGGCCTCACGACCGCCGATCTGGCCGTTGGCTGGATCCTGATCGGGTGCGGTTTCGTCGCCTGGGAACGACGCCCGGAGAGCCACGTCGGCGCGATCATGTCCCTGGCCGGCTTCACCTGGTTCCTCGGCACCGCCTTCGAGCAAGCTCTCTATCTCCACCGCGGCCCGTTTGTCCATCTCCTCCTCTCCTACCCGAGCGGGCGCCTGCCGACCCGGCTCGCACGCGTCGTCGTGGTCGCCGCATACGTCGACGGTGCGATCGAGCCGCTTGCGCGGAACAACGTCCTCACGCTCGCGCTGAGCGGCGCGGTCGCAGGCGCTGCTCTGTGGGGGTTACTCGAAGCAACGGGTCCCGCACGCAGGGCCGCCAGCCTCCCGCTCGCGGCTGCTGTCGCGTTCGCGGCCGTGCTCGCGCTCGGTGCAGCGGGACGGCTGACAGGCTCGGATCCGGACATCCTCTGGGCGTACTCCTTCGTGATCGCCTTCGCGACCATCGTTCTCGTGATCGACCTGCTCCGTGCCCGTTGGGCGGAGGCGGTGGTCACGGGGCTCGTCGTCGACCTCGGCGCCCGTCAGGAGACCGCGACCCTTCGCGGCAAGCTCGCTCGCGCACTCGGCGATCCGTCGCTCGTGGTCGGCTACCGCTTGCCGGCGACCGGCGCCCTCGTGGACGAAGCCGGCCGAACCGTCCAGTTGCCGTCCCCCGGTTCGGGCAGGGAGGTCACTTCGATCGCGGGTGGCGGCCACCAGATCGCCGTGCTCGTCCACGACGAAGCGCTCCTGGCCGACCCGAAGCTCCTCGAGTCGGTGGCAGCAGCGGCGCAATTCGCGGTGGCAAATGCCGCGCTCCAGGCGGAGGCCCGATCGCGCGCCGACGAGCTCGAGGCGTCGCGCCGGCGCATCATCGAGGCGGGTGACTCGCAGCGCCGGCGGCTCGAGCAGGAGCTTCGACTCGGCGCGGAGCGACGACTCGACCGAGTCTCGATGCTCATGGCAGACGCCCGGAACGCGGTTGAGCGAGCCGACGGCGCCTCCATCGGGACACTCGAGGCCGAGCTCGACGAGGCCAGGCGCGAGCTCCGCGAGTTCGCACAGGGCGTGCACCCCGCGACGTTGACCGAGAGAGGGCTCGTGCCCGCACTCACCCTTCTCGCCGGGCGCTCGACGATTCCCGTCGTTGTCGAGGGAACGATCGAGCGGCTTCCGGAGCCCATCGAAGCGGCGCTCTTTTTCGTCTGCTCGGAGGCAGTGGCCAACGTGGCGAAGCACGCCGCGGCCTCACGCATCTCGATCGATCTGCGGATCGAGCGGGTGCGCGTCTTCGTCACCGTCGTGGACGACGGCATCGGCGGTGCCAATTCGAGCCATGGCTCCGGACTGCGCGGGCTCGCCGACCGGGTCGAGGCTCTGGGTGGTCGGCTCAGCGTCGAGAGCCCGCCCGGAGGGGGCACGCGCATCGTCGCCGAGCTGCCACTCGCTAGCGGACACGCGTCAGCGGATTGACGAGCAGGACCAGGTCCGCGTCGCTGTCGGGGAAGCGCGAGAACGTGAGCGTGTCGCGGTAGATGCTCCAGCGATGCCGGTGGACGTGCCCTGCGATGTAGCCGGGCGGCGCAGGCGCGTCGTAGACCAGGCTCAGGACATCTCCCTCGACCGAGTAGGTCCCTCGCCCTAAAGCGGTCCCGTTGGGGATGATCGTCCTGAAACGGCCGGCCCTGAACTCGTACACGACCCAGCCCTTCTGAGGAAGATCCTTCAGGAGGATCTTCTCCGGAATGCCGACAGCGATCAGCTCCTTGCGCGTCCAGTTCATCTTCCAGCGGCCTTCGAGCGCGGCGCCCCCCGCCTTCGCCCTCGCGTTGGCTCGACGGCAGCGCGGGAGCGCCGGAGCCACGGCGGGCTCGGCTGCGCGCATCTCTGTGATGTCGCCGATCAGCTCCCTGGTATCCGTGTCGCTCTCGAGCTCTTCGTAGACGGGCTGTACCGCTTCGCGCAGCGCTGCGAGGTCGGCAGCCGAAGCGGAAACGAGCGTGATCGCTCCGCGTATGCACGCCTCGGCAAGCGCTTCCGACGAGTCGCGGGCAACGTCGGCGAGCTCCGGTGCGAGCGTCTCGCGCCCGGCGTCGCGCAGGATCTCCTGCTGCTCGGACGTGAGCGCGTCGAATGCGTCGCGATTCATGAAGATCGTGTACGGCTTGGGCCAGAGCACGACGTTGGTCGTGAGCGCGCCTTCCCAAGAGTTGTAGTCGATGGCCTTCGGGTTGCTGTCGGTGCCGTCGAGGCCGGACAGGACGCCGGGCACGTACACCTTCGCCCCAGCACCCAATGCCTGGAGCGCCGTTCGCATGAGGCCGGCCGGCCGAATCCCGATCGTCGCGCCTCGGTAGTCGGTAGGCCCGATCAAGGGATGCGAGATACCGAACGGGTTCCGGAGCGGCCCGGCTAGGACCGCGATCCCGACGACATCGGCCTGCTCGACGCCCTCGAGCATCCGAGTGGCGAGCGGGCTCTCGAGCACTTGCCGCTCGAGCTCCAGGCTGTCCACGAGGAACGGGGCGAGGAGCGCCTGGAAGCTCGTCACGCCGATCGTGTCCCAGACCCGTGCATCGACGATCCCGAGCTGAGCCTTCCCGCCGCGAATGTCCTCGACGACCCCCCTCTCCCACTCGGCCTCCGTGCCGCGCCCGGCATAGACGAACTGGATCCGCATCGAGCCCTCGGACACCCGCTCGACCGCTTCGGCGAACTCCGGCGCTCCCGTAAGGGAGAGGTCGTCTTCGCTCTCCAGCGTCAGAACCAGCGGCTGTGCCTGCTGTTTGCCGCCGGCCTTGTCTCCCTCGCCTCCCGCGCACGCTGCCGCAACGAGAACGAGCGCTACCCCAAACGCCGCGAGCGCGGCTCGCATCCTCACGCGGTGGCCGGCGCTCCGACCTGAGATCACCCCGGCTGCATGAGACGATTGTCTCATGCAGCAAGGGTGCTGAGATCGTCGGGCATTTGCGAGATTGGCTAGCTCGGCTTGCCGAGACACTCCACCGAGAAGATGTCGACCTCGCCCTTGAGCTCACCGACCGTGCCGGCGGGAATCGTCACGTGCGAGACGCCGTGAACGAGGAGCAGCGCGCCGCTTGCGTCGTGGAGGGTGAAGGTCGCGTTGGTGAGATCGAGAAACCCGCGAAACTCCCCGACGATGACGGGGCCGCGGACGTTCTGCCCGAACGTGATGGTGAACCGGCCCACGAAGCCGTCTGCCGTGGCGATGTCGCCCGTGACCGTGCCGCTGAGGTGCTGCCGGCCCGTCGGATCGACGTCGTCGTGGATGACGAGAATCCGGTTGCTGAACGTGATGGTCGTCAGGTTGCCCGTGCAGGCATTCGGCGCCACCATGCTCAGGTCGGGAAGCGGGACCCGCTGG
>JAXIPI010000013.1:0-7593 GCA_045403015.1 Gaiellaceae bacterium | reverse complement strand
GCGTCTTCTTCGTCAACGGCGGCTCGGAGGCGGTCGAGTCGGCGTGGAAGCTCGCGCGGCAGTACTACCTCGCGCGCGGCGGCAAGAGGGTGGACTCCGACGAGGTCCGGCACGACGAGCATGTCGGGGCGCCGCTGCCGCGCAAGTACAAGGCGATCGCGCGGCAGGTGGCCTACCACGGGACGACGATGGGCGCGCTCTCGATCAACGGCATCCCGGCTCTACGGACGAGCTTCGAGCCCCTCGTGCCCGAGGTCCGACACGTGATGAACACGAACCGTTGCCACCGCCCCGAGGGCGAAACGGAGGCGCAGTTCACGGCAGTCCTGCTCGCCGACCTCGAGCAGGCGATCGTCTCGATGGGCCCGGAGACCATCTGCCTCGTGCACATGGAGCCCGTCCAGAACGCGGGCGGGGCCTTCACGCCGCCGGAGGGCTACTGGCGCGGTGTTCGCGAGCTCTGCGACCGGTACGACATCCTGCTCTCGGCCGACGAGGTGATCACCGCCTTCGGGAGGCTCGGGCACTGGTTCGGTTCCGAGCGGTACGACATCCGGCCCGACATCGTCTGCTGCGCGAAGGGCCTGTCGTCCTCCTACGCCGCGATCGGAGCGGTGATCGCCACGGATGAGGTGATGGAGCCGTTCCTCGAGGGCGCCGCGATGTACTCGCACGGGATCACCTTCGGCGGCCATCCGGTGATGTCCGCGATCGCGCTGAAGAACATCGAGATCATGAAGCGCGAGCGGCTCAACGAGCGGGTGCTCGCGAACGAGGGAGCTTTCCGCTCGACCCTCGAGCAGCTGCTCGACCTGCCGATCGTCGGTGACGTGCGCGGAACGGGCTACTTCTACGCCATCGAGCTGATGAAGAACACCGAGACGCGCGAGGCGTTCTCGGCCGAGGAGTGCGAGACACTCCTGCGCGGGTTCCTGTCGCCCGCCCTGTTCGAGCGAGGGCTGATCTGCCGCGCCGACGATCGAGGCGACCCCGTCATCCAGATCTCGCCGCCACTCGTCGCCGGTCAGGCGGAGTTCGACGAGATCGTCGGCATCCTCGGCGACGTGCTCGAAGAGGCGGGCAACCGCAGGGTGGCCGAGTCGGCGACTGCATAAAGGTGTGGTTAACCGCCCCTGCGGGGCCGTGAGCTACCGGTAGGGTCGAGAAACCGTCCAGGGAGGCCAGATGGAGAACGGAAACTCGGGCGCTGTCGTCGCCGCCCACGACGTCACGCGCAGGTATGGCGAAGGGGACACCGCGGTCGACGCCCTGCGCGGCGTCTCGCTCGACGTGACGAAGGGCAATCTGACCGCTGTCATGGGGCCGTCGGGCTCCGGCAAGTCGACGTTGATGCACATCCTCGCCGGCCTCGACAAGCCGACGTCCGGCACCGTCGCGGTCTCGGGAACCGAGATCACGACGCTGAAGGACTCAGACCTGACGAAGCTGCGCCGCCGTCACATTGGTTTCGTCTTCCAGTTTTTCAACCTGCTTCCGATGCTGACCGCCGAGGAGAACATCACGCTGCCGCTCTCGATCGCGGGGGAGAAAGCCGACCCCGAGTTCTTCCGCGGCCTGATCGACAAGGTCGGTCTCGCCGACCGCCTCCATCACCGGCCCTCCGAGCTCTCGGGCGGCCAGCAGCAGCGCGTCGCGATCGCGCGCGCTCTCGTCTCGAGGCCGACCGTCCTCTTCGCGGACGAGCCGACGGGAAACCTCGACTCCGCTACCGGGACTGAGATCCTCGCCTTGATGCGGGACTCGGTCGACTCCTACGGCCAGACGACAGTGATGGTCACGCACGAGCCGCGCGCCGCCGCGATCGCCGACCGGATTCTCTTCCTCGCCGACGGCGTCGTCGTCCGTGACCTCCCGGGCGCGAGCCAGGCAGAAGTCCTCTCGACCTTGAGCGAGATCGCCGCCGCTTGACCAAGTTCGCTCTCAAGGGCCTGCTCGGCCGGAAGCTCCGTACCGCGCTGACAGCGTTCGCGATCGTGCTCGGCGTCGCGATGGTCAGTGGCACGTTCGTCCTCACGGACTCGATCGACAAGGCGTTCGACTCGATCTTCACCGAGTCGCGCGCCGGCTCGACCGCCGTGATCACCGGCAAGTCGGCTTTCGACATCTCGGAAGGACAGGGAACCTCCAACCCGCTTCTCGACGAGTCGCTGTTGCCGGAGGTGCGCGAGGTGTCCGGCGTCGGTGCCGCCGAGGGCAGCGTCGACGCCGAGGCGCAGATCATCGGCAAGGACGGCAAGGCGATCGTCTACGGCGGCGCGCCCAATCTCGGCTTCTCGATCGCCAACGGCGACTCTGTCTTCAATCCGCTCACGCTCGTCGAGGGCAAGTGGCCCGGCCCGCGCGAGGTGGGGATCGACGAGGCGACCGCGGACAAGGAGAACTTCGCGATTGGCCAGGTGGTCGGCGTCCAGGGCGATGGGCCGGTGGAGCGTCTCCGCATCTCAGGCTTCTTCCGGTTCGGGTCGGTGTCGACGATCGGCGGCGCCACACTCGCGGGCTTCGACCTGCCAACGGCGCAGCGGATCTTCGACAAGGAAGGCAAGCTCGACGAGATCGCGGTGGCTTCCGAGCCGGGCGTTGCTCCAGCGAAACTCGTGGAGGAGATCCAGCAGATCCTGCCTCCCACCGCCCAGGTCAAGCTCGCCTCCGAGCAGGCGAAAGAGGATGCGGCCGACACGAACGAGTTCATCAGCTTCCTCCAGGGCTTCTTGCTCGCCTTCGCGGGCATCGCGCTCTTCGTCGGCAGCTTCGTGATTGCGAACTCGCTCTCTATCACGATCGCGCAACGCACCCGTGAGTTCGCGACCATCCGGACGCTCGGCGGTTCGCGGCGGCAGGTCCTCGGCTCGATCGTGATCGAGGCCCTCGTCGTCGGAACGGTCGCCTCGATCATCGGCCTGATCTCCGGGCTCGCGCTCGCGAAAGGGCTCTTCAAGCTCTTCGATGCGGTTGGCTTCACACTCCCGAATCAGGGGCTCCTGCTCGAAACGCGGACGATCGTCGTCTCACTGCTCGTCGGCATCCTCGTCACGCTCCTCGCCAGCCTCCGGCCGGCCGTCAGGGCGACGCGCGTGCCGCCGATCGCCGCCGTGCGCGAAGGCGCAACGCTGCCCGAATCGCGCTTTGCGCGCTTCCGCACGGTTGGCTCGCTGGGGTTGACCGGTCTCGGCTTCGCCGCGCTCGGGTACGGGCTCTTCGGCAGCGACCTCGGCACGACCCAAATCCTGCTCTGGATGGGCGTCGGGGCGCTCCTGATCTTCATCGGCGTCGCGCTGTTCGCGTCGCGTCTGGTCGTGCCGCTCGCAGTCGTGAGCGGCCCGTTTGCGAATTTTGCGCTCGTCGCCGCCGCACTCCTCTTCTATCCGGCTGCGCTCGCGATCTGGCTGATCCGCAACTGGCTCCTCGGCGGAAGGAAGTCACCCCCGCGGCAGCTCGTGGCGATCGTGCTCTTCCTCGTGCTTGTGGCAGCGCAGCTCGGAGTGCTCTTCGCGGTGCTCAGCCAAGCCGGGTCCCTCAGTGGTTTCCTGGTGTCGGTGGCGGTGACCGTTGCTGTCAACGGCCTCGTTGCCTACGTGATCTGGCGGATCGCACGAGGTCGCGGCGAGCACGACTGGCCGATAGACATGCGACCCGACCGAGTGTCGACCTCACTTGCGGAGGGCAACTCCCGCCGGAATCCACAGCGAACGGCATCAACGGCCGCGGCGTTGATGATCGGGCTCGCGCTCGTCACGCTGGTGGCGACGCTGGCAGCCGGGATCACGAGCACCTTCCGCGGCGCCGTCGAGGACATCTTCACGTCCGACTATGCGATCACAGCCCAGAACAACTTCTCGCCCATCCCGACCGATGCCGCCGACGCTGCAGGGAAGGCGCCGGGCGTCGAGGCGATTGCGAGCACGCGCACAGGCGAGGCGCGGATCTTCGACACGACGGAGTTCGTGACCGCGGTCGACGAGGATGCGGACAAGGTGATGACCTTGGTGTGGAAGGAGGGCTCGCAGCGGACGCTCGCCACGCTCGGTGAGGACGGCGCGATCGTGGACGACGACTTCGCCAAAGACCATGACCTGCACGTCGGGTCGGTCGTCACGGTGCAGGTTCCCTCGGGGAAGAAGCTGCGGTTGAACGTCAAGGGCATCTTCGACCCACCCGCAGGAGGCTCCCCGTTCGGGCACGTAACATTCTCGAGCAAGGTCTTCGATCGCGAGTACGAATCGCCGAAGAACATCTACACGTTCGTCCTGATGCGCGGCGGCGTCACCGAGGCAAATACGAGAACGCTCGAAGCCGCGCTGAAGGACTTCCCGAACGCGAAGGCGCAGACGCAGGACGAGTTCGTCGACAACCAGATCAGCGGCCTGAACGACGTCCTCAACATTCTCTACGTGTTGCTTGCGCTCTCGGTGATCGTGAGTCTTTTCGGGATCGTGAACACGCTCGTGCTGACGGTCTTCGAGCGGACGCGCGAGATCGTGATGCTGCGCGCGATCGGGATGACGCGGCGCCAGGTGCGCCGGATGATCCGGCACGAGAGCGTGATCACCGCGCTGATCGGTGGCGTACTCGGGATCGTCCTCGGAATCGTCCTCGGAGCGCTCCTGATCGCCCGGGTCGACTTCATCGAGTTCGCACTTCCGGTGGACCAGATTGTCTTCTTTGCGATCGCGACGATCGTGGTCGGGATCCTCGCCGCCATCTTCCCTGCCCGACGTGCGGCCAAGCTCGATCCGCTCGAAGCACTCCAGTACGAATAGGCTCGGCGCGTGCGTGTCACGCTGTGCGATGTCGGCCCCCGCGACGGGCTTCAGAATGAGCCGGAGACGCTCGCTCCTGAGGTTCGCGCTGAGCTCGTCCGCCGCCTGGCGGTCGCCGGCATCCCTCGGGTCGAGGCAGCCAGCTTCGTTAGCGACGAGCGCGTGCCGCAGATGGCAGGTGCGGAGGCGGTCGTCGCCGCGGTGGGCGACGTTCAGGCCGAGCTCTCAGGGCTCGTGCTCAACGAGCGTGGGTGGGAGCGGCTTGCGGCGACGCCGCTCGACCGCGTCAACGTCACGCTCGCGGCGACCGAACAGTTCAACCAGCGGAACGGCAACGCGTCGCTGGCGGAGGCGACGGCGCGAGTCGAGCGGATCCTCGCGGTCGCCGACCGGCCATCGACGGCGACGATCAGTGTTGCCTTCGGCTGCCCGTTCGAGGGCGAGGTCGACGCGGGCGTCGTCGCCGACCTCGCCGAACGGCTTGTGGCCGCGGGCGCCGGCGAGGTGGTTCTCGCAGACACGATCGGAGTTGCGACGCCGCGGCCGGTGCAACGGCTCGTCGAGCGGACGTTGATCCTCGGAGTCCCGATCGGCGGCCACTTCCACGACACGCGCCACACGGGCGTCGCGAACTCCTGGGCCGCAATCGAGGCGGGTGCGACCGTACTCGACGCCTCTGTCGGCGGCCTCGGTGGCTGCCCGTTCGCGCCGCGCGCGACGGGCAACGTCGCCACCGAGGACGTCCTGTACCTCCTCGACCGCGAGCAGGTCGAGACGGGCGTCGACCTCGACGCCCTGATCGCGGTGGCGAAGTGGCTGGAAGAGCTACTCGGCCGCGAGCTACCGGGACGCGTCTACCGTGCCGGACCCTTTCCGGCCAAGTAGACGATGCCGGCCGCGGCGAGCTCGGCGACCTCCTTGTCGGCGTAGCCGGCCTCGCGCAGGATCTCGGCGGTGTGCTCGCCGAGGAGCGGCGGCGGGCTTCGGTGCAGGACGCGGCCGCGGTCGAGTGACAGCGGCAGCGCCGGCAGTCTGAGGTTCGGGATCTCCGGATGGGGGAGGTCCTGCATGAGCTCGAGGGCCTCTGTCTGCGGGGAGGCGAGGATGTCCGCGACATCCGCGACCGGCGCGGCCGGCACGCCGGCGCGTGTCAGCCGCTCGTGCCAAGAGGCAGTGTCGTCCTCGGCAAAGTACGGCGCGAGGAGGGCGATCAGCGCCTCGTGGTTCGCGACGCGATCGGGATTCGTGCGGAAACGAGGATCGATCGCGAGCTCGTCCGCACCGAGCTCGCCACACAGAAGGAGGTACAGGCGATCGTTTCCGGCCGCCACCATCAGCTCGCCGTCTCGGGTGCGGATCACCTCGTAGGGCGCGATCCCGGGGAAGCCGGTTCCTTGACCCCGCGGCACCGTCCCGTCCGCGAGGTAACCGGCGAGGTGGTAGCCGATGTAACCGAGAGCGGTCTCGTAGAGAGAGACGTCGACGAGGCGACCCGCACCGGTCGTCTCGCGCTCGAGCAGCGCGGCGAGGATTCCGAGGGCCGCCCACGTGCCCGTACCCTGATCGATGAGGGAGGAGCCAACGCGCACACCCGGTCGTCCGGGCTCCCCGGTCATTGAGATCAGGCCGCCTGCCGCCTGCATCAGCGCGTCGTAGCCGGGCTCGTCCCGCTGCGGCCCAACGCTGCCGTACGCACCGACCGAGCAGTAGACGAGTCGCGCGTTCCGGGCTCGTAGCTCGTCAGGCCCGAGCCCGAGCCGCTCGGCCAGCCCCGGCCGGAGGCTCTGCAGGAAGACGTCCGCGCCGTCCACCAGCCGAAGCAGCGCTTCGCGCCCACGTGGGTCGCGGAGCGAGCATGCCAGCGAACGCTTCGAGGCGTTCGCGGAGAGGAACATGGCGCCTTCGCCGTTCCAGAACGGCG
The DNA here is from genome assembly GCA_045403015.1 of Gaiellaceae bacterium. GTDB lineage: Bacteria > Actinomycetota > Thermoleophilia > Gaiellales > Gaiellaceae > Gaiellasilicea. The sequence goes on along the minus strand of JAXIPI010000013.1, from coordinate 894 downwards.
GCCCCCACGCGCGGCCGTCGTCACCGGTATCCGGCCGCTCGACCTTGATCACGTCCGCGCCGAGCGCGCCGAGGATCTCTGCGCAGTAGGGGCCGGCGATCGACGTCGTGACGTCGAGCACGCGCATCCCGGCAAGCGGCGAGAAGGACATCGACCCATCATCACCACTCGGGTCTCTGCGAGGATGCCGAAAGTGTTCGAGTCGATCGTAGATGCCGTCTCCGGCTCGAACTGGAGCTACCTGATCGTCTTCGCGATCGCGATGATCGACGCGTTCTTCCCGCTCGTCCCAAGCGAGGCGACGGCAATCGCGGCCGGAGTGGTGGCGGGGACAGGCGGTCTGCGGGTCGAGTTTGTGATCCTCGCCGCCGCGCTGGGGGCGATCGCCGGCGACAACATCTGCTTCTTCGCCGGGCACTTTCTCGGCGAACGGCTGAATCAGCGCTTCTTCCAGAGCGAGAAGAGCAAGAAACGGGTCCTTTGGGCGAGGAAGACACTCGAGGAACGCGGCGGCTACATCATCGTCGTCGCCCGCTTCATTCCGGGCGGCAGGACGGTGACGACCTTCACCGCCGGCTTCGTAGACGGGATGCCGTGGCGACGGTTCATCCGCTACGACGTGATTGCCGGTCTCATCTGGGGCACCTACACGGTGATGCTCGGCTACGTCGGCGGCAAGACGTTCGAGGAACAGCCGTGGAAGGGGCTCATCCTCGCCTTCGCCTTTGCTCTCGCGGTGACCGGAACGGTAGAGCTCGTACGCCATCTCAGGAACCGCCGCTCCCACGCATGAAGCTGCACGTCACCGGCGCGACCGGCTACCTCGGCTCGGAGCTCGTCCGGCGGGTGCCCGATGCGTCGACCGAACGGGTCGAGGTCCGTGATGCCGCCACA
>JAXIPI010000006.1:0-11152 GCA_045403015.1 Gaiellaceae bacterium | reverse complement strand
GTCTCGGGGCACATCTGGGGCGCCGTTGTCGTGTCACTGACCGGCGAACTGCAGTTTCCGGCGAACGCCGGGGAGCGACTCGGGCAGTTTGCTGCGCTCGTCGCGGTGGCGCTCGCAAACACCCAGGCCCGCGAGGAGCTTGCGACCCTGGCCGACGAGCAGGCCGCGCTCAGCCGCGTCGCGGTCGCTGCCGCCACGGAGCAACCCGACCAGCTGTTCAACATCGTGACCGAAGAGGTCGGCCGCCTCTTCGGCGGCCACTGGGCGGCGACCGCGCGGTACGTCGAGGGCTCGGACGAGGTCGAGCTCGTCGGTCGATGGCATCGCGCGGGCAACTACCTAGTCGAGCTCGGCGCGCGCCTTCCGTTGCAGGGCGGCGTGGTGTCGCGCGTCCGCGAGACCGGCGGTCCCGCACGGATCGACTACCAGCAGGAGCCGCCCGAGATCCAGGAGATGATGCGCTTCGACGGAGTAGCGTCAGGGGTCGCGGCGCCGATCCTCGTCTCTGGCCGCCTCTGGGGGGCCATCTCGATTTCGGTTGGCGCGCCGGACGAGTTCGGTGCCGACGTCGAGAAGGAGGTCGGCAAGTTCACGAACCTCGTCGCCGTCGCGCTTGCGAATGCCGAGGCACGCGAGCAGCTGACCGCCTCGCGCGCGCGCATCGTCCAGGCCGGCGACGCCGAGCGGCAGCGGCTCGAGCGGAACCTCCACGACGGCGCGCAGCAGCGTTTCGTCTCGCTCGCTCTCGGCCTTCGGCTCGCCCAGTCGCAGCTGGCGGCTGACCCGTCGGCTGCGGCGGATCTGCTCGCGCAGGCGAGCGAAGAACTCGCGCTGGGTCTGGAGGAGCTCCGTGAGCTCGCCCGCGGGATCCATCCGGCGGTGCTCACCGACCGCGGCCTCGCACTGGCCGTCGAGGCCCTTGCGGCGCGCGCCACGTTGCCGGTCGAGCTGAGCGGTCTTCCGTCGGAGCGTCTGCCCGAGCCGATCGAAGCTGCCGCCTACTACGTGGTCTCGGAATCGCTCACGAACGTCGCCAAGTACGCCGCTGCGAGCCGAGCGCAGGTCGACCTCGCTCGCGACGACGGGCTGCTCGTGGTCGAGGTCTCCGACGACGGCGTCGGCGGTGCCGATCCCGAGAAGGGATCCGGCCTCCGAGGGCTCACAGACCGGGTGGAGGCACTCGGAGGCCGTCTACATGTCTCGAGCGACCACGGCCTCGGCACGACCGTGCGGGCCGAGCTCCCGCTGCACTCGCCGGCCCTCTAGTTCTGCTCGAGCAGGCGGGTGTTGACCTGCCTGCGCCGGAGGCGCAGCGCGAGCCAGACGAGGAAGCCGACGAGGATGAACGGGCCGGCGATCACGACGAAGTAGAGGAGCCCGATCGCTTCCCACGCGAGGACGTCCTTGATGTTGTCGAGCGGGCCGCCGCCCACGGCGCCGGGCTCGATGTTCTCGGTCGTCAGGGAGAGGTAGATCGTGGCCGTCTTCGCCTCGGCGCGCGTCGCGGCGAGCCCCTCGCGCAGGCCCTTCAGCTTGACGCGGGCGTTCGCGAGCCGCGACTTCAGCACGGCGCGGTTCGCGTCGGACAGGGTCGTGCTCTCGAGCTGACCCAGGATCCCTGCGATCTGGCGCTGTGTCGCCTCGATCTGTGACTCGAGGCTGTCCGCCTGCACCTGGAGATCCTCGATCCCGTAGCGCTGGCCGACGATCGTGCCGAGCGCCGACAGCTGCGTCATCGCGCTTTGCACCTTCGAGATCGGGACCCGGAGCGTGATCTGCGCCGAACCGATGCCTTCAGACGGCGCCTCGTACTGGAGTGAGGCGATGCTGCCGCCGTGCGAGAGCGCGATCCGCTGTGCGCTCTTCGTCGCGCCGGAGAGCGCCTCGACGTCGTCCACGCGCAGGCGCAGCTCCGCCTCGTAGCGCTGCAGCTGGCCGGCGGCAGGCGGAACCGCGCCGCTCGAGTCGGCCGTCGCGGGAGGAGCTGCCAGGCCCTTGAGCGCCTCGGGCTGTGTCTGCAGCGCACGAGCGGCCGGTGGCGCCGTGTTCGGAGTCTCACGAGCGCCGGAGGCGGCGAACTGGTCGCGGCCACCTGTCACGTCGTCGCGCGTCAGGCCGATCACCGTCGCCGCGGAGAGCGCCAGGACCAGCGTGACCGGCGCGACGAGCACGAGCTGCCGCCAGCGGAACCGCGCGAGAAAGGGCTCGCGCGTCGGCTCCTCGGCGGACAGGGCGCGCACCCGTTCGCGGAGCGTGGACGGCGCGACGGGCTTCGCGGCACGGATGTCGTTCAGCAGCGACTCAGACATGGATGCTCACCTTCTCCTCGAGCTTCTTCAGGGCCCGCGACAGGCGGGTGGAAACCGCCGTCGGGCTGATACCGAGCACGCGTGCGGCCTCGTCGCCGTCGAGCTCCAGCAGGATCCGGAGCGCGATCACCTCGCGCTCGGCCGCGCTGAGGTCGGCAAGTGCAGCTTCGAGATCGGGGGACAGGCCTTCGGCAAACGAGGCGTCGACGTGCTCCGGCGTCGCAGCGCGCTCCTCGCGCCGCCGCCGGCGCTCCTCGGCGCGGAACCAGTCGAGCGCGGTCGTGCGAGCGATCTGGCAGAGCCAGGTGCGCGCACTGCCGCGGCGAGCATCGAAGCGGCGCCACGAGCGGAGCGCCTTCTCGAACGTGTCCGCAACCAGGTCCTCGGCGAGCGAGCGGTCGCGGGTCAGATAGACGAGATAGGCGTACACGTCGTCGAGATGCTCCTCTGCGGTTGTCGCAAATGACGCCGACAAGGTCGGCCGGCTCCGTGCGGAAAGCGTCATCGCTTGCACACCGTTCCTACGCCGCCGGACGGCCCATCGTCACATCAGCACAGCCGTCACGCCTGCTGCGCGGACTCGAACAGCTGCTCCCAGCGCTCGAGCAGGCTCTGCAACTCCTCGCGCGCCACCTTGTGCGCCGCGAGGATCTCGGCGTCACCCCAGTCTTCGGCCAGGCGGCGCTCGAGGTCGGCGATCTCGAGCTCACGCTCCTGAATCGAGGACTCGACGAGGTCGAGCTCACTTCGGCGTGGCGGCTTCGGCTTCTCGGGCCTCGGCTTCTCCTTGCGTTCCTTCGGCTCGGGTGGCGCCGGCGCGTCCTCGCCGGCGCGGATGCGGGCGTAGTCGGCCCAGCCACCGGGATACGAGCGGAGACCTCGGTCCTCGACCGCGACGATCCGCTCGGCGACGGCGTCGAGCACCGCCCGGTCGTGGGAGACGAGCAGGACCGTGCCGGGAAAAGCCTCGAGCGCGGCCTCGAGGGCTTCGCGGCTCTCGAGGTCGAGATGGTTGGTCGGCTCGTCGAGGACGAGAAAGTTCGCGCCGGAGGCAACGACGAGCGCGAGCCCGAGCCGCCGGCGTTCGCCCCCGGAAAGCTGATCGACCCGTTTCTCATGCTCGTCCCAGCCGGAGAAGAGGAAGCGGCCGAGGAGCGCCTGCGCCTGCGGCCGCTGCAGGCCGGTGGCTCCCATCGTGCACTCGAGCACGCTGCCGCGCTCGTCGAGCTCGACCTCGTGCTGCGAGAAATAGGCGAGCTCGACGCCGTGGCCGATCCGGCCGACCTCGCCGGCGACGATTCCCTCGAGCAGCGTCGATTTGCCAGAGCCGTTCGGCCCGATCAGGGCGACATGCTCGCCGCGCTCGAGGACGAGCTCTGCGTCCCGAAGGAGCGGCTTCGTGCCCGCGGCGAGGTCGAAGCCCTCAGCCTCGATCACCATCCGGCCGCTCCGTGCAGGCTTCAGGAACTCGAAGCCGAGCGTGCGGCGGCCGGTGCGCGGTGCTTCGACGCGCTCCGCCTCGATTCGGGCGATCTGCTTCAGCTTTGCCTGCGCCTGGCGCGACTTCGTGCCGTAGCGGAAGCGGGCCACGAAGCGTTCGAGCCGGGCGATGTCCTCGGCTTGCCGCTGCGCCCACGTCGCCTGGTTCGCGAGCCGTGCCGCCTTCTCCTGGCGCCACACATGCCACTTGCCCGGGAAGAAGACGGAGCTGCCACCCTCGAGCTCGAGGACAGAGGTCGCGACCGACTCGAGGAACCAGCGATCGTGTGCCACCAGGACGACGGCGGCGTCGATCGTGGCCAGCTCCTGCTCGAGCCATTCCATCGAGGCCATGTCGAGGTGATTGGTCGGCTCGTCGAGGAGGAGCAGATCAGGCCCGCCGGCGAGCGCTCGCGCGAGCGACGCGCGCGTCAATTCGCCACCGGAGAAGGTCTCGAGCCCACGGTCGAGGTCCGCAGCCGCGAAGCCGAGGCCGCGTAGGACCGCGTCCGCATGGTCGCGCCAGCCGTAACCGCCTGCGTGCTCGAGCCGCGCCTGTGCCTCGCCGTAGCGCCGAAGCGTCTCTGGGCCGTGATCGCCCGCGCCCATCGCCTCCTCGAGGCGGCGTAGCTCGCGCTCGGTCTCGATCAGGTCGGACGCGCCCGAAAGGGCGTACTCGCGCAGCGTGAAGCCGCCGAGCCTCGGCGGGCGCTGGTCGTGGAGCGCGACGCGGGCGCCCTTCTCCCAGGCGAGCTCACCGGCTGCGAGCTCGGTCTCGCCCAACAAGGCACGCAGCAACGTCGTCTTGCCGGCGCCGTTCGGGCCGGCGAGCGCGAGCCGGTCTCCGCGCTCGAGCTTGAACGAAACGCCGTCGAAGAGAGGGTCGCCGGAGAACCCCTTCCGGAGCGCAGATGCGATCAGGACCGCCATGCTCCAAGGGTAGTGCGCGTTGGCGGCGCGCTGGAAGCGGGCCGACGCATATCGTTGAGGTGTGAGCGAAGACGCAGAAGTCCGGAAGCTCTCGATCAACACGATCCGGGCGCTTGCGATGGACTCGGTCCAGAAGGCGAACGCCGGCCACCCGGGCACTGCGATGGCGCTCGCGCCGCTCGCGTACGTCCTTTACCGGAACGTGATGCGCCACAATCCGGCGAACCCGGACTGGCCGAACCGCGACCGGTTCGTCCTCTCCGCCGGACACGCCTGCATCCTCCAGTACGCCGCCCTGCACCTCACCGGCTACAACCTCTCGCTCGAGGAGCTGAAGCGCTTCCGGCAGTGGGGATCGCGAACCCCAGGCCATCCGGAGCACTTCATCACCGAAGGCGTCGAGACGACGACCGGCCCGCTCGGGCAGGGCTTCGCGAACGGCGTCGGCTTCGCGATCGCGGACCGCTTCCTCGCGGAGCGCTACAACCGTCCTCACCACGACATCGTCGATCGCCGGGTGTACGCGATCTGCTCCGACGGCGACCTGATGGAGGGTGTCAGCTACGAGGCCGCGTCCCTGGCCGGACACCTCGGCCTCGGCCGCCTCGTCTACTTCTACGACGACAACCACATCACGATCGACGGCACGACCGCGATCAGCTTCACCACCGAGGACAAGGTGAAGCGCTTCGAGGCCCAGGGCTGGCACGTTCAGTCGGTCGAGGACTCCGAGGACGTCGCAGCGCTCGAGCACGCGACTCGCGCGGCACAGGCTGAACTGGAGCGGCCGTCGCTCGTGATCGTCCGCAGCCACATCGCCTACGGGGCGCCGCACGCGGTCGACACGTCGAAGTCCCACGGCTCGCCGCTCGGCGAGGACGAGGTGCGCGCTGCGAAGGAAGCGCTCGGGCTCGACCCGGACAAGCACTTCGACGTCGCCGACGCCGTCTACGAGCACATGGACATGAGGCCCGCCGGGATCGAGGCCGAGCAGGAGTGGCACGACCGGTTCGAGGCCTGGGCCGAGACGTTCTCGAAGCTCCGTGAGGAGTGGGAGGCGGACCGGACGGGCAAGCCGCGGTCCGGCTGGATCGAGGCGCTGCCGGAGTTCCCGGCCGGGGAGGAGGTGGCCACCCGCGACGCCGGCAAGAAGGTGATGCAGGCGATCAAGCCGTTCACGCCGACGATGGTCGGAGGAGCGGCCGATCTCGTCGAGTCGACAAAGACGGAGTTCGAGGGTGCCGGAGTGTTCTCGTCGACCCACGCGGGCCGCAACATCGCGTTCGGGATCCGCGAGCACGCGATGGGATCGATCGTCAACGGCATCTCGCTCACGCAGGGGATGCTGAAGCCGTACGGCTCGACCTTCCTGATCTTCTCGGACTACATGCGCCCCGCGGTCCGGCTCTCCGCGCTCGGCCACATGCAGTCGCTCTGGGTCTGGACGCACGACTCGGTCGGCCTCGGCGAGGACGGGCCGACCCACCAACCGGTCGAGCACCACATGACGCTGCGGTCGATCCCGAACCTCTGGTACGTGCGGCCCGGCGATGCGAACGAGACGTCGATGGCCTGGCGGATCGCGCTGGAGCGCGAGGGCGGTCCCGTCGCGCTGGGGCTCTCGCGCCAGAAGCTGCCGACGCTCGACCGCTCCGAGGTCGCTTCGGCCGAGGGCGCCCTTCGCGGGGCATACACGCTCTGGCAGTCCGGCGACGGCCAGCCCGACATCGTGCTGCTCGCGACCGGCTCCGAAGTGAGCGTGGCCTACGAGGCGGCGCTCTCGATGGACACCAACGTCCGCGTCGTCTCGATGCCCTGCTGGGAGCTCTTCGCCGAGCAGCCACAGGACTACCGCGACGAGGTGATTCCGCCCGACGTGGGTGCGCGGCTGTCGGTCGAGGCCGGGATCTCGCTCGGCTGGGAGCGCTGGATCGGCGATGCCGGCGCGTCGGTCGCCGTCGACCGCTTCGGCGCCTCCGCACCGGGCGACGAGGTGCTCGAGCGGCTCGGCTTCACGGCCGAGAACGTGGCCGCGCGGGCCGTGGCCCTGCTCGAGCGCGTCGCCTAGAGGAGCTCCGCGATCAGTTCGGCCGCGCGCGTTGCTCCACCCGGCGCGACCTCCAGGTACTCGACGGGCTCCGAGAGAGCGCGCGCAATCGCCTCCGCGATCGTGTCCGGGTCCGCCGTCTCGATGTCCAGACAGCGATCCGCGCCGTACCGGGTCAGACGATGGCGGACGTGGAAGTTCTGCTCGAAGTGATCCCGAAGCGGGAAGTAGAGGAACGGCGTCTTCGCCGCGACGAGCTCCATCCCCGTCGTGAGCCCACCCTGGACGACCGCCACGTCGCAGACCGCGAGGTGCCGATACAGCTCGTGGACGTACTGCTGGACCTCGACTCCCTCAGGGGCCGACAGGGAGCTCGGGTCGATCCGCGGCCCGCACACCACGACCATCCGCAACGCCGGGATGGGCGCCTTCGCCTGCGAGTAGCTCGCAAGCACGCGCCGGAGCAGGTCGACGCCGACGCCGGAGCCGCCGACGGAGACGATGCACACCCGCTCGTCCTCGCGGTAGCCGAGCTCGGCGCGCACCGCAGCACGGTCGAGCTTGCGGGCCGCCGGCGTCACGTAGCCGCTGAACTCGAAGTGCTCCCCAACCCAGTCGCGGATCAGAGGGAGATCAGGGCCGAACGAGTCGGGGACGACGTCCTCCGCCTCGCCGATGAAGATCGACCGGTCGCGGATGTGCGGGAAGCGCGCGATCTGCTCGATCATCTCCGCGTTGTAGTCCGCGGTCAGAAACGCGTCGCGGTCGCGCCCGGGCATCGGCAACCAGCCGACGAAGTCCGTCAGCCAGCAGTACGGCGCGCTCTTCAGCTCGGGGTTCTCGTGCAGGTAGTAGTCGAGCTCCCACGCCTCGTCTCCGATCCAGAGGTCGTACTGCTCGGAGCGCGCCACGTCGTGGAACACCATGAAGTTGGCGAGCAGGATCTCGTCCATGCGCCGGATCGCCTCGAACGCGTGCAGCCGGTGTCCGTCGGACTCGGCCTCGATGTGCCGTGACTCGTTCGCCAGGTGCCTGCTGGCGGGATGAATCCGCTCGCCGGCAGCCTCGAGGACGCGCGTGACGGGATCCTGCGCGAGCCAGTCGATCGTCAGCCCGGGGCGGAGCCGCCGGAGCTCCTGCACGATCGCGACGTCGCGCCAGGCGTGGCCGAGGCCGATCGGCGAGGAGATGTAGAGCGCCCGCTTTGACCGGGTGACGGCGCGCCGCCAGACCTGCGGCTCGTGCGGGCGACCCCAGCAGGCGTTCGCAAAGTCGGAGAGGAGCAGGTTGAAACGGACCGGGTCCCGTGCGTGCGGGGAGTGTCCGGCTCCTTCCAGCGTGACGAGCCGGCCGCCGGTCGCAGCCGCGAAGGCGGCGCCGCGGTCGGCGGGAATCAGGGCGTCCTCCGTGCCCTGGATCACGAGCACGGGGCAGCGGACGAGTGACATCAGCTCGTGCGACCTCGGCTCGTCGAATCCTGAGGGTCGCACCGTGAGCTCGAGCGTGTCCGGCGTCGTCTCGAGCCCCCAGCCGATGCCGTCCTCGATCTGCTTCGTGGAGTGCGGCTCGATGAAGCAGCGGCCGAAGAAGAACTCCAGGAAGCCGGGATAGTCATGCTGCCAGTAGTGGCGGTTCTGCTTCGCCCAACCCTCGTCGGTCGGGAGCGGGTCGGTGAACGACATCACCCGCTCGGGCCGCGGCGGCGTGATCGGGAGCGCCGGCGACATGAAGACGGCGCCGACGAAGCGGTCCGGGTGGTGCGCGGTCAGCAGCAGCCCTTTGTCGGCGCTGCCGCAGTGCACGATGAGGAGGACGCGGTCGAGCTCGAACTCGTCGAGCAGCGCGAGCGCGTCCGCGGCCGTGACCTCCGCACCGTACTCGTCAGGCGATTCCGGCCGGTCTGAGCGGCCGTTTCCCCGCGGGTCGAAGGTCAGAACGCTGAAGTGGCGGGAGAGATACGGCACCTGCCCCTTCCAGAAGCGCGAGTGGTTGATCGCCCAGGGCGGCAGGAACAGGATCGTCTCCGGCGCATCGCCGTAGAGCTCGTAGAAGATGCGCACGCCGTCGCGGTCGAGGTATCCCTGCGCACGGGGCTCGACCGCCCGTCCGGCGGCGTGCGGTGTCGCGGACGTTGCGACGGCGGCCATCAGGCTGCGACGCCCTGCTTGATCTCGCGCACCGCCTCGGTTGTCAGCGGCTGGCCGCCGAGGCCCCACTCGCCGCTCTTGATCTCCTCGATCACGACCCAGGTCACCCCTCGCATGCTCTCACCTTCGATGCCCACCATCGTCTCGGTGAGCTGCTCGATCATCTCGTGCTTCTCCTCGGCGTCGAAGACGCCCTCGATCAGCTTGACAGTGATCAGCGGCATTTCCGCCTCCTTCATGTAGTTGGTCGATCGACCAACCAAAATAATGGTAAGGTGGGTTCCATGTCAAGGGACCTGAAGGACCGGCGCTCCATGCGCGGTGACGCGACCAAGGAATCGATCCTCGAGGCGGCGCGCGAGTCGCTGCGCGAGGAGGGGTACTCGGGCACGAGCATTCGGGCAGTCGCCGAGCGGGCCGGAGTCCAGCTGTCGCTCGTGCACTACCACTTCGGCAGCAAGCAGGCCGTGCTCGTCGCCGTGCTCGAGCGCGAGAACGAGAAGCTCCTTCAACGCCAGCAGGCGCTGTTCTCCGGCCCGGAGCCGTTGAGTGCGAAGTGGCGTGCGGCATGCCGCTTCCTGGAGGACGACCTCGAGTCCGGCTACGTCAGGATCCTGTGGGAGCTGTGGGCGGCCGGGCTGGCGGACGACGAGCTCGCGGCGCGCTGGCGTGACGCCACGGCCGGCTGGCGGCGGCTGATCGCCGAGGTCTTCGAGGAGTGGTCGCGAGGGGTGGGGCTCGAGCTCCCGATTTCAGCGACAGCCCTCGCCACGCTCGTCGCGAATCTCTTCCAGGGTCTCGAGGTCGAGATCCTCGCCGGCGTCTCGGAGGCCGAAGCGCCACACCTCGAGGTGCTCGAGGCAGTGGCGCAGCTGATCGAGCGCATCGAGGCCGGCGCCTCCCGCTGACCCCGCTCCTCTTCGCCATACTCACAGCCGATGCGTGTCGCAGTCGCTTTCGACCACCGCGGCGTGAAGCTTCGCGAACGCCTGCTCGAGGAGCTCGACGGACTCGGGCACGAGGTGGTCGACCTCGGCACCGACACCGACGCGAAGCGGATCGACTACCCGGATAAGGCGAAGGAGATCGGCGACGCAATACTCGGCGGCGATGCGGAGCGCGGCATCCTCGTCTGCGGCTCGGGCGTCGGCGCTTCGGTCGCCGCCTGCAAGATGGCCGGGATCCGCGCCGCGATCTGCCATGACGTGTACTCGGCTCACCAGGGCGTCGAGCACGATGACATGAACGTGCTCTGCCTCGGCTCTGAAGTCGTCGGCGCCGAGCTCGCGGTCGACCTCGTGCGCGCCTTCCTCGGCGCGCGGTTCGACGGCGGCGAGCGCTACGTGGCGCGGTTGAGAAAAGTCGCAGCAATGGAGAAGGAGATGAAAGATGGCCAAGTCACGACTGCACGAGCTCTCTGAGCAGGGCGTCAGCGTCTGGATCGACTCGCTCTCGCGCGAAATGCTCGAGACGGGCGAGCTCGCCCGGCGGATGAAGGAGGACGCGGTCGTCGGCGTGACCTCCAATCCGACGATCTTTCAAAAGGCGCTCTCCTCGGGCGACTGGTACGACGAACGGCTCGCCGAGGTGATGAAGACCGAGGACGATCCGACCGAGATCTTCCTCCAGCTCGCGAAGCAGGACGTCCAGGACGCCTGCGACCTGCTGCGTCCCGTCTGGGACGAGGGCAATGGCCTCGACGGGTGGGTGTCGCTCGAGGTCGACCCGACTCTTGCCTACGACCGTGAGGAGACGTTCGAGCAGGCGATTCGCTTCCACGCGGAGGTCGACCGGCCGAACCTGTTCGTCAAGATCCCTGCGACGCTGCCCGGGCTCGCCGCGATTGAGGACTGCATCGCGAAGGGCAAGTCGATCAACGTGACCCTGATCTTCTCGCTCGACCGCTACGCGGCTGTCGCCGAGGCCTACATCAGGGGTCTCGAGCGCCTCGTCGCCGCCGGCGGCGATCCAACGCTCGTCGCCTCCGTGGCCAGCTTCTTCGTCTCGCGCGTCGACACGGAGACCGACCGCCGGCTCGATGAGATCGGCGGCAGGCCACCCAGTTGAAGGGCCAGCTCGCGATCGCCAACGCCAGGCTCGCGTACCGCCACTGGCAGGAGACGTTCACCGGACCCCGCTGGGAGTTCCTGGCTGCGAAGGGTGCGATGCCGCAGCGTTGCCTCTGGGCGTCCACGTCGACGAAGAACCCCGAGTACCGCGACGTGATGTACGTCGAGGAG
>JAXIPI010000053.1:0-11432 GCA_045403015.1 Gaiellaceae bacterium | reverse complement strand
GCTCCGAGAAGAGGCCCCCCATCGCGGCGAACGCGAGCGGGGTCGCGTACCGGAGCATCGCGGCCGTCAGCGCCGACCAGACGACGACCTGGTCGAGGTGCGCGACACTCGACCTCGTTGCCAGGTAGCCGAGCGCGATCCCGAGGACGCCGATCGCCACCGCCCCCCAGCCGAGCCGCCGCACGCCGCGGCTGAGGGCGCCGATCCCGAACGCGATTCCGAGGACGCCGATCAACACCGGAACAACCGGATTGCGGATCGAGAGCGGCGGCAGCGCGATCCAGAAGGCGGCGAGTCCGACGAGGATCCCGAGCCACGCGACCGCGCGGCTGCCGCGTGGGAGACGTTCGAGCAGCCGCTTGATCACTCTGTCGCCTCCACGACTCTCCGGCGCCGGCGCTTACGCAGACCGAACACCGAGAGGATCAGCACGTCGGCGCCGACGAACAACACGACGAGACCCTGGATCAGGAGGGTCAGGTTCGACGCGAGGTCGGGACGGAAGATCTCGGGATCGAGATTGCGCGTCGACGTGCCGGTGATGAGCCCCGCGAACAAGAGCGCAGAGAGCGCGACGCCGATCGCCGTGTTTCGGCCCAGGAGGGCGACCGCGATTCCGGTGAACCCAATGGTCGTGAGGAGCACGTCGTTCGTGTTGATCCTGAACTGCCAACCGACGATGTCGATCGCGCCGGCGAGCCCAGCGAACGTCCCGGAGATCGCCATCGCCAGGAAGTAGTTGCGCGCGACCGAAATGCCGCCGTAGCGTGCCGCCTCGGGGTTGAAGCCGACTGCGCGCACCTCGTAGCCGAGCGTCGTGCGGTTGAGCACGATCCAATACACGACGAGGGCGGAGATCGCGAGGAAGAAGCCGACGTGGAGCCCCTGCAGGAGCGGGTCGCCCCAGAAGACCTTCAGCTTCGACTCGTCGAGCACGTCGTTCGACACGGGCACGAACTCCTGCGTGTCGTTCTGCAGCGGGCCGCCCAACCCGAACAGGAAGACGCCGACCCAGATCGCGACCCAGTTGAGCATGATCGTCGTGATCACCTCATGGGCGCCGACGAGTGCCTTGAGCAACCCGGCAATCCCGGCCCAGGCGGCGCCTGCGAGCGCACCGGCGACGATCGCGAAGACGATGTGCAGGAAGGAGGGCAGCTGGGGCAGCGACGACCCGATCCAGACGGCCACGATCGCCCCGGCGAGATACTGGCCCTGCCCGCCGATGTTGAACATCCCGCAGCGGAACGCGAACGCGACCGCAAGCCCGGTGAAGACCAGCGGCACCCAGAAGATGAGCGTCTGTTGCAGGTTGACCGCCGCCAGCGACTCGAAGTCGTTCACGTTCCACGGAAACCAGATGTGGGCGTCGGTGAAAGGAATCCGGAGCTCGTAGGACCCGACCTGGAAGAACCAGTTGAAGCCCGCGCCTTCGAAGATCGCCTTGTACGTGTTGAGTGGGTTTTTCCCGGTCGTGGCCAGGACGACGAGGCCCCCGATCAGAAACGCGAGGACGGTCGTCAGCAGCGGTACCACGAGCCCGCCGGCCTTCTGCGCGATCGCGAGCCGGGTGGCGAAGCTCTCTGAGTCGCCGCTCTCCGGCGGCTGCTGGCGAACGTCCGGCGCCGGCCCGGGCGGCGACGGGTCGGGTCCGCTCACGCGACGGCCTTCCTGCCGGCGCCCGTCATCGCGATCCCGAGTTCGTCCTCGGTGACACCCGGTGCGAACTCGCCCACGATCGCGCCCTCGTAGATCACGAGGATCCGGTCAGAGAGCGAGAGAATCTCCTCCAGCTCGAGCGAGACGAGCAGCACGGCCCGGCCCTCGTCGCGCTCCTCGACGAGACGGCGGTGGACGAACTCGATCGCGCCGACGTCGAGGCCTCGTGTCGGCTGGGCCGCGATCAGCACCTTCGGGTTGCGGTCGATCTCGCGCGCGAGCACGACCTTCTGCTGGTTGCCGCCTGAGAGGCCGCCAGCGAGCGTCTGCGGGCCGCCGCCGCGCACGTCGAACTCCTGCAGCAGCGTGCGAGCCCTCTCCACCAGGCGCTTCGGATAGAGCCAGCCGAAGCGCGAGGTGGGCTGGTGGTCGTAGTCGTGGAGGGCGATGTTCTCCGCCAGCGAAAAGTCGAGCACGAGCCCGCGCCGCTGCCGGTCCTCCGGGATGTGGCCGAGCCCCGCGTCGAGGCAGTCCCGGCAGCCTTCATCGGTGACGTCCTCGTCCCCGACGACGATCCGCCCTGCCTTCACCTTGCGCAGGCCGGCGATCGCGTCGATCAGCTCGGTCTGGCCGTTGCCGTCGACGCCGGCGATGCCGACGATCTCGCCTCCGTGCACCTCGAACGAGACGTTCCGGACCTTTTCGAACGCACGGTCGTCCTCGACCGTGAGCCCTTCGACCTTGAGCAGCGGCTCCTTCGGCTCGCCGGGACGCTTGTCCACCCGCAGCAGCACCTCGCGGCCGACCATCAGGCGCGCCAGACCTTCTTCCGTTGCGCCTGCAGCGGGAAGCGTCTCGATCTTCTTGCCACGGCGCAGCACCGTGATTCGGTCGGCGATCTCGGTCACCTCGTTCAGCTTGTGGCTGATGAAGATGATCGACTTCCCCTGCTCGGTCAGGCCCCTCACGATCGCGAAGAGCTCCTGCGCCTCCTGCGGCGTCAGCACCGCGGTCGGCTCGTCGAGCACGAGGATGTCCGCGCCGCGGTAGAGCGCCTTCAGGATCTCCACCCGCTGCTGCTGGCCCACAGTGATGTCCTGAACGGTCGCGCGCGGGTCGACGGCGAGCCCGAAGCGCGTCGAGATGTCGCGCACCCGCTTCTCGGCCGCTGCGTAGTCCAGCAGGACGCCGTTGTGCACCGGCTCCGTCGCGAGCACGATGTTCTCGGCGACCGTCATCACCGGGATCAGCATGAAGTGCTGGTGCACCATGCCGACCCCGCCCTCGATCGCCGCCTTCGGCGATCCCAGCTCGGCCGGCTTGCCGTTGATCAGGATCTCGCCCTCATCCGGGTGGTAGAGCCCGTAGAGGACGTTCATCAGCGTCGACTTGCCCGCCCCGTTCTCGCCCAGCAGCGCGTGCACCTCGCCCTTGCGCAGGTCGAAGTCGACGTTGTCGTTGGCGACAATGCCTGGGAAGCGCTTCGTGATCCCGCGAAGCTCGAGAACGGGCCGCTCGTCCATCCGCGCGATTCTATGGCGCGCGGCCCGGCATGCCTAACGCGTACCGCTACTTGACGGTCTCGGGGATGTCCGTGATCTTTCCGGCCGCGATGTCGTCCTGGACGCGGTTGACCTGCGCGACGAGGTCGGCCGGGACGTCCGGAGTGATCTTGCCCATGCCGACGCCGCCCGAGGCGATGTCGAAGATGCTGTTCGTCCCGCCCGTGAACGTTCCGTCCTGCACCTCCTGCACCGTCTGATAAACGGCGACGTCGACCTTCTTCAGAGCGCTCGTGAGGACGTGCTCGCCGAGGTACGCCTGATCGGCGTCGACGCCGATCCCGCGGACGTTCTTCTCCTGCGCAGCGGACAGAGCACCGAGGCCGCACTGGCCGGCAACCTGGAAGATCACATGCGCCCCGCGGGCGATCTGGTCGAGCGCGAGCTCCTTGCACTTCGCCTGGTCGACGAAATCCTGCGAGTAGGCGTTCAGCGTCGTGATCCCCGGGTCGGCCTTCTTGGCGCCGGCCTGGTAGCCGGCGATGTACCGGTCCACCGGCGGAATCTTCTGCCCGCCGACCGAGCCGATCACCTGCTGCGAGCCTCCCTCCTGCTTCGTCACGAGGCCTGCGAGGTACCCGACGAGATAGCCGGCCTCCTGCTCCTTGAAGAGCAGGCCACGGGCGTTCTTGGGCTTCGACTTCATCGCCGCCTGATCGAAGTCGATGATCGCGAAGTTCGTGTCCGGGAACTGTTTCGCCACGGTGTCCAACGCGTCCGCCATCAGGAAGCCGACGGCGATCACGAGGTCGTATTTCGCCTTGGCAAGGGCGCTGAGGTTCGGGACGTAGTCGGCGTTGGTGCGCGAGACGACGACGCGTCCCTGCACCCCAAGCTCGCGCTCGGCCTGCTCGAGGCCCTTGTTCGCGAGAAAGTTGAACGAGCGGTCGTCGAGACCGCCGATATCCGTGACCAGCCCGATCTTGAGTGCCGGTCCGGCCGAGGCATCCGTCGTCGTCCCGGCGGCCTCGGTTGCAGTCGTCTCGCCTGTCGACTCGTCGTCGCCGCCGCAGCCGGCGACCGCGAGCAGCAGCGCAGCACACAGCCCAACGAGTATCCAGAGTCCGGACCGTCGGCGGCTCATAGGGAAGTTCTACCGGAAGGGGCGGGATCGAAACCCGCCCCTTCCGGTGAGTGCCGGCGTCCTAGCCCGAGGCGGGCGGGGACTGCTGGGTGACCTTGATCTTGCCGGACGCGATCTGGGCCCGGACGTTGGCGAGAGCCTTCCGCCAAGAGGCCTGCGTCCGCGTGGAGATCTTGCCGTAGCCGACACCGCCGTTCTTGACGGTGAAGATGGCGTTGAAGTTCGTCTTGAACTTCGTTCGAGTGGCCTTGGCATCCTCGATCGTCTTGAACACGGCCACGTCGACCTTCTTCGTGGCGCTCGTCAGGACGTGGTTGCCGAGGTAGCCCTGGTCGGCGTCGACGCCGATGCCGAAGACACCCTTCTCCTTGGCGGCGCTGAGCACGCCGAGGCCGCACTGGCCCGCGACCTGGAAGACGACCGTCGCGCCGTTCGCAATGTGGTTGAGCGCGGCTTCCTTGCACTTCGCCTGGTCGACGAAGTCCTGGGAGTAGCTGTGCTCGACCTTCACTGCCGGGTAGGCCGCCTTGGCGCCCTGGTAATAGCCGCCGATGAACCGGTCGACCGGCGGGATCTTCAGGCCGCCGACAGCCGCGATCACGCCCGTGCTGTTCGGGACGTTCTTCGACTGGAGCGCAGCGAGGTAGCCGACGAGGTAGCCGGCCTCCTGCTCCTTGAACAGCAGGCCGCGGACGTTCTTCGGCTTGCCCTTCAGCTCAGCTGCGACGCCCGAGTTGTCGATGATCGCGAACTTGACCTTCGGGAAGCGCTTGGCCACAGCGGCCGTCGCGTCGCCCATCAGGAACCCGACCGAGATCACGAGGTTGTAGCCACCCCGCGCCGCAGCCGAGAGGTTCGGAACGTAGTCGGCGTTCGACTTCGAGATGAACACCCGACCCTGGATCTTCAGCTGCGTCTTGGCCTGGCTGAGACCCTTGTTCGCCAGGAAGTTGAACGAGCGGTCGTCGAGACCGCCGATGTCGGTCACGAGCGCGACCTTGAACGGCGCAGGCGCCGCCTTGACATCTGTCCTCGCGGCGCCCGTGCCGGCGCCGAGCGCCAGCGTCAGGACCGCGATGAGTGCCGCCGCGATGAGCGGCATAAACGTACGTACCTTCACATGCCCTCCTTAGAAGTCACATCCACCGCCAAGCTTGGACGCTTGATTAGACCCTAAGTTGGGCGAAAAGGGAAGTCTTTACGAACTTTACGAACTGTTGATGACGAACCGTTCGAGCTCGGCTTCGTCCACGAGCACCCGCCGGGGCTTCGATCCCTCGTAGCCGGAGATGATCCCGCGCCGCTCGAGCATGTCGATCAGCCGCCCCGCCCGGGTGTAGCCGACCCGCAGGCGGCGCTGCAGCAACGAAACGGACGCTGTCTGGGTCTGGATGACGATCTCGATCGCCTTCTCGAGCAGCTGATCCTCGTCCGGGTCGAAGTCGCCGTCGTGGTCGCCGTCGTCCTCGAGGGCGCCTTCGGGGAGCTCCAGCAGAGTCTCGTCCAGCTCCTGGTCGCGCTGGTGGCGGCACTGCTCGACGACGAGGTTCACCTCGTCCTCGGAGACGTATGCGCCCTGGACGCGCTGGAGACGTGAGGTGCCGAGCGGCTTGAAGAGCATGTCGCCCTGGCCGAGCAGGCTCTCCGCGCCGGCTGTGTCCAGGATGACGCGCGAGTCCGTCTGGCTGGAGACGGCGAAGGCGATCCGGCTCGGCACGTTCGCCTTGATCATGCCGGTGATCACGTCGACCGACGGCCGCTGCGTTGCGAGCACGAGGTGGATGCCGACGGCACGCGACTTCTGCGCAAGGCGGATGACGGCGTCCTCGACCGCCTGCGGGCTGATCATCATCAGGTCTGCGAGCTCGTCGATCACGACCAGCAGGTAGGGGAGCGTGTCCTCGCCGCGGGCGCGGAAGGCGCGGTTGGCCTCCGGGAGGTTGCGGGCACGGACAATCGAGAGGCGCTCGTAGCGGCGTTCCATCTCGGCGACGACGTTGGTGAGGACGGCGCTCGCCTCCTTCGGGCTGGAGACGACCGGTGTCAGCAGGTGCGGGATCGACTCGTAGTAGTTGAGCTCGATCCGCTTCGGGTCGATCAGGATCATCCGCACCTCGTCCGGCGTCGAGCGGAGCAGCACCGAGGTCAGGATCGTGTTGATGCAGCCGGACTTACCGGAGCCCGTGGTGCCCGCGATCAGGATGTGCGGCATCCGCGCGAGATCGGCCCAGACGGCGTTGCCGGAGATGTCCTTGCCGAGCCAGACGGCGAGCGGGCTCGCGGTCGAGGGCAGGTCGTCGTAGATATCTCCGAGCGTGACGATCTTCGGGCTCAGGTTCGGGACCTCGACACCGACGGCCTGCTTGCCGGGGATCGGCGCGAGGATCCGGATCTCGGTCGTCGCCAGCGCGTAGGAGAGATCGTCCTTCAGCGCTGCGACCTTCGAGACCTTCGTTCCGGGAGCGAGCTGGAGCTCGTAGCGCGTGACGCGCGGCCCGGCGATCTGGCCGACGATCGTCGCCTCGACCCCAAAGTGCGCGAGCGCCTGGACGAGGGTGTCCGCGATGCGCTGGTCGGCGCCGCTGACGCCCTTCGCCGCGGCAGGCGAGGTCTTCAGCACCGCACGGTCGGGCAGCACGTACGCCCCCTCGGGGCGCGGCACATCGAAGAGCGTCGCCTGCTCGTCGGTCTCCCTTTCGGGATCGAGCAGGAGCGGCGATGAAAATGTCTCTGAACTGCTGGACAACCCTTCGGAGATGACGTCCGGATAGTCGTGGACGACGTCGACGGGTGGCTCGTGCGCGGGCGCGAGCAGACGACGGTGCTCCTCGGGTTCCACATCGAGCCGGTCCGGCCGCTCGAGCGAGCGGCGGGCGGCGCCATGCGCGCGGCGCATCACGTGACCGGAGCGGCGCAGGAGGGCGCCGTACGAGGCGCCGGAGAGCAGGAGGCCACCGGCGAGAAGGGCTGTCAGGCCGACGAGCAGCGCGCCTGTGCTGCCCAGGAGCGTGTCCAGCCAGCCTCCCAGCAGGTTGCCGACGAAGCCGCCGTGGTCGGAGCCGAGCGTCGTCATCAGCCCCAGGAACGCAACAGCGAGCCCCACGCGGAACGGCGTGAAGCTCACGAGCGCGCTGCGGAAGAGCATCAGGCCGCCCACTGCGACGAGCGCCGCCGGGGCCGCGTACGCAGCGCTGCCCAGGAAGTCGCGGAGCCCCTGCTCGACCTTCTCGCCGCCGATTCCGCCGGCGAAGCCCAGGTAGAGCAGCGAGGCGAGGAAGAGGCCGAGCGAGGCGAGCCCGAGCCCGATCAGCTCGGGATGCTGATGCGCCGCTCTGGTCCGCGACTTCTTCGTCCGCTTCTTGACGCGCGAGGGCGTGCGCGGCCGGAGAGGCCGCTTCTTCTTGCGAGCAGGCATGAGGATGCCGTTCGACGCGTTCGGGGCGACACCTGCCGCGCGGCCGAGGCGCCTGCTACTGGCCTGGGAGCTGCACGCTCGCCGTTCCGGTCGAGACGCGCGGCGAGAGGCCGGTCGGCCACGTGCGGAGGTCGACATCGCCCCCTGGCTTGGCCGGGAAGGTGGCGAACGCCTGGAAGCTGCTCTGCCAGAGCCGCACGGTCTTCCCGCGCGCCGAGGACGGGAGGACGAGCCGGAAGCGGCCCTGGGCGTCGGGCCACTGTGCCGCGAGCGGCTTGATGACGCGCCCACCCACCGACGCGCCGACGAGAAGCCCCTGGTAGATGGCGCCGTCGTACGAGGTCGACGTGGGTGGCGGCAGGACGGCACCCACTCGGGCAGGGAGCTGGACGTCCAGCCGCGCGCTCCGGAGCCGCTTGAACTTGACCGTCGGCAGGAGGCCGGACGAGTACGAGACCGAGCCGAGCGCGACCTGGACGCTGAACGGGACGGGATCGTCCTGGGACTTGTCGGAGGCGGCGAAGAAGGACGTGTAGTTGCCGTTCACGTCGGAGGGCTCGGAGAACGTCCAGAAGTCGCGGTCGACGGTTCGCGTGACCACAGTTGCACCCGCGACCGGCTTCCCGTCCGCGGCAGTGATCCGGCCCGAGAGCCGGTACGTGAAGAGGCTGACGCCCGCAGGAGCGAAGCCGCCGCGCGTCGCGATCCGACCCGTGACGACGACGTTGCCGTTCTGGCCGCTGCTCGCCTTCAGGTTCTCGATCCGATAGGCGACAGTGAAGCCTGCGGTCGCCGCGCCCGCCGCCGCGCGCTCGGCGGCTGTGAGGGCGCGACCGCCGACGCGGGCCTGCGAGAGGTCGGCCACTCTGACGACGTGGCGGCGCGCGATCGTGACGTCGATCGAGGCGGTGAACCGCCCGTCAGTCCCCGTCGCCCGCGGCAGCACGTAGCGGTCGACCGAGATCCGGGCGCCGGCAACGGGCCTGCCACCGACGAGGAGGCGCCCACCGGCAGCATCGGTGTTGTTGCCGGACGGAAGCCACGCGCGGATCGCGATCGGGCCGGCGGTCGAAAGTCGCGCGCCCGTCGCGGCCGCGGCCGGAGTGCGCACCGCCTCCGGCGCCCGCGGCGTCGACATCACGGTGGGCGCGTCGGCGGCCGCGAACGTCGCCCGAGTGATCGCCGACGGCGGCTTCGACTCCTGCTGGCTGGCGCCGAGCGCGAAGACCTGGAGCTCGGCCAGCGTGCCTCCGTTCGACGAGGTCGGCGTGCCGCCGACCGTGATCGCCAGGTACTCCTTGCCACCGTTCAGATAGAGCGTCGGCCCGGCCGCGATCGGGGCACCGGTCTGGAACTTCCAGAGGATCTTCCCCGTCTTGACGTCGAAGGCGCGGAGCACGCCGTCACCGCCGCCTGCAAACCCGAGCCCATTGGCCGTCGTCGTCACGCCGCCCCGTTCCGGTTCCGGTGTCTGGAACTTCCAGACACGTTTTCCGGTCGAGACGTCGATCGCGCTGATCGAGCCGTGGTCGTGCCAGCTCGCAAGGTTAGCGCCGAAGTTCCCGTTCTGGAGCCCGAGGAAGACGTCTCCCTGGATCAGCTTCCGCTTCTTCTGGGTCGGCGTCAGCTTGTCCTGGATCAGGACGGCGGCGGTCTCGGCGGCAGCGGTGAAGACGTAGTTCGTGGCCGGGTCGTACGAGGCCGGCGAGTAGTTCACGCCGCCGAGCGCCGAGGGGAAGATGGTCACGGGCGCGCCGGGCCTGAGCGGCGGGTGCTCGACGCGGTCGATCACCTTCACCCGCTCGTGCAGGGCCTCGCCGGTGCGGGCGTCGAACGCGAACCAGACGCCTTCCTTCGTCGCGACCGAGACGATCCTGCGCGTCTTGCCGCCGACTTTCGCGTTGTAGACGAGCGGTGGTTGCGCGACGTCGTAGTTCCACTGGTCGTTCGCGACCAGCTGCTGCCACCAGCGCTGCGTCCCTGTGTTCAGGTCGACCGCGATCAGCGAGTTGGCGCGCGGGTTCGGGCCTGGATGGAGGTCGTGGTAGAAGTTGGGCGTCCCGGAGCCGGTGCCGAAGTAGACCGTGCTCGTGGTGGCATCGATCGTGACCGGCGTCCAGACGACGCCGCCGCCGACGATCCGGCTCAGCCGCCGCCACTGCTGCTGCTCGGGCGGGATCGTCCAGTACGGGTTTGGCCAGGCCGGTGTGAGGTCAGTGTTGAACGCCATCACGTAGCCGCGAACGCCGTACTCCGAACCGGCGGCGCCCATTACGACTTTTCCGCCCGCGCAGATCGGCGCGCTCGTCTGCGAGTAGCCGTAGTTCGCGGCGGCGTTGGGGACGAACTGGCTGATCGCGATCTTCCCGACCACCTCGCCGTCGCTCGGGCGGAGGGCGATCAGCTGCATGTCGAGCGTCGTCATGAAGAGCTTGCCGTCGCAGTAGGCGAGGCCGCGGTTCGCAGCGACGCCGAAGTTGACGAAGAGGCCGCTGTTCCTGGGCCGGTACTCCCACTTCACCTTCCCGGTAGCGCCGTCGATCGCGAAGGCGAAGTTGTTGTTCGTCGTCACGTAGAGCGTTCCGTCGATCGCGAGCGGATACGACTGCTGACCGCGCCGGACGTCTGGGTCGACGCGGCGCAGGTCGACCGTGAAGACCCGCCCCATGCTGGCGACGTTGCCCGGGGTGATCTGCGTCAGCGGCGAGTGCCGGTTGTTGTCAGGCGTCCGGCCGAAGCCGGTCCAGTCGCCCGTGGCGTCCGCTGCAACTGCGCCCGCGCCCCCACCGCCACACAACGCGATGGCGACCACCAAGAGGGCTCGACCCAGCTGCCTCATGCCCTGGCAATGGTACGCCTAGCTCCCAGGGCAGGCAACCGTGGCAGCCCGAGTACGAGCCAGAGGACGAGCACGAGCCCGACGAGCGCGCAGTACGGACCGAGTTCGAATGTGCTGCGGCCGCCGGTGGCGAGCTCGCGGACCGGCCCGTCGCCGATCGCAGTGACCAGGAGCTCCCGCGCTCGTCCGAGATCGTCTTCACGAGCAACCGGGCCGACTCGGGAGGCGAGCGCGGGAGCGGCCTCGTCCGGCCTGTACTGGGGCTCGGGCTTGCCGTCGAGGTAGATCCGCTCGCCGGGGTCCCAGAGCTGGACGACCATGAGCCGGCAGCCGCGGCCGGCGCCCACGAACGGGATGCTCTCGCCGTCGGTCAGCACGACACAGACGCGGCGCTCGAGCCCCGGCGGGAAGAAGCCCTCCGTTCCGAGCGGGGCGAGCGCGTCGAAGGTCGTGACGACGCGGGCGACCTGCTGCGGCGGCGGCGACTCGATCCTGACTGCCTCCTGCAGCGTCGAGGCGAACACGCGCTCGTCGAGGGTCGGGAAGAGATACGGCAGCGCCCGGTCGGTCAGCCCAGCGAGCCCGGCCGGCACCTGCGGAATCGACGCGCGCAGCTCGAGTGCCGCGGCGCGGGCGCGCGCGAGCCTCGTCGCACCCTCGCGACCCGACGAGGCGAGCATCGAGCGGGAGACGTCGACGACGAAGAGCGCCTGGACGTCGGTGCGGGTCTCCTGCTGGTTGTCGCGGCGGAGCGAGGGCTGGGCTGCCGCGAGCCCGAAGGCGCAACATGCGGCGGCGAGGAGCAGCGGGCGGGCGAGACCGTACCGGCGAGCTGGGAGCCCGATCGCTGCGGCCGCTCGCGCGCTGCGTGCG
>JAXIPI010000247.1:0-18720 GCA_045403015.1 Gaiellaceae bacterium | reverse complement strand
GCTCGGGCGCTGTCACACTGGCTGCTCCACTACAACAAGCGCAGACCGCACAGCTCGCTTGGAGGCCGGCCACCCATCAGCCGCGTCCACAACGTCTGTAGGCAGGACACCTAGGCGCGGTCGCAGCTGCAGATCGGCTGGCCGAGCTCCTGCCGCTCGAAGTGCAGGCCACAGCGGGCGCAATCGGCGGGAATCACGCGCGCGCGCATCAGCAGCGTCTTGAGCAGGACGACCCAGAGAACCGCGTACCCGATCAGAAGCTCCTTGGTCATACTTGAGTATCGACGCGGACAGGAAAAACTGAAGCCGAGCATGGGTGATCTCGGTCGCCGGCTGGCCGTGGCACGGGGAGCCGAACCGGCCGATCTGGTCGTCCGCGGCGGCCGGGTGCTCTCTGTCTTCACGCGGGAGTGGCTCGACGTCGACGTCGCCATCTGCGACGGCGTGATCGCGGGGCTCGGCGCCTACGAGGGCGAGGAGACGCTCGATGCCGACGGCGCGTACGTCGTCCCCGGCTTCATCGATGCGCACTTGCACCTCGAGACGTCGAAGCTGCTTCCATCCGAGTTCGCGCGCCTGGTGCTTCCCCTCGGCACGACGGCCGTCGTCGCCGACCCGCACGAGATCGCGAACGTCCTCGGAACCGACGGCGTCCACTGGCTCGTCGATGTCTGCGAGGGCCTGCCGCTCGACATCTTCTTCACCGCGTCCTCGTGCGTGCCGGCCTCCGGCTTCGAGTCGCCGCGGCGACCCTTCACCCCCGGCGATCTCGAGAGTCTGCTGCGCCGTAAGCGGGTGATCGGGTTGGCCGAGATGATGAACTTCCCGGGCGTGATCTCCGGTGCGCCGAGTGAGCTGGCCAAGCTGGCTGTCGACGGCGCCGACCGCGTCGACGGACATGCGCCGGGAGTGCTGGGGCACGCGCTCCAGGCGTATGCCGCAGCCGGGATCGGCTCCGACCACGAGGCATTTACCGCCGAGGAAGGAAGGGAGCGCCTGCGCGCCGGGATGTGGCTCCTGATTCGGGAGGCCTCCGCCGCACGGAATCTTCGCGCGCTCGTGCCTCTCGTCGCGGAGTTCGGCCCCACGCGAATGGCGTTCTGCACCGACGACCGTGAACCCGAGCACATCGGCGAGGACGGTCACATCAACGCGATGGTGCGCGACGCGGTCTCGTATGGCGTCTCGGCCGAGGACGCGCTGGTCATGGCCTCGCATCATCCTGCTCTCTGGCACGGGCTCGACGAGCTCGGGGCGGTCGCGCCCGCCTACCAGGCTGACCTGCTGCTGCTTCCGGATCTCGAGCGGTTCGTGCCCGAGATCGTGCTCAAGCGCGGCCAGGCGGTTCCTGAGATCACACCGACGGAAGTGCCGGAGTGGGTGACGCAGAGCGTGCGGATCCAGCCGGTGGCAGCCGAGGACTTCCAGGTGGCGTGGGAGGGCGGGCGCGCCCGGGTGATCGGCCTGATCCCCGGCCAGATCGTCACCGAGGCACTCGTCGAGGAGCTGCAGGCGGAGGATGGGCTCGCGCTTGCCGATCCTTCGCGCGACCTCGCCAAGATCGCGGTGGTCGAGCGCCATCTCGGGACCGGCCGGATCGGGCTCGGCTTCGTCCGCGGTTTCGCACTTCGACGGGGGGCGTTCGCCTCGACCTTCTCGCACGATGCCCACAACCTGATCGTCGTCGGCGTGGACGACGACGACATGGTGAGCGCGGTCGGCAGGCTCGTCGAGCTGGGTGGAGGCCTCGTTGTCGTCGACGGCGGCTCGGTGACTGCTGAGCTGCCGCTCCCCGTCGCCGGGCTCGTGTCGGACCTTTCACTCGGGAGCGTGATCGAGGCGAGCGAGGCGACTGTCGCTGCCGTGCACGCGCTCGGCTCTGAGGTCCCCTCACCGTTCCAGTCGCTCGCGTTCCTCGCGCTGTCGGTGATCCCGAGCCTCAAGATCACCGACCACGGCCTCGTCGACGTCGACCGGTTCGAGCTCGTCCCGCTCTCCGCTGCGGAATCCAGCGCGGTCTCAACCCCCTTTTCGTAGCGGCGGCCTGTAGCGAGCGTTTTCCGACGGTACACTTGGAGTTGTGAGCTGGCCCTGGATCGTGCTGCTCGCCCTCGCGATCGCCGTCGTCATCGGCGCCGAGTGGCAGCGCGTGGGCAGCGTCGCAACGAAGGTCGCCGGCGGCGAGGGACGGAAGGCACGTGATCGCAAGAAGCGGAAGGCGAGCCTGAAGCTGATCCGATCCGAGGAGGAAGAGTTCGCGGAGAGCGTCCAGCGCGACCTCGCCGACCTCCCGACGATCGAGGAGAAGGACCGCCGCAGCTAACGCTACGGGTACGGGTCGGGATCGTCCGTCGTCGTCCCTGTCGTCGTCTGCTGTGTCGTCGTCGGCGTCGGCGGCACCACGGGTGCCTTCTTGGTCTTCTCGATCTGGCCGCGGATCTCACCGGCGGCATTCCGGACGGTGTGGACGTTCACGTAGGCCGTCCCCGCCAGCAGCGCAGTGATTGTCTTCGCATCGACTCTGGCCGATCCCCGCGCGCCGGTTCGGCACGGGCCGCACAATGAGACCTTGACGCCTCCGGCGCGGCCGCGCGCCCCCACGTGGATGTGGGAAGCCGTCGCCTTGTCGGACAGCCCTTGGAAGGTCAGCTTCCAGGAGAGGGTCCCGCCCGCGCCCCTACGCACGAGGGCTGCGGTGAACGTCCCCTGGGCGCCTGCCTTCATGCCCTTCGGCTTCGGGACCTCCTGCGCTCCGTTGAGGCGTGCTGTGAATCCCGCAGGTGCTGCGCTCTCGTCGCCGAGACCCGCGCCGCCGAGGCCGGTCCAGATGCCCGCCGCCAGGATCACCGGTAGCGCCGCAGCGCTTGCAACCAACCGTCGGGTACTCACTTGGGCGCCTCCGTGTCGGGATTCACGGATGACTACGCGCGGACTCCCGCAGCGGATTGTCGCTCAGCTGACGGCGAAGGTCGTCGTGAGGATGCGCGTGTTCGGGAGAATCGGGCCGACGTTCTCCATGTTCCGCGTCTCCTGGTAGTCGGAGACCTGGAGACGCAACGTGTGCCTTCCCTTGGCGAGTCCTCGGGTCTGGACACGAACCTTGCCGCCCGCCAGGCTGCCGTGGCGCTCCTTGCCGTCGACCAGGACGACCAGCGAGGTCGGGTCGACTCCTGACCCGCGGTCCGTGGCCGTGAAGACCAACCTCGCGCCGAGGTTGACGCGCTTCGTTTTCAAGGCGACCGTGGGCGGCGTCGAGTCGTTGATCCAGAAACGGAATGCGAACGCGCCTGCGCGCGCTGCCGAGGGGCTGTCGAAGACCACGTCGTAAGTGCCGGCGGCGGGCAGGATCGCCCCGGCCGCGAGTACCGGCTCGCCGAAGGTGCGCAGGTACGGGTTCAGGTTGAACGGCAGCGCGGCATAGCCGGTCAGACGCCGCTCGTCGCCTGCGTGCACGATTCTCGGCTCGACACGAACGCCCTTCGCACGGCTCGTCACGACGACGCCGAAGTTCGTGGCGGGACGGCCGAGCGTGAACCGGAAGACGCGCTCTGGACCGGGCAGTTTCGCGGAGAACCCGAGGCCGGAGGGCGAGTCCGGGTAGCTGTAGCTCGTGATCCGCGCGGCGCCACCCTTGGTGGTCGACGAGTACGTGCCCGCGCGCCGCAGCGGCGCCGTCTTCGCGTTCGCAAGCTTGGCGGCGCCGGTTCGGAACCAGTAGGGGATGCGGCGCTTCTCGGCGCCGCGGGTGAGGACGACGTAGCCCGTCACCTCGGTGTCGGGCGACTTCGTCGTCGTCACGGTGACCGGGAGCGGCCCAGGCACGGTCACGGTTGGCGGGACCGAGACGGCCGCCGACGGATGGGCCGACTGGGGCGTCACCGAGACGGCCCAGGCGCCCGTGCCGCCGCCGGCGTCCGTGAGATCCACCTGCTGCGTCTGAGTCGCTGTCGGAGCGACGAGCCCGAACGAGAGAGCGACCGGATTGGCGAAGACGAGTGGGTTGGCGGCCCGCGGCAGATTGATGACTCCACCTCCCGCGCGCACGGTCGTCAGCTCCGAAAGCCGCCGGTCGTCGGTCCACGCGGGGTCACCCGTCAGCGCGAGTGCCGATTTCACCTGCGCCGGTGTCCATGTCGGATGGCGCTGAAGAAGCAGTGCTGCTCCACCGGCGACGTGCGGCGCCGCCATGCTCGTTCCGGACAGCGTGGTGTACGAGTCCCCGGGCGCGGCGGAGAAGATCGCGACGCCCGGTGCGCTCACTTCCGGCTTGAGCCGTAGCGAGAGCGGCGTCGGCCCGCTCGACGAGAACGAGCCGACGACGTCGTCCGGTCCGTTGCGCGACGTCGTGACTGCGCCGACGGTGATCGCATCCGGTGCCGAGCCGGGCGAGCCGATCGACCCGCGGCCGAACTCGTCGAAGTCGTTACCGGCGGCGACGACGGAGACCACACCCGCCCGAGCGGCCGCTGCGAGTGCCTGCACGACGATATCGCGCGACGGCTCGATCTCGGGCTCGCCGAGCGACATGTTGATCACGTCCATACCGTCGGCGACGGCCGCTTCAATCGCCGCTGCGAGCTCCGGCGAGTTGCCGTCCAGGCCGACGTCGGCGTCGGTGGGAATCGTCAGCGCCTTGTAGTTGCCGAGGTATGCCCACGGCGCGACGCCCGAGATCCGGGTCCCCTCGGCGGGGGTGTTGGCGTTGCCCGCCGCGATGCCGGCAACGTGGGTGCCGTGCGACGAGAGCTCGGGGTCGAACGGCTTCGACGCGTTCTTCCACGTCGGGCTGGCGGGCGCGAACGCACGCGCGACGATCACCTTGGCCGTCGTGTACGCGGTCTGACCCTTCGGGTATCCCGGTGGCATGGTGTACCCGGCAGGTGAGAAGAACGGATGCCGGTGGTCGATCCCCTCGTCGATGATCGCGATCTTCATCCCCTGGCCGGCGTTCTCGAGCCCGGGGCCCCAGAGCGTCGGCGCCCCGATCTGCGGCGTGCTTCGGTCGAGCTGAGTTCGGTAGCGAACGCTCGGATAGACCTTGGCGACGCCGGGCAGCGCGCTGAGACGGCCGAGCTGTGAGCGGGGCACGACGACGGCCATGCCGTTCGCAACCAGCTTGTAGTGCCAGCGGATCTGCGCGTCGGGGATCGTCGATTCGATCTCCGTCTCGAGCGAGTGCTGGGCCGAGGCGATCGTGCGTGCGTGGAGCCCGCGGCCGGAGAGCTCCCGCGTGGCGACGAGCGGCGCCTGCGAAAGGCCCACGACGACCTCGACGAGCTCGCCGGACGCCGGTGGCTCACCCGCTCGTGCCGCACCCGTAGCGAGTGCGAGCAGGCAGAGCAGACAGATGACGAGACCCCGCAGCAAGGCGGTCATGGTAGGTGAGACGTATGAAAATCGTGTTACGTGGTGCTGCCTCACGCTGGCCGGAAGCGGGTGAGCACTGCGGCTAGACTGTCGCTCCGCGCGGATGTGGCGGAATTGGTAGACGCGCACGGTTCAGGTCCGTGTGCCCTTCGGGGCGTGGAGGTTCAAGTCCTCTCATCCGCATCGCAGGCTGCCGGGTAGGGTCGCCGGGTGCTCGATCCAGGCATTCCTCTCCCGTCGCGGGGGCGGACGTTCTCGGCGCGCCGGCGCGTGCGCCTCGCGGACGTCGACCCGCGAGGCCGTCTCCGCCTCGATGCGCTGGCACGCCTGCTTCAGGACGTCGCGATCGACGACGTTCAGGAGACCGGCTGGGGAACGCCGTCGCATCTGTGGTTTGTGCGGCGAATCCGGATCGACATCCACGAGCCGTTTCTGCACGACCACGAAGTGGAGCTCGTGACGTGGTGCAGCGGCCTCGCCGCGATCGCGGCCGGGCGGCGCTGGTCGCTCACCGGCGACGAAGGCGGGCACGCGGAGGTCGACAGCGTCTGGATCCACCTGGATCCCGACCAGCGGCCGGCCAGGATCGAGGGCTTCGGCGTCTACGGCGAGGCGACCGGTGGCCGGAGCGTGTCGACGAAGCTCGAGTTGCCGGACCCTCCGCCCGAGGCGCGGTCGATGCCCTGGCCGCTGCGTGCGACCGACATCGATCCGCACGGACATCTGAACAATGCGATCTACTGGCAGGCGGTCGAGCACGCACTGGCCTCGGGCGCCATCGAGGTGGCGCGGCCGCTCGTGGCGGAGCTCGACTACCGCGCGCCGATCGACGCGGGCGATGAGATCGATCTCGTCACCGCAGGCGACGAGCGGGCGGTGATCGTGGCGTTGCGCGCGGCCGAGGGCGTCAGGGCCGTGGCGCGCGTACAAGGTCGATAGCGTCACCCCAGGCGGCGCCTCTCGCCTCTTTGTACAGCGGGCCGAGCTTGCGGCTCACCGTTCGGGTGCGAATGCCGTCGGCCTCGGAGGTGACGAGGTTCACGTGCCCTGAGCGCACCTGCGGCTGGCGGATGATCCGCGCGGCCGCCTTCGCGACCGGCTCGCGGCTGAGCACCGCGTACGAGTACTTCTCGTCCTCGTATCCGAGCTCGACGCCTTTCGCGCGACGGTGGAGCTTGGAGCGCGGGAGGCGGACGCCGAAGTGGCACCAGTCGTCGTCCGGCAACGGGCACGGCAAGTCGTGCGGGCACGGCGCAACGGTGTAGCCGCCGGCTTCGATCACCGCGGTCCGGGCGTCCAGGATCCGGCGGTATCCGGCCGGCGTCCCCGGTTCGACGAAGACGATCGTGTCCGTTGTCTGCTCCCAGAGCAGAGGCGCGACCGGCTTCGGCAGCTCGCCGAGGACGTACGACGCGAGGACGAGATCGGCCGGACCGGTCGCGGCGGAAACGTCGGCCTGCACCCAGCGTGCGCCAGGCGTCAGCTCACGTCCCGCGGCGATCATCTCCGGCTCCGCTTCGACGAGCGTCAGCTGCGCCAGCGTCGGCCAGGCGGCGACGGCAGCCCAGGCAGCAACACCGGGGCCGGCGCCGACATCGAGCAGCGATCGCGGCGTCCAGTCGGGCCGCTGCCGTTGCACCTGGCGGAAGACCGCCGCTGCCGCAGCGAAGGTCGCCGGCGCGCGATACGCCAGGTAGGCGGCGACGGCCGCGCGGCTACTCGCCGCCCGGGTTCGGTCCTCGCCGCGGTAGGCAGCCGAGAGCCGTTCGACCTCCGCCTCGACGGAGCCGCCCGCCTGCGCGACAAGCCGCTCGATCGCCTCGGCCAGCTGCGGCGGCAGCACTACGAGGGCAGCGCCGCCAGCACGTCGTCGGCATGGGTGTCCGGCTTCACCCGCCGCAGCTCCTTCGCGACGTTGCCGTCCGCGTCGATCACGAAGGTCGAGCGCTCGACGCCCATGTACGTCTTGCCGCCGAAGTTCTTCTCGACCCAGACGCCGTAGTCCTCGGCCGTCTGGTGATCGGTGTCGGCGAGCAGGGTGAACGGCAGGTCGTACTTCTCCTTGAACTTGACGTGCGAGCTCTCGTCGTCGGGGCTGACGCCGAGCACGACCGCGCCGCGCGACTCGAACTCGCCCCAGGCGTCGCGAATCCCGCACGCCTGCGCCGTGCACCCGGGCGTGTCGTCCTTCGGATAGAAGTAGAGGACGACCGGCCGTCCGCGGAGGGACTCGAGCGAGACCTGCTCGCCGGAGTCCGACGTGAGCGTGAAATCAGGGGCTGGACTACCTTCCTTGACCAAGGGTGCCTCCGTTCGTCGGGCCGTCGGGGTCGTTCAAGATTGAAGCCATCCCTCGCGGTACGCCGACCGCTCCTCCGGCCCGAAGCGGGCGTACGCCTCGTCCGGCTTCGACGTCTCCTCGAGCACGCACGCACCGTGCTTTGCCGCCACGTCGTTCACGGCGTAGACGACCTCGAAGCCGCCCGCTCGGCTGCCCGCCATGACAATCGCGCACGGCTCGTCACCGGCGCCGACGAAGGTGTGCTTCGTCCACGGCGGGCAGTGGACGAAGTCCCAGGCCTTCAGGTGGCGCTCCTCACCTTCGATCACGAGCACGCACTCGCCGGAGACGACGAGGAAGTCCTCCTGGCCCCGCTCGCCGTGGTACAGGCCGCGCTGACCGGGCGAGAGAATTTGGATGCGGAAGCCGAGGTCCGTCCACTCCTGCCGCCCTTCGAAGTCCGTGTCCTGCCCGCGCTCCTCGCTTCGGATCCACGACACGTCGCGCGCGTTGAGCACGAACCAACCCTCGCCCTGGGGGATGAGCCCGGCATCCGTCTTCTTCAGCTCCGCCTCCGGAACAGTCATCCTGTTTCGACCACCTGAATTCCTCTCGCTAGGGTGCGACGCGATGCTAGCCGCCCACGAGATCGTCGCCTACTTGGTGGTGGCAGTGCCTGCACTCGCGGCGCTCGTCGGCGGCCTCGTCTACTGGCGCCGTCGCGGAGCCGGGCGCCTGCTCGCGAACCTGCTCGCGCTCGCGCAGACGCTGCTCGTCGCCCAGGTCGGGCTCGGGCTCTTGCTCCTGTCCGACGACCGGCGCGCAGGCGACGAGCTCCACTACGTCTACGGCTCGCTCGCGCTCGGCGCGATCCTCGCGCCCTGGATGTATGCGCCGGCGCAGGGCCGGAAGCGGCTGCTCTGGTTCGCCGGCACCTCTTTGCTCGCGGCGGCGCTCGCCGTGCGAGCATTCATGACCGGACCGTCATGAGACGCTTCTTCTCCGAGCACACGGCGATACGTGGCTTCCTGATCATCGGGCTGATCGCGCTCGTCGTCGTGGTGCTCTCGCTCGAGCCGGTGCTCGCGACCGTCGGCGGCCTCCTGAGGATCGCGTTCTTCCTCGCGATCGCGTTCTTCCTCTTCCTCATCTGGCGCGAGCGGCGGAGTGACATCGAGGCCTGGAACGACAGGAGCCGGAACGTCTTCTACGCGGCGATCGTGCTCGCCGTGGTCGACATCGGCGCGTTCATCGGGCTCAGCCCGTCGGGGCCAGACGCGCTGGCGTTCTTCCTGGTGCTCGGCGGCTGCGCCTACGCAGCGGTGCGCATCTGGCGGGAGGAGCACCGCTACTCCTAGGTAACGCCTCATTGTGCGCCGGGCAGGAGGGAGTTACGATCGCCCGAGCGTGACATGTCTCGCTCTTGCGAGCGTCTGCAACCGAAGGAGAGGACTATGAGGCGGGTCATCAGGACCTTCACTGTGCTGAGTCTGGTGGCGCTCGTGGCGGTCGCCGTCACCTACGGGGGAAGCGCGGCGCCCAGCCAAGATCGGCCGGGGCTCATGAAGCAGCACCGAGGCGGCACCCTCAAGCTCGTGGCGAAGGCCGCCGGCGGCACGATCGATCCGCACGTCAACTACACGCTGCAGTACTGGCAGCTCTACCAGGCGACGTATGACGGGCTGCTGGCGTTCACGAAGGCAGGCGGGAACGCGGCCTTCCAAGTCGTCCCCGACCTCGCGACGTCCATCCCGACGCCGACGAACGGCGGCAAGACCTGGACATTCAAGCTCCGGAGCGGAATCAAGTTCTCCAACGGCCAGGCGGTGACCACGAATGACGTCGTCGCCTCACTCAGGCGCATCTTCAAGGTCAAGAGCCCGACCTCGGGTGGCTTCTACTCCGGCATCGTCGGCGCCGACGCGTGCCTGAAGACGCCCGCCTCGTGCACGCTCAAGGGTGGCGTCTCTGCGAACGCGGCGGCCGGGACGGTCACCATCAACCTCAAGACTCCCGACCCCGAGTTCAAGTACAAGCTCGCGGTCCCGCACGCGAGCATCCTGCCGGCGGGCACGCCGTCGAAGGACGCCGGCACGAAGCCGATTCCGGGCACGGGCGCGTACATGTTCAAGTCGTACAACCCGAACCGGCTCCTCGTGTTGGCCCGCAACCCCTTCTTCAAGGAGTGGTCGGTCAAGGCACAGCCGGACGGCTACCCGGACCAGATCACGCAGAGCTTCGGTCTCACCGTCGAGGCTCAGATCACGGCGATCCAGAACGGACAGGCCGACTGGACGCTCGAGCAGCCGCCGGCTGACCGGCTGTCCGAGATTGGCACGAAGTACGCGAGCCAGGTCCACGTGACCCCGCTGACCGCGTTCTGGTACCTCCCGATGAACACCAACATGGCGCCCTTCAACAAGCTGAAGGCGCGGCAGGCGGTCAACTTCGCGATCGACCGCAACGCGGCGGTGAAGATCTTCGGCGGCAAAAATCTCGCGTCGCCGTCGTGCCAGGTGCTTCCGCCCGGCTTCCCGGGGCACCAGGACTACTGCCCGTACACGAAGAATCCGGGCACGAAGTGGTCCGCTCCGGATGTGGCCAAGGCGAAGCGGCTCGTCAAGGAGTCCGGAACAGCTGGTCAGAAAGTGACGGTCCTCACCTCGGACGACGAGGTCAACAAAGCGATGGGCGTCTATGTCCAGAGCGTCCTCAACCAGATCGGCTACAAGGCGAGTGTCAAGCCGATCTCGGGGAACATCTTCTTCACCTTCGTGCAGAACACGAAGAACAAAGTGCAGATCAACGTGCAGCAGTGGTACCAGGACTACCCGGCGGCGTCGGACTTCCTGAACATCCTGTTCGGGTGCGACTCGTTCCATCCGGGGAGCGACTCGAGCATCAACATCGCGGGCTTCTGCGACAAGAAGATCGACGCACAGATGAAGCACGCACTTGCGCTCGCGTCGGAAGACGAGAATGCGGCCAACGCCGAGTGGGTGAAGATCGACCGCGCGGTGACAGACGCCTCGCCGATGGCCACGCTCTTCAACCCGAAGCACGTCGACTTCGTCTCGAAGCGGGTCGGCAACTTCACGTTCAGCAAGCAGTTCTACTGGCTGGTCTCTCAGTCGTGGGTCAAGTAGGAACCGTCGTGGGGGCCGGGCACGTGCCCGGCCCCTGCTCGCTCGGCGGCCGTTGAGCAGCAGGGCCCTGCCGGGCGAAGTCGAAGCGCCTGGCGGCGCCCCTTCTGTCGGCGCAGCGCCGTGGGCGCTGGCGCGGCGGCGGCTGCTGCGCAACCGGGTCGCGATGGCAATGCTGGTGCTGCTCTCGCTGATCGTTCTGTTCTCGCTTGCCGCGCCGCTGTATGCGAGTTACGTCGCGCACACCGACCCATTCCAGTCGAACCTCGACGGCACCACGATCGTCCATGGCAAGCGCGTGCCGGTGATGCAGCAAGAGACGAGCGGGCTCGGCCTCGGGGTGACCCCGGTGGGGCCGACCTGGGATCCGCGTCACTTCATGCTGGGCGCGGACAACCAGGGTCGGGACGTCGCGGCACGTCTGCTGTACGGGGGCCGCAACTCGCTCCTGATCGGGCTTGCCGCCGCGCTGCTCACCTGCCTGCTCGGCACTCTGGTCGGGGTCGTCGCGGGGTTTTTCGGCGGCATCGCCGACGGCGTCCTCAGCCGCCTGCTGGACGTCGTCTGGGCGTTCCCCGTCTACCTCCTCGCGATTTGCCTATCGGTCGTCCTGCTCACGCGCGGGCTGTCGATCGGGCCTATCGCGCTCGAGTCGGGAAGTCTCTGGCTGCCGATCTTCATCATCGGCATCGTCTACGTCCCGTACGTCGGCCGACCGATCCGCGGCGAGGTCATCTCGCTGCGCGAGCGCCAGTTCGTCGAGGCAGCAGTCGGGCTCGGTGCGTCGACCTGGCGGCTGCTCTGGAGCGAGATCCTGCCGAACGTCGTCACGACCGTGATCGTCTTCTTCCCGATCATGATGGCGATCTCCATGCTCACCGAGGCGGCGCTCTCGTTTCTCTCGATCGGCGTGCAGCCGCCGAACGCGAGCTGGGGCACGATCATCCTCGACGGGCAGGGCTTGCTGTACTCGCGGCCTGTGGTGGCGCTCGCGCCCGGGATCGCCATCGCACTCACGGTGCTGGCGCTGAACGTGCTCGGGGACGGCGTTCGCGACGCGCTCGACCCGCGCGCGCGGCTGCGGATTGCGCACTGATGCTGCCCTTCGTCGCTCGCCGGTTCGTCTCGATGGTGCTCGTGATGTTCTCGATCAGCGTGCTCGTCTTCTTGATCTTCTTCGCCACGCCGGGCGTCGATCCGGCAGCGCGAATCGCCGGCCGGAACGCCGACCAGGCGACACTCGCGGCGGTGCGGAAGGACTTCGGCCTCGACAAGCCCTTGCCGGTGCAATACGTGCTGATGATGAAGAAGCTGTTCGTCACCCGTGACCTCACTTCGTTCGTGAACCGCGGCGCGAAGGTGATTCCGCAGATTCTCGAAGCAGCCCCGGTCACGCTCTCGCTCGTGCTCGGCGCCGCACTGATCTGGGTCATCGTGAGCGTCGTCATGGGCCTGACCGCCGCAGTGTTCCGCGGGACGCCTCTCGACACCCTGATCATGGTTGTCGGGCTGATCGGCATCTCGATCCCCGTTTTCTGGCTGGGCGAGGTCGTCAACCTGCTCAGCCAAAGCCGACTCCACGACACCTTCCTCTTCTCCTGGGTGCCCCCGCTCGGGTACACGCCGTTCACGGAGTCGCCGATCGGTTGGTTCAAATCGCTGCTCCTGCCGTGGCTCACCCTGTCCGTGCTCTACATCGGCGTCTACGCGCGCGTGCTCCGCTCGAGCCTGATCGAGGCGCAGGAGGAGGACTACGTCCGCACCGCGCGCGCGAAAGGGCTCTCGGAGCAGCGCGTGCTGCTGCGGCACGCGCTGCGCACGTCGCTGATTGCATTCGTCAGCCTGTTCGGGCTCGACTTCGGCGCGCTCGTCGGGGGCGGAGCGCTGCTGACCGAGGTCGTCTTCGGTCTCCCGGGCATCGGCAAGCTGACCTTCGACTCGCTCCAGAACCTCGACCTGCCGGTGATCATGGGAACCGTGATCTATGCCGCGTTCATCGTCGTCGCCGCGAACGCAGTCGTCGACCTGCTCTACGCCTGGCTCGACCCGCGGGTGCGTCATGCCTGAGCCGGTGCTCGAAGTGCGCGACCTGAGCGTCTCGTTTCGCACCGAGGAGGGAGTCGTGCGGGCGGTCGACAACCTCTCGCTCTCGCTGAGGCAGGGCGAGGTCCTCGGCATCGTGGGCGAGTCCGGCTCTGGGAAGACAGTCTCGATGCTGAGCGTGATGCGTTTGATCCGCGACCCGAACGCCGCCGTCGAGGGTCAGGTCCTCTACCGCGGTCGCGATCTGATGACGCTCTCGAAGGGAGAGATGCGGTCCGTCAGGGGCGCGGAGATCGCGATGATCTTCCAGGACCCGATGACGGCGTTGACACCGGTCTACCGGGTCGGCTGGCAGATCTCCGAGCAGCTCCGGGCACACGAGCGGATGAGCGCGCGCCTGGCCCGGGTGCGGACGGTTGAGCTTCTCCGCGAGGTCGGGATCCCCAACGCGAGCCGCCGCGCCGACGACTACCCGCACCAGTTCTCGGGCGGGATGCGGCAGCGAGTGATGATCGCGATGGCGCTCTCGTGCAATCCGTCGCTGCTGATCGCCGACGAGCCGACAACGGCGCTCGACGTGACGATCCAGGCGCAGATCCTGGAGCTGATGAAGCGCCTGCAACGTGACCACGGCTCCTCGATCATTCTCATCACTCACGACATGGGCGTCGTCGCCGACCTCGCCGAGCGGGTGGTCGTGATGTACGCCGGCAGCGTTGTCGAGGAGGGTTCGAGGTCGGAAGTCTTCCGGGACCCGCAGCATCCGTACACGTGGGGGCTGCTGGGCTCGATGCCCCGCATCGACCGGCCCCGGCCGCGCCGTCTTGCCGCGATCCCGGGGACGCCGCCCTCGCTGCTCGCGCCTCCGGTTGGTTGCCGGTTTGCTCCGCGCTGCGCACACCGTTTCGAGCTCTGCTCGACGCGGCCGGCGCTCGCTGAGCGGGTCGCGCCGGGCCGAAAGGATGCGTGCCACCTCGACCCCGCGGTTCGGCCGGCGCTCCGTCAGGCGTCACTCGCGGTCCTCACGAAGCGCGAGAGCGCATGAGCACTGCGCCGGTCCTGCTGGAGGCGGTCGACCTCGTCAAGCACTTCCCCGTTCGATCGACCTCGATGCGCCGGGGTGCGCGCGAGCAGGTGCACGCCGTCGACGGCGTCTCGCTCGAGGTGCGCCGCGGCGAGACGCTCGGCGTCGTTGGCGAGTCGGGCTGCGGCAAGTCGACTCTCGGCAGGCTGCTGGTGCGGCTGTACGAGCCGACGAGTGGCACGGTCCGGTTCGACGGGAAGGACATCACGAGCCTCTCTCGGTCGGCGCTTCGGCCCGTCCGCCGCGAGATGCAGATGATCTTCCAGGATCCCTACGCGTCGCTGAACCCACGCAAGCGCGTGATCCAGATCGTCGGCGACCCGTTTCGCATCCACCGCACGGGCGGCGAGCAGCAGATCCGCAAGCGCGTACAGGAGCTCCTCGAGGTCGTCGGCCTGTCCGCCGACCACGTCAACCGCTTTCCGCACGAGTTCTCAGGCGGGCAGCGCCAGAGAATCGGCGTCGCCCGTGCTCTCGCGCTCGCGCCGCAGCTGATCGTGGCCGACGAGCCGGTCTCCGCGCTCGACGTCTCGATCCAGGCGCAGGTCGTGAATCTCCTCGACGATCTCCAGGACGAGTTCGGGTTGACCTACGTCTTCATCGCGCACGATCTCGGGGTCGTCCGGCACGTCTCGGACCGGATCGCGGTCATGTACCTGGGCGTCGTCGTCGAGATCGCTCCCGCGGACGACCTCTACGCGCGCCCGGTGCACCCGTACACCGAGGCGCTGCTGTCCGCGATCCCCGTGCTCGACACCGGCGACAGCGAGCCGGCGCCGCGTCGCGAGCGGATCGTGCTCGAGGGCGAGGTCCCGAGCTCGATCGATCCGCCGACCGGCTGCCGCTTCCATCCACGCTGCCGCTATGCGACGGAGATCTGCACCATCGAGCGGCCGAAGCTCGAAGCCTTCGGCGGCGGCCGGTATGCGGCCTGCCATCACCCGCTCGCCGGCGTCATCCCGATGAAAGGAGTGTCAGATGCAAGAGCGTGAAGGGCTGATGCAGTGGCGCGAGCACGAGACCTGGTACCGGGTCGTCGGCGAGGTCGATCCCGATTCGCCCCAGACCCCTGTCGTCATCTGCCACGGCGGACCGGGTGGGGCGCACGACTACTGCGAGCCGATCGCGGAGCTGAGCCGGTACGGCCGGGCCTGCGTGCTCTACGACCAGGTCGGCTGCGGCAAGAGCCAGCATCTGCCCGACGCACCCCCCGAGTTCTGGACGCCGCAGCTCTTCAAGGACGAGCTGGTCGAGCTGACCACGCAGCTCGGCATCGCCGGCCGGCATGCCGTGGTCGGGCAGTCCTGGGGCGGGATGCTCGCGATGGAGTATGCGCTCGACCATCCGCCCGGCCTACGCGGGATCGTCGTCGCCGACTCGCCCGCGAGCATGACTCTCTGGGTCTCCGAGGCGAATCGCCTGCGGGCGGATCTCCCGGCGGACGTGCAGGAGACGCTGACCCGGCACGAGCAGGAGGGAACGACTGACGATCCCGAGTACGAGGCGGCGGTCCGGGTCTTCTACGACGAGCACCTTTGCCGTGTGCCGTGGCCGGATTGCGTGCAGCGCAGCTTCGATCAGATGGCCGTCGACCCGACCGTCTACCACACGATGAACGGGCCGAGCGAGTTCCACGTCGTCGGCTCCCTCAAGACGTGGGACATCACCGACCGGCTCGCCGAGATCACGACCCCGACGCTGCTCGTCTCCGGCCGTCACGACGAGGCCACACCGCTGATCGTCGGGCAGATCCGCGAGCGCATCGCCGGCTCGCAGTGGGCTCTGTTCGAGGACTCGAGCCACATGCCGCACGTCGAGGAGTCCGAAGGCTTCCTCGAGCGGGTCGAGGAGTTCTTGCGCTCGATCGACTAGAGCTGCTTCCGGAGTGCGGCGAGGAGCTCATCGCCCTTGAAGAGCACGGGCGAGCCCGAGGCGGCGAGCGGTGCGGGCTTGTCCGCCCAGGCTGCGTCGCCGCCGAAGACGTAGTAGACGTCGTAGACGAAGCCGGCGTAGCCGAGCCCGCCCAGATCGGTCTCCGCGAAGTACCTGCCCGTGATCCCTTCCTGGTCCCAGTACTGCGTGACGCGCGGGTCGGCCAGGATCGACTCGTCGATCTCGTCGCGCGCGTCGGTCGAGCGCTGGTTCAGCCAGACGGCGTAGATCCGGAGGTCTTGCGACTGCTCCTTGTCCAGAATGTTCTCCCGCACCCAACGGGCGCCGGCGAGGCAGGTGCTTCAGGTGGGGGAAAGGAGGACGATCGCTCGCGGCTTGCCGGCATCCGCCTCGAACGCGGCGCGCAGGTCGAGGACGTTTGCGAGCTCCTGGACATCGCCTCCGGACGACGCTTCCGGCGCGGCTGCCTCGTCGCCCCCGCAGCCTGCCAGCGCGAGCACGGCGAGCGCGAGGAGCGCGACGCGGAGCACGGCTACGCGCGGACGTGCGCGGTCGCGCCGTCGAGGGCGTCGAGCGCGGCGCGGATAGTCATGCCTTCGCCGACGAAGATCGGCGTGTCGCGCTCGGTGTAGGCCGATGCTTCGCTCTCGCGCAGCGTAAGCATCAGGTGCATGAAGTCGGACGGCTCGTCGCACTCGAACGCGGTCATGAACTCCTGATCGTCGATCCCGAAGGAGTACGTCGTGTGGTTGTGGATCGTCTCGAACTCGCGTCCGATGCGAATGTGCTCGTCCATCGCGCGCTGCCGGTCTTCCAGCGACAGCGCATACCACGGCCGCACCTTCACGAACGGGTAGACGACGAGATACGGGGAGCCCTTGGGGATGGTCTTGCGGGGCCTTCGCGCCTCCGTGTAGGGCGACGCCTTCGTCGTTGCGAGGTAGCTGTAGGGCGTCTCGAGCCAGCCGGCGAGCGGCGTCCCGTTCAGGGCTGCTCCGAGCTCGCCGAGGTCGCCATAGCGGTCGGTGATCTTCCAGAGGAAGAAGTCGCAGTCGGGCCGGACGCCTGCCGTGGAGTAGGTGCGCAGGTGCTCGAACCGGTCCGTCCAGCTTTCGATCACGTCCGCGAAGGCGTCCTTCATCGCGGCGCGCTCGTCGACCGGGAGCCGGCGCCAGGCGGGGTCGAGCTTGTGAAACGTGTACGCGACGTACTGGCCCTGGGAGGCGGTATTCATGGACACATCGTACGCACTAGCAGCCGGCAGCCTGGATCGCCTTGCGAACGGCCTCGAGGCTCGTCTTCGGCGTCCCGTCGACGTAGTAGACGCCGGACTGGAAGCCGGCCAGCGCCGGTTCGTCGTGCGAGTGAAAGAGAAGCAGCCCGACGACGTCGTTCTGGCAGGAGGCGAGCTCGATCGCGCGGCGGTAGTGGTCGGCCTGGGTCGCCTCGCCGACGGGCTGTCCCGGCTCCGTGCCCTCGTAGAGCGATGCCTTCGCGGGCGGAACCTCGGTCTCCACGCCGAGCTCGCTGTAGAGGACCGGCAGGCTGCGACCGAACGCTTCCGCCAGCAAGGGCGCCAGCTTCTTCTCGTAGTCGGCGAGCAGGATCGACTTCGAAGCGGGGTCGGTCGGACGGTCCGGCGGGATGCTCGAGCTCGCCGGATACGGATGGAAGGCGAAGCCGTCGAGAGGCGGCTCCTCACGGCCGCTCGCCCGGAACGCGGCGCCGAGATCGCGGATGAAGGTCGTGGGCGAATGCGTGTCGCGACCCGTGCCAGGCCGGTCGATCCCACGCGGCGCAAGGGCGCCACCCCAGATCGTGACGTCCTCGTCGGCTTTCTTGGCGGCGTCGTACGCCTCCGACAGCAGCGCGAAGTAGGCGG
This sequence comes from Gaiellaceae bacterium, assembly GCA_045403015.1. Classification (GTDB taxonomy): domain Bacteria; phylum Actinomycetota; class Thermoleophilia; order Gaiellales; family Gaiellaceae; genus Gaiellasilicea. The sequence continues at coordinate 1,027 of JAXIPI010000247.1, read as the reverse complement.
GCGCCGCGACATCGTTTCCGGACTCGTCGAACTGCGGGAGCCAGAAGCGATTCAGGTTCGGCTCGTTGCCGACGACGACGTCGCGGATCTCGGGAACACCTCGCACGATCGCCGCGACGTACGACGCGAACTGAGTCCGCGCCTCGGCTGTCAGCGGTGTCGTCGCCGAGCCGGGCTGGTAGACGCTGAGGAAGATCCGCGTTCCGTCGGCGCGGGCTGCGACACCGCGGAGCACGCCGAGCTCCTCGGGGGTCGGTGCCGAGAGCCCCGATTGCCAGAAGCTCGTGACGCCGACGGCGCCGAAGCCGGCGTCGTGCAGCTGGTCGAGCGCCGGGCCCGGGTGCCGGACGGCATCGTCCACGGCACCCACGACGAAATTGTCTCGGGCGGAATCACCGCCGCAACCCGCGACCAGGAGCACGGCCAGAACCGCGATGGTGACCCCACGCACGGGGCTACGCTAGCTCGGATGGCCGAGCTCGAGCCGAAGCTGAAGCGCCTGCCCGCAAAGCCGGGCGTCTACCTCTTCCAGGACGAGAAGGGCGATGTGCTCTACGTGGGCAAGGCGAAATCGCTGCGCTCGCGTGTGCGCTCGTACTTCCAGGCAGGGCGAGGGGACACTCGTTCGTCGATCCCGAGCCTCGTCGGGCGGATCGCCGATCTCGAGGTGATCGTGACGGCGACCGAGGTCGAAGCGCTCCACCTCGAGCAGAACCTCGTCAAGCGCTACCGGCCACCGTTCAACGTCAGGCTTCGCGACGACAAGTCGTTTCCGTACATCGCGGTCACGATCGACGATGACTACCCGCGCGTGATGTTCACGCGCGAGCGGCACCGGCGCGGCGTCCTGTACTTCGGCCCGTATGCCAATGCGAAGAAGGTGCGTGAGACGCTCGACGTGCTCAACCGCGTCTTCCAGTTCCGTCCGTGCGAAGGCCCCAAGCCCGGGCGGCACTCGGGGATTCCGTGCCTCGACTTCCACATCCAGCGGTGCCACGCACCGTGCGTGGACTACATCTCGAAGGCG
>JAXIPI010000275.1:0-18543 GCA_045403015.1 Gaiellaceae bacterium | reverse complement strand
TGGCCTCCTGGGCGCCGACCGGGGCGGCGGCGATCACCCGGCCGGCACCTCGTTCGATGGCCCAGCGTGCTGCTGCAATCATCGTCGCTCCGGTCGCAAGGCCGTCGTCGACGAGCAGTGCTGTCCGGCCGGCGAACGAGGGCTGGAGGCGCGCGCCTCGCAGCTTACGGTCCAGCGCCCGAGCCTTGCGCTGTGCCAGTGCGACCGCGGCCGCGAGCTGATCGTCTGTCAGGCCGTTGCGAGCCCGAACGTACACCTGCGCTCCAGGCGCGACGGCCCCCAGTGCGTACTCCGGCTGGAGTGGATGCGTCACCTTCCGCACCGCGACAAAGTCGAGTGGGAGGCCGAGCGCGCGCGCGATCCGGGCGGCGAGTACGACCCCACCACGCGCGAGACCGACGACGATTGCATCCTCGTCGACCTTTTGGTCGAGTGCGCGTGCGAGAACGGCGCCCGCGTGCAAACGGTCGCGAAAGACGAACGGTGACGCGAGCCGCATGCGATCGGACACGGTTCTCAGCTCGCGCGCACGATCAGCGTCGAGCACGACGCCCGATGGGCGACCCGTTCGGAGACTGAGCCCAGTGACTTCACGCCGTGCAACCCTCTGCTGCCGATCACGAGCAGATCGACGTCCGCTGACGCAGCCGCAAGCACCGACACCGGGTCCTCCGGGATGACGTGGTACCCATCGCCGACGATCATCGACACGCCGGCCAAGTCAACGGGCTTGCCGCTTCCACCCTCAGCGACGATCACGGTCAACTCGCCCTCGAACCGGTCAGCCAGGTGGCGGGCGGTGGCGTAGGCGGCGGCCGACTCCGGCGAGCCGTCGACGCCGACTGCGATCCGGCGGGGAACGTCGTTCCAGACCTTCCGGGTCACGAGGACCGAGCACGGAGCGTTGTGGACGAGACTCGTCGCGGTCGAGCCAACGAGAATCCCGGCAGCACGTCCCTGACCGTGAGATCCGACGGCCACAACGGTCGATCGCGCATGTCCGATCTCGTCGATCAGCGAGTGAGCGGCAAAGCCGCGGACGACGAGCGCATCGGCTGAGGGAAGCTGCGTCTTCGCAACGTGAAGGGCGCGTTCGGCATTCTCTCGGGCGGACATCTCGTCGGTCTCGTAGACCGGCGGGGCCAACCCTGGCGTCACGATCGGTGGCGCGAGGTTCCAGGCAGCGAGAAGCTCCAGCGTCCCACCTGGCTCCTCGAGTAGGGCCGCCTGCCGGGCTGCTTCGAGTGACTCGGGCGAGCCGTCGATTCCGACCAGCACCCGGCCGAAGGTCGTCTTCGCTTCGGGCGGCGAGTGCTGTGGGTTTGTGAGCGTGCTCATGGAGTGCTCCTCTCTTCGGGTGCGACAGGTGTCGCTTCCGAGCCGTCAGTGTCGCCGAGCCGGCCGAATCTGCATCAGGCGGCCCGCGGATCCGCTTGCGGGAAAGTACGGCGCTACGCAGGAATGTCGAGTCGCTCGGCTGTAATCTCGGCAGGGGCTCGGCCGCCGCCCGTCATCGCGATGCCGAGCTCCTCCTTTGAGACCGTCGGCGGATATTCACCGACGATCCGCCCCTCATAGAGCACGAGGATCCGGTCAGAGAGCGACTGGATCTCCTCGAGCGCGAACGAAACCAGCAGCACGGCGCGCCCCTCATCGCGCTCGTGCACCAGCCGCTTGTGCACGAACTCCGTCGCTCCCACGTCGAGACCGCGGGTCGGTTGTGACGCGACGAGCAAACGTGGGTCGTTGGCGATCTCTCTCGCGACAACAATCTTCTGTTGGTTGCCCCCGGACAGATCGGAGGCGAGGCTCTCCGGTGTCCCACCCCTGACGTCGAACTCGGCCAGCAGCTCTCGCGCGCGTCGGACGAGGACGCTCGGCTTGAGCCAGCCGAAGCGAGAGGCAGGCCTTCGTCGATACTCGCGCAGCCCGAGATTCTCCGCGAGGCTGAAGTTGAGGACCAGGCCCTCGCGTTGCCGGTCCTCGGGGATGTGGCCGATTCCGGCCTCGAGGAACCTACGGGCTCCGGCGCCGGTGAGATCGACTCCGTCGAAGAGGATCCTGCCGGAGCGTGGACGCCGCAGTCCCGTGACTGCTTCGACGAGCGCGCTCTGTCCGTTGCCGTCCACCCCCGCGATACCGACGATCTCGCCCGCACGTATGGTAAGCGACACGCCGCGAACGGCTTCAAGGTGCCGGTTGTCGTCCACGACCAGATCACTCACGACGAGGAGGGGCGCACCGGGCTTTGCCGGCTCCTTCTCGACCTCCAGGAGCACGTCCCGTCCGACCATCAAACGCGCCAGCTCGAGCTCGGTCGTGCCTTTGCGCGGAATCGTGGCGACGTGCTTTCCCCGGCGCAGGATCGTGATTCGATCGGCGATCTCGAGTACCTCGTGCAGCTTGTGCGTGATGAAGATCACCGACTTACCGGCTGCCGTGAGTGTCCGGACGATGTCGAAGAGCTCCTCGGTTTCCTGCGGCGTCAGCACCGCGGTCGGCTCGTCGAGGATCAAGACCTCAGCCTCGCTGTAGAGCGCTTTCAGGATTTCGGCCCGTTGCTGCTGGCTGACGGAGATGTCCTGGACTCGGGCATGCGGGTCGACCGAAAGCCCGAAGCGGCGCGAGACCTCGGCCACTCGCGCCTCGGCCTCCTTCGCGTCGAGCAGCAGGCCGCGGCGCGGCTCCCTGGCGAGGACGATGTTCTCGGCGAGAGTCATCACCGGGATCAGCATGAAGTGCTGGTGGACCATTCCGATCCCGTGCTCGAGCGCATCGCGCGGCGAGGAGATCGCCGCCCGCGTCCCGTGCACCAGGATCTCGCCCTCGTCAGCTCTGTAGAGCCCGAAAAGGACGTTCATCAGCGTGGACTTGCCCGCGCCGTTCTCGCCGAGGAGAGCGTGGACCTCGCCAGGAAAGACGTCGAAGTCGACCCGATCGTTGGCGACTATTCCCGGGAACCTCTTTGTGATCCCCCGGAGCTCGAGCAGCGGCCGAGAGGGGACGGCCTTAGGTCTCATTCCTGCCCGATCTGCAGTGATGTCGTGTGCGGGCAGAAACGTGGTCGTCACGGCTGGCTGTCCTCCTTCGCAGGGTCGGTTTGAGTTTGCGAAACGAACTCGCCGTGCTCATCCGGGCCAGGCCGGATCCGGTTGCGGAGTTCCCGCAGCACGCGACCCGAGGGAGACCACATCGGCTCCGGCGGTTGTGCTGCGTAGTTCTCCGGAAGCTGCTCCGGGGTTTCGCCGATTCCCTCCCGGCGGGCCTCGGCGATCGTGGGGCGTGTCACCACAGGAGGAAGACATGCAGCTGAAGAGCAAGGTCACCGCCGCCCCGGGCGACGTCGTGGTCGTCCACGGCCACTCGACCGGGCAGCCGGAGCGCACGGGGATCATCCTCGAAGTGCTGGGCGCCCCTGGCCACGAGCACTACCGCGTCCGCTGGGACGAGGAGCACGAGTCGCTCTTCTGGCTCGGCTCGGACGCGACCATCCGCTCCGGAACTCGCCGGAAGGGCGGCGCATCGAGGTCCTGAGATCGCGTCCCCCCACAAGGAGACAATCGATGCCCACTTCATCCCATCCCTACCCGGCACTCCGGCAACTGCGCGTCATCGATGCCACGCACCCCGGCTTGATCTCGTGCTCGCTGGACACCCCGCTGCGGACGGTCGCGCGGATGATGGCGACCTACCGCGTGCACGCGATCCTCGTGACGGCTCACGGGGAAGAAGAGCTGCCCGGCGGCGGGCGTTGGGGCATCGTCAGCGACACCGATCTGCTCCACGCAGCCGAAGCGGGAGACGTCGACGAGCAGCAGGCGCGTACGATCGCCGCTACGCCGGTCCTGACGGTCGCCGGCAGCGACGAGCTCGCGCACGCCGCAGAGCTGATGGTCGAGCACGAGCTCTCGCACCTGATCGTGATCGAGCGCAGCTCGCAGAGGCCGATCGGAGTGCTCTCGACACTCGACATCGCCCGAGCGGTCGCCGGGTTCCCGGACCGTCATTAGCCACCCCGAAAGGATCGCGTCGCCGCGCCGCAGGCGGGCGGAGCGGTCGGAGGCTTCATTCAGCCCTTCGTTGACGAAAACAGCTTCAAGCGTGGACGCCACGGTGGATATCAGGGAACTCACGGACTCGCCGTCGGTATCAGACCCGATGCGCCCTCGGTCGACGCGAGGGACTCTGTGAGGGACAAGAGAGGTGCGAGATGTCAGTGATCACCAAGCGGCGTACCGAGCCGCCGGTGTGGCTCGGGACCATCTTCGATCGGATCGCGTGCGGTGTCGACGGCACCGAGAGCAGTCGCGCCGCCGTTGTGCAGGCAAATCGGCTGCTCGCTGCGCGTCGGATACTGGAGCTCGTCAGCGTGGTTGAGGAGACGTCCGCAGCGTGGTCAGGGCTCTCTGCCCCGTCGGACGTCGACCGTCAATACGAAGAGGCTCAGTGCGCGATTCGCGAGGGACGGGACCAGTGTCCCCATGCGCGATCGACGCTTCTCTTCGGCGACCCCGGCCCGAAGCTCGTCGCAGCTGCTCGTGAGGTCGACGCGACGTTGGTCGTGATCGGCGCTCCGGACAGCGGCAGACTAGGCCCGTTCGTACTCGGCGGCCCTGGGACCTACGTGCTCCACAACGCGCCGTGCTCCGTGCTGATTGCGCGGCACGCCGACGAGGACGCCTTTCCACGCTCGATTGTCGTTGGCCACGACGGTTCGCCGGCCGCGGTGGAGGCGGCCATCGTGGCAAAGGAGCTAGCAATGCGGTTCAGTGCCGAGCTTCGGATCGTTGTCGCGACAGGCGGCGATCCTGTCCACTTCGATTCGCTGCCCCCCGACGAGGAGCTCGAATGGTCTTCGGCACGGCCCATCGACGCGCTCGAGGCCGCTTCTGACGAGGCCGATCTGCTGGTCGTCGGAAACCCTCGCGTTCGGGGCCCCCGCGCTCTCGGCAGCGTCAGTGAGAGGATCGGCCACCTCGCACGCTGCTCGGTGCTTGTCGTCCGAGAGCCGCCGCGGTACTCCGGTATGGAGGCCGACATCGCGGATGAGGTTCCTGACCCCGAGTGCTGAGGCAGGCAGGGACGCCGATGCACGCGACAAGAGCAGTTCCGCTCCACGAGTGGCGGCACCATGCCTTCATCCGCGAAATCCTGCTCGCGACCGTCGCTGCGCTCGCCTATTTCGGCATCCGGAACCTGACGGTCGGCGCGGCCGCGGAGGCGTTTGCGAACGCGGATCGGTTAAGAGGCTTCGAGGAGCACGCGAGGCTTGACTGGGAGCGGCCCATTCAGGATGCGCTTCTGGGTCACGACTGGCTCCTCACGCTCGCCAACTGGACGTATATCTGGGGCCATTGGCCGGTCATCATCACGGCCGCGGTCGTCCTCTACCGGACCCGACCTGAGCGGTATCTCCTGCTCCGCAATGCGATCTTTCTCTCGGGCGCAATCGGCTTTCTCTTCTTCGCCCTGATCCCGGTGGCGCCACCGCGTCTGGCCGATCCGTTTCTGATCGATACGGTGACGCTGCACTCCGACTCATATCGAGCGTTGCAGCCACCGGGGCTGACGAACCAGTACGCCGCCTTTCCGAGCCTGCACTTCGGCTGGAATCTCCTCGTCGGGTTCGCAGTCTGGGGTGCGACGCAAAACGTCGTGCTCCGGGCGCTGTCGATCCTCGGCCCCGCTGCGATGGCCGCCGCGGTCGTTCTCACGGCGAACCACTACGTGGTCGATCCAGTCGCCGGCATGGTCGTCGTGCTCTTCGCCCTCTGGGTCGTCACGCAACGGCTCGACAGCTCTCGCAGCTAGCCTCCACAGGTGACGTTCGTCGTCGCCCATCGCGCCGGGAACGATTTGGCACGTCTTCGCGAGGCGGAGCAGCTCGGGGTCGCCCTCATCGAGGCTGACGTGAGGCAATGGCGAGAGCGGCTCGAGGTGCGCCATTTGAAGACCGCCGGCCCGCTGCCGATCCTCTGGGACCGATGGCGGCTTGCGAACCCGTTCGCGCCGCGCCTCGAGCTCCACAGTCTGCTCGCCGGAGCTCGCCCGGAGACTGAGCTCCTGCTGGACCTCAAAGGGCGGAACCGGCGGCTCGGCGAGCTCGTCCTCGATGCGCTGCCGGGCGGTCGAGCCGTCACCGTTTGTGCGCGCAGCCGGAGGGTCCTCGAACCCTTCGCCGGCCGCGAGGACGTGCGTCTCTTCCAGTCCGTCGGCTCGCGGCGGCAGCTTCGATCGTTCCTGCGCAGGGTCGACGCGCTCGTTCTCGACGGCGTCTCGGTTCACGAGCGGCTGCTGGACGAGGGCGTCGTCGAAGAGCTTCGCCGGCAGAGCGCGATCCTGATGAGCTGGCCTGTCAACACGCTCCAGCGGGCTCATGAGCTCGCGCTGCTCGGTGTCCACGGCATGATCAGCGACCACCCGTCCGCGCTCCTCGGGGGGTCCGGCTGAACACGGCACTCGCAACGCTGGACGCCGTGTCGGACCGGATTGCTTCCCTCGACACCCGCTGGATCCTCGTCGCGCTGCTCTTCCATCTTGGCAACCTGAGCTGCCGCGCGCTCGCTTGGCGGAACATCCTTGCCGCGGCTTACCCGGCTGTGCGAATCCGTCTCATCGACGTCGGTGCAGCCTACGCGGCCGGTGTGGCAGCGAATGCCTACCTACCGGCCCGAGGCGGAGAGGCGCTGAAGATTGCGCTCGTGCGCCTCCGGATCCCCGGGTCGAACGTCGCCGGGGTCGGCGCCTCGAATGGCGTCGTCCTGCTCTTCGACAGCGTCGTCGGAGTGTCTCTGCTCGGAACGGCGTGGGCGCTCGGGCTCGTACCGGCGCTCCCTCATCCCTCCCTCGAGGCCGTCGGCGCTGCGGCCGCCGTGCTCGTCGTCGCCGTCGGCATCATCGCGCTGGTTCCGCGCCTGCGTGCAAACCTCCGGCAGGGTGCGGCGATCCTCGGGACTCCCGGTCTCTACCTGCGCCGGGTCGTCCCTTTCCAGACCGGAGCATGGGCGTGTCGGCTCGGCGTCGCCTTCGCGATGCTCGCCGCGTTCGGAGTGCCTGCCACGCTTCCGGTCGCCGGACTCGTGGTCGTCGCCGGCGGGATGTCGACGCTCGTGCCGGCCACGCCCGGCGGCGCCGGAACCCAGCAGCTGTTCATCGTGGTCGCCCTCCAGCAGGTCGCCTCGGCTGCATCTGCCCTTTCGTTCTCAATCGGTATGCAAGTCGGCGTGACGCTCGTCAATACCATGCTCGGCCTCCTCGCGCTGATGATCGCCTTCGGGACGATGCGGCCCGCGGCGATCAGGGCCGGCCTGCGCCGCTAGCCCACTTGAGAAAGTGGTGCGCTTTCAGCGCACGACTGCGTAGTTCGCCACGCCGCTCTGCGCACTCTCCCTGATCTGCGGACGCCGACAAACGGGGGAACGGCGGGGCAAGCGAAAGGAGTCTTGCGATGGCAACCGCCACCTCGGACCGGCCACGGGGCCGCACCCTTTCACCGCGTATCGAGACCGCAAGCCTGGCGCAACATCACCAGTTGTACTGGCTCGCCGCCGGGTTGATCCTGATCTTCCTGATTCCGTTCGCGTTGACCGACCTCGTATCGGTAAACCGCGACCTCTACTACGGCATCTACATCGGCGCGGTCTTCGGCTTCTTCGGATTGTGGTTGCGCTACGCGAACGAGTCGTCCCGTACGGTGCTGACGCACAACTGGCGCGCCGGCATCGCCGTCGGCCTCCTCTTCGTCGGCGTAATGGCCGCGATCGTGCTCAACGAGCCGGCGACAGACCGCCCCGCCGGCCTCGAATTCGTGGCCGCGATCGCCTGGCGCGGCGTGCTCTACGGGCTCGCGGACGGCCTGATCCTCTCGGCGTTTCCGATCCTCGCCGTCTTTGCTGCGTTCAAGGGCGGTCCGGCGCTTGCACACCGACGCGGGAAGGTCGCGGTCGGCGCCCTGGCCCTCGGCGTGTCGCTTCTGTTCACCGCCGTCTATCACCTCGGCTACTCCGACTTTCGCGGCGAGAAGCTTCGAAAGCCTCTGGCCGGCGACGTGATCTGGAGCGTGCCGACGCTGGCGACGCTGAGCCCGATCGCGTCGCCCATCACCCACGCGGGCCTTCATGTCACCGCTGTTGCCCACAGCTACGAGACCGATACGTTCCTGCCGCCGCATCGCGCCTCCGTCGGCCGGAGCCGCCCCGATCTCCAGGCGATGCTCGACGAGCTCGTCGAAGGCTCGGCGCGAATCGCGCCCGGCGCGACCGCCTATGTCAGCGACCACGGTGACACGTGGCTGGGCGCGTCGGGCCTGGCGGCCGTGACCGGCAAGCCGATGCCGACGGACGCCCGCGTGCGCCTCGAAAGCGTGTCGAAGATCTGGACCGCCCTGCTGATCCACCAGCTCGCCGAGACTGGAACGCTGCAGCTGTCGGACACGGTCGAGCGCTGGCTCCCGGGCCTGCTCCCGTACGGCTACCGGATCACGGTCGCGCAGCTGCTCGTCCACACAAGCGGGCTGATCGACAACAACGACGTCGGGAAGAATCCCGACGCCTATCTCGCGCAGGTGACGGACCCGGTCTTGAAGGCGCAGCTCCTCCGCGTCGCGCGCCGCCTCGAGCAGACGCCGACGGCCGAGTTCTCGCCCATCCTCTGGGTCAAGCTGGCCGCCTTCCAGCCGCTGCTCAGCGAGCCGGGCACGAACTACCACTACTCGAACATCGGCTTCGAGGTCCTAGGCCTGATCGCCGCTCGGGCCAGTGGCCAGAGCATCGAGTCGCTCTATCGCGAGCGGATCTTCGAGCCCCTTGGTCTGACCAACGCCGCCTATGACGCGCAGGGGCCGATCAGCGGCGAACACGCCCGCGGCTACAACGTCGGCCCCGACGGCCGGCTGATCGACATGACGTCCGCCCATGCCGGCATCGGCGCCGAAGGCGCCGTTGTCTCGAATGCCGAGGACACCGCCCACTTTCTCGTTTCGCTCATGCAGGGGAAGCTGCTCGGCCCTGAGCAGCTGGCGCTGATGAAGCAAGGAGGGTTCTGGAGCGGCGGAGACCCAACCGGCTGCGGCGACGTCGCCTACGGCCACTCCGGCGGTGGCGGCGGGTTCAAGACCAATGTCTGGGTCTCCGGCAACGGGGAGCGTGTCGCGGTCCTGCTGCTGAACGGTCGCGGCGACGCGGCGGCCGACGCGCGCGCCGGCGCGACGATGATCCGCCTCTACTGTGCGACTCCAACCGAGGTTTCGCGATGAAGCAGTGGGACCTTCCCGAGGCTCCGTCATGTCCCGAATTGCAATCAGGAGGGAGGCTCACCATGAGCACCGCAATTGAACGCACTCCCCTAGACGCTGCCGCTCAGTCGATCTTCGCGCGCGTCGTCGCCGGCGTCGACGGCAGCGACGCCGGCTACGAGGCAGCGCGCCAGGCGGCACGCCTCGTCGCCGCCGACGGTTGGCTCGAGCTCTTCACCGCCGTCTACCTCGTCGAGGCCAACCGCGCCGCCTGGTCGGCGCCGCGGATCCGCGCCAGGCTCGAACAGGAGGCCACCAGGGCCGTCTGCTTTGGTGCAGCCATCGGTGGACCACGCGCACGGTCGCGTCTGGTCAATGGACCGCCACTGCAGTCGCTGCTGCGCGAGCTACGAGAGAAGCAGGCGACGCTGGCCGTCGTCGGCACTCATGGCCACAGCCGCCTGTCGGAGATCATGCTCGGTGGCGTCGCCGGCGAGCTCCTGCATGGCGCGCCTTGCTCGGTCTGCATCGCGCGCCGGCCTGCAGCCGAGGCGCTGTTTCCGCGGACGATCGTCGCCGGCTGCGACGGCTCGGTCGAATCGGTGACGGCCGTCTCCGTCGCCCGTCACCTCGCCGACCGCTTCGGTGCGTCGCTGTCGATTGTGACCGGGCTCGGCGGTAAGGACGTCGACCACGAGCGCGCCCGCGCGCTGGGCGCCGTCGCCGTTGAGGGGCATCCGGTCGGGGCACTTGTCGATGCCAGCGAGGACGCCGACATCATCGTCGTCGGCAGCCGAGGCCTACATGGCATCAAAGCGCTCGGGTCGGTGTCGGAGCGGGTTGCCCACCAGGCAAAGTGCTCGGTCATCGTCATTCGCGCGAGTGACTGATCGAGCCTCGCGCGGCCCCACACCTGTGGTGTTGCGACGCTCGGTAGTTCTCCGCGCCGATCTGGGGCCTTCCCCTGAGCGCCTATTTGGACCCGGTGGGGATCGGCGGTGAGACGAAAGGAGGAAGCATGGGTGTCATGAGAGCGGTCGGCGCCGGACACCGGCTGCCGGCACACGCAACGGTGCGCGCGGATGCGCACGAGTACGTGGTCGAGCTCGATGTCTCCGACTTCCTGGAGAGCGAGCTTGACGTCGAACTGGTAGGCGCGCGCGTCACTGTGCGCGGCGACCAGGTGCAAGATCCGGGGGACGACGGAACCCCGTTCCGCTTGCAGGAGCGGCTCGAGGAGTCGTTCCGGCTTCCCGACGACGTCGACACAGACCGGATCAAGGTCCTGTACGGGCACGGCACGCTCGAGATCCGCACGCCGCGATCGAGGCTCGAGCCTCGCACGGTGCCGATCGAGCACAGGTCTCCGTACGTCGGCAGCCCCGACGCCGTGCCCTGCTGAGAAAGGAGGAGAGATGTCGGTTGCAACGCCAACAGTCCGCCCCGAGGTGAGCAAGCCTCGCCTCAAGCGCTCGATGGGCCTGTGGATGGCGACGGCGCTCGTGGTCGGAAACATGGTCGGCTCGGGCATCTTCACGCTGCCTGCGGTCCTCGCCGGCGAAGCAGGCCCGATCTCGATCGTGTCGCTCGTCTTCACGGGTCTCGGCGCGATGCTGCTCGCGCTCGTCTTCGCCAACCTCGGCCGTGCTCACCCACATACGGGTGGGCCTTACTACTTCGCCCGCCGCGCCTTCGGCGACTTTGTCGGCTTCCAGACGGCCTGGGCCTACTGGATCGCCGCCTGGGTCGGCAACGCCGCAATCGCAGTCGCGTTCGCCGGCTATCTCGGCGTTTTCTGGGGCGACGTGAACACCAACAACTGGCTGGCCGCACTCGTCGCCATCGGTGCGGTCTGGCTGTTCACGCTGGTGAACATCCTCGGCACACGCCAGACCGGAATCGCCCAGGTGCTGATGACGGTGCTCAAGTTCGTGCCGCTCGCAGTGATCGGGATCATCGGCCTCTTCTACATGGACGGCGGCAACTTCACGCCGTTCACACCGGCAGCAGGCGGATTCGACTGGAACATCACCGCCGCGGCCACGCTCGCGCTCTGGGCCTTCATCGGCCTCGAGTCGGCGACGGTACCGGCGGAGGAAATCAAGGACCCCGAGCGGACGATCCCGCGGGCGACCATCCTCGGCACGCTCGCCACAACGCTGCTCTACGTGGTCGCGCTCGTCGCGATCATGGGCATCCTTTCGCAGACCGTGCTCGCCGGCTCTTCGGCGCCCTTCGCGGATGCCGCGAATGCGATCTGGAGCGGCACCTTCCTCGGCCTCAGCTGGGGCAAGTGGATCGCCCTCGTCGCGATGGCGGCGACGCTCGGGGCGCTCAACGGCTGGATCATGCTGACGGCACGCGTCTCGCTGGCGGCCGCCGACGACGGGTTGTTCCCGAAGCAATTCGCGCGCGTGCACGGCGAGCGGCGAACGCCCGTGTTCGGGCTCCTCGTCTCGTCCGTCCTCGTTAGCGGACTGGTGCTCTACAACTGGAACGCCAGCTTCGCCGACCGCTTCACGGACATCGTGCTCCTGGCGACCTGGATGACGCTGATCGCGTACGCCTACGCGGCGGCCGCGGAGCTCATGCTGTTCTTCCGCGAGCCTGAGCTGTTCAGCTGGGTGAAACTCGGCCGTGACTCGGTGATCGCCAGCCTGGCGTTCGCCTACTCCGTCTGGGCGATCTGGGGTTCCGGCGAGGAGTGGCTGGCCAAGGGCTTCATGCTCCTGCTCTTCGGGATCCCGGTCTACATCTGGATGAAATGGCGCCAGACGCCGAAGCCCGCCGAGCTCGAGCCGAACTTCGACCAGCACCTGCTCCGCCGCACCTACACACCCGAGCCGATGCCGCACGACGACATCGAGACCCGGGTGCCGGCCGGCGTGAGCTGAACGCACACATATGGGGCTCCGGCGCGAGCCGGGGCCCCATCCGGAAAGGAGATCGCAATGCGCAAGGTCATCATCATGGGAGCCGGGGGTCGCGACTTCCACAACTTCAACGTCGCCTTCCGCGATGACCCGAACACCGAGGTTGTCGCCTTCACGGCGACGCAGATCCCCGGCATCGACGAGCGGATCTATCCACCCTCCCTGGCCGGGCCGCGCTACCCGCATGGGATCCCGATTCGGCCGGAGGAGCTGCTACATCAGCTGATCCGCGAGTCCGGCGCCCACGAGGTCATCCTCGCCTACTCCGACCTCAAGCACGAGACCGTGATGCACAAAGCGTCGATCGTGCTCGCCGCAGGCGCCGACTTCCGGCTGATGGGCCCGGACGCGACACTGCTCCAGTCCTCAAAGCCGGTCGTCGCAGTGTGTGCAACACGCACCGGCTGCGGCAAGAGCCAGACGAGCCGCAAGGTCGGTCAGGCGCTGCTCGCCGCCGGCCTGAAAGTGGCGCTCGTCAGGCACCCCATGCCTTACGGCGACCTCGAGGCGATGCGCGTCCAGCGCTTCGCTACCCTCGAGGAGATCGACGCCTCGCACCCGACGGTCGAGGAGCGCGAGGAGTACGAGGAGCCGGTGAGGATGGGGATGATCATGTACGCCGGCGTCGACTACGAGGCGATCCTCCGCTCCGCCGAGCAGGAGGCGGACGTCGTCATCTGGGACGGCGGGACCAACGACTTCCCGTTCTTCGCGCCCGATCTGCTGATCGTCGTCGCCGATCCGCTCCGGCCGGGCCACGAGCTTCTCTACCACCCCGGTGAGACCAACCTGCGGATGGCCGATGTCGTCGTCATCAACAAGGTCGACTCGGCCGAAGCGCACAATGTCGAGCAAGTGGTGGAGAACGTCGAGGCTGTCAACCCGATGGCGACGCTCGTCTTCGCCAAGTCACCGCCCAAGCTCGACGACGGGCCTGACCTCCTCGGCAAGCTCGTCCTCGTCGTCGACGACGGACCGACGCTGACCCACGGCGAGATGCCGTTCGGCGCCGGACTGGTCGCTGCCCGCAACGCTGGCGCAGCCAAGATCGTCGATCCGCGGCCCTACGCCGTCGGCACGCTGAAGCACGTCTTCGCCAAATGGCCGCAGCTGACGAACGTGCTGCCGGCAATGGGCTACTCCGACGAGCAGCTACACGAGCTCGAGCAGACGATCAACGCTGCCGACTGCGACATCGTCGTCACCGGCACCCCGATCGACCTGACGCGACTGATCAAGTCACGTCACCCGATCCGCCACGCGCGCTACGAGCTAGAGGAGGTCGGCACGCCGACCATCGCCGACGTACTCGAGCCGATCGTCGTACAGGCCATGGCTGCCCACCCCGAGACGGTTGTCACCGGGTGATGACGATGAGCGCAACGACTACGACAACTGACAGGACCGAGGGGGTGGACGCCACGCGCGCCCACCCCGCCCCTCGCAACTTCACTCGAGTCGGCGATCTGACACCTGAGGAGTTGCGCGACCTACTCGACCTCGCCACGATGATGAAGAGCGATGCAGCGCACTGCGAGGATGCCCTTCGCGGTCAGTCGATCGCCTGCATCTTCGAGAAACCGTCGACACGCACACGGGTCTCGTTCGCCTCGGCAATCGCCCGCCTTGGGGCAACGCCGGTGGCGCTGTCGCCACAGGAACTACAGCTGGGACGAGGCGAGTCGATCGCCGACACCGCCCGCTCGCTGTCGGGCTACGTGGCAGCGATCGTGATTCGCACGTTCGCCCAGAAGACAGTCGATGAGCTCGCGTGGTGGGCGACGGTACCGGTCGTGAACGCTCTGTCGGACAAGCACCATCCCTGTCAGGCGCTGGCCGACCTGCTCACGATCGAGGAGGTCTTCGGTGACACCGTCGGGCGCCGTCTGGCCTTCGTCGGCGACGGCGGCGACAACGTCGCCCACTCGGTACTCGAGATCGCTGCACTCGCCGGCCTCGACGTCACGGTCGCCTGCCCGCCCGAGTACCCACCCGACGAGCACGTCCTCGCGGACGCGCGGCGCCTCGCCGAACACTCGGGTGCCGAGCTGACCGTCGTCCACGATCCCGCCGCCGCCGTGGCGGGGGCCGACGCTGTCTACGCAGACGTCTGGGCCTCGATGGGCGAGGAAGCCGAGCGGGAGACACGCGCGAAGGCGCTCGCTCCCTTCCAGGTGACCAAGCCGCTGATGGCGCTGGCCAAGCCGGACGCGATCTTCCTCCACTGCCTGCCGGCCAAGCGCGGCGAGGAAGTCGCAGCCGCCGTGATCGACGGACATCAGTCGGTTGTCTGGCAGCAGTCGGCCAACCGCATGCCAACCGAGGAGGCACTCCTACTCGCGCTCACGCGCGGCTTCGGGCGTGGGACGGCGAAGCTCGAAGCCGAGGTCGTTGCATGAGGACGGTCATCGCGCTGGGCGGTAACGCGCTCCTGCGCCGCGGCGAGGCGGCGGAGGCGGCTATTCAGAGGGCACACGTCTTCGAGGTCGCCTCCGCTGTCGCGGCGCTCGCCGACGAGGAGGAGCTCGTCATCACTCACGGCAACGGGCCCCAGGTCGGGCTGCTGGCACTCGAAGCCGACGCCTACAAGGCGGTCGCCCCGTACCCGCTCGACATCCTCGGTGCCGAGAGCCAGGGCATGATCGGCTATCTGCTGGTCCAGGCGCTGGGCGGCGCACTGCCAGAGCGAGAGGTGGTTGCCCTGCTGACGCAGGTACTGGTCGACGCCGACGACCCCGCCTTCATGTGCCCGACGAAGCCGATCGGCCCGGTGTACTCGGAAAGCGTCGCACGACGACTCGCCGTCGACCGGGGTTGGACGGTCGCGCGTGACGGTAAGTACTTCCGCCGTGTCGTAGCCTCGCCCGCACCGCAGGGGATTGTCGAGCTGCAAGCGATCGACCGGCTGGTCGCGGCAGGGAGCCTCGTCATCTGCGCGGGTGGCGGCGGTATTCCGGTTGTTGCCGACCCCGAAGGTCTGCGCGGTGTCGAAGCCGTGATCGACAAGGACCTGACAGCGGCGTTGCTGGCGGAGGAGCTCGGCGCCGGAAAGCTGATTGTCTTGACGGACGTGCCGTACGTCGAGCGAGATTGGGGCACGCCTGCGGCAACGCCGATCACGACCGCGACGCCGACAGAGCTTCGCGAGCTCTCGTTTGCAGCCGGCTCGATGGGCCCGAAGATTGAGGCCTCGTGCCGCTTCGTCGAGCGCACGGGCGGCGAAGCTTTCATCGGCTCACTGGCCGAGCTCGGCGCGATCTCGCGCGGCGAAGCCGGCACGCGCATCACTGCCGCCATCCCTCTCGCAGTTCCGTAGTTCTCCAGCAAATACTGCGGCTGTCTGCGGATGAGCGAACGGGCGGGGCGGCTTACCGTCGTAACGAGATGGGCCGCTTGGTTTCCAGCAGCACCGAGCGTGATGGGTCGCTCAACGGTCCTGCACGCTCTGCCCGCAACACCGTCCGAGCCCGCACGCTCCTGCGCGCCGCGCGGCGCGGCGACCGCCGCTCCCGCGAGCAGGTTGTAGTGTCGCAGCTCCGCATGGTGCGCACCGTGGCGTCGCGCTACCGCGATCTCGGGCTGCCGTTCGACGACCTCGTCCAAGAGGGCTCAGTCGGTCTCCTCGAGGCGATCGATCGCTACGACCCCAGCCGCGGCACGCCGTTCGATGCGTACGCCCGCTTCCGCGTCCGCCGGGCGATCCGCAATGCCCTCACCAACCAAGCACGCCTGATCCGCCTGCCCAAGCACGTCGTCCAACGGCGAAGGGCCATCGACGCCGCCGAGGCGAGATTGGCCGCGGAGGCCGCCGGACGCCCCGCAACGCCGACGCAACTCGCGGCTGCCACCGGTCTGTCGGTCGACGCGGTCGAGAATGCTCGCTCTGCCGGGCTCGCTCCCATTTCGCTCGACGAGCCCGTCCTGCCCGATGGCTCGTCACTCGCAAATGTCGTCGCCGACTCCAGGGCCGCCGATCCGGAGCTCAGCGCACTCGAGCACGAGCAGACGGAGCTCTTGAAGGCTGCGCTCGACGAGCTGCCGAACCGGCAGCGATACATCGTCAACCATCGATGGGGCGTCAGCGGACCGCCGGTGTCCATCGCGGATCTTGCCGCCGAACTCGACCTATCGCCACGACGTACGCAGACGATCGGACGAGACGCGCTCTATGAGCTCAAGGCAGCGCTCGGGCCAGCGACGGCCAGATGATCAGCAAAGGCCCAGACGAACCACACCATTGAGCACGGGCTGATGATGCCGGCGATGCTCGTCCCGAGGTCTTCCGGCTCGACTTCTACACCGGACGCGCCGGACATTCCCGCCACCACAGAAAAGAGAAGCGCTGATCCGAATGGCGGTTTCTCCTCTTCCCACCGGCATCGACCTGTTCTGGCTGCCACTCGACGCCGGCGGCCACTCCGTTCGCTGGAACGGACGCGTCTTCGAGTGGTTTGCGGCACGGCTCGATGGGCGAGAGCGCTGCGACCTCTACCACTCGGCACTGCAGGTCTACCTTTCCGAGGCGCGGTTCGTCATCGAGCAGGCGCCGGTGTGGCGAGAGGACGAGGAGCGTGGCGTCGTCGGCGAAGGCGCGGTCGGCGCAGCAGCGTTGGCGCGCCTCGCGCTCTTCCGCTACGAGGTCCGATGCTGGCGCGAACGGCTGATCCCCGACATCGCGACTGCGCGCGGCGGCTACTCGAGCTCGTGCCGGAGGTACCAAAGCCCGTCTGGGGCCGCGACGACCTCCATGCAGGCGAGATGTGGAACTCGAACTCGACCATCTCCTGGCTCATCGCCCGCAGCGGACTCGACGTCGAGTCGATCGCGCTTCCGCGCGATGGACGAGCGCCCGGCTGGCAGGCCGGGATTGTCATCGCGCGCCGCCAGCAGGCAGAAGCGGCTCAGTCGCGGCCGCCAGCGACGGCACTCAGAGACATCAACGCGACGCTTCTTCCGACGCGCCGAGCCTAACCTCTGCGACGGCCGACCGTTATTCCACGGCCGCCGGCTCCCTCGATGCCACCGCGATCTCCGTGACTGGAACCGCGAAGCGCTTCGTCGTCCGCTCGACCACGCCTCTTTGAAGCCAGTGCGCCCGCTCCGGCTCCTCGAGGCAGATGACGATCTCCTCCGCCGGGAACCGATAAAGCGCATCCGCGACCGCCTGAACCGGATCGGCGTCGCCAAGCATCCCGTGCGCATGCAGACCGAGCTTACGCAGGCAGCCGATGCTCTCCTCGAGGCGCTCCTCCGCGAGCGCGCGGTCCTCGGCATCGTCCGAGGTCCAGCGGTGCATTGGGGAGCCGAGAACGGGCGCGACGACGAGCACGTCGGCAGCACCCTCGGCATGCGCCCGCACCTCCGCGCAAAGCGCCGGATTTCCGCACGCCTGGTGTGCGAGGAAGAGAATCCGCTGACGTTGCGTGAGCGGTTGGTCAACCATCACTCCTCCATTCCTGTGGCACAGCAACGATCGCAGCGACCTCCCAGGCATGCATCGGGCTGAACACTGAGCCGGCCCCGTACTTACCCGCATATCGCACCGCCCTGCCGAACTCGCCGCGCTGCCACGGCCTATCATCAGGGGTCGATCTCACCAACCTGAACAGCGCACGTGAGCTTCAGGTGTTGTCTCAGGAGACAAGTTTCTGTGGCCCACTCGTGGCCCAAACGTCGATTCGACGATTGGCTCAACCATGCGGAGCCAGCGCGGCGGCCGCGCGAATAGTGCCTGCAAACGACACTTTTCAGAGGAGCTCGTCGCTGAGCGTTGTTGTGCCCGACTCGGCCTGTCACGCCGGAGGTCGCGGGTTCGAGTCCCGTCGCTCCCGTCGAAAACACCCTGCACTGGGCTGGGAGGATTTTCATGGCTTCGCGCCATGAACCGCGCCATACTCCGGTCGTGTGAGCCCGATTGCTGCGCAGTCCGAAGATCATCTGGCGCGGGGTTATGAGGCGCTGGCGGGCGGCGATTGGCTGGACGCACGCGAGGCGTTCGCGAATGCGGTCGCGGTGGCCGAGTCGCCGGCTGCGCTCGACGGGCTCGGCCGGGCTCTCTGGTGGCTTCGCGAGGAGCGCGATGCCGTGGTCTATCGCGAACGGGCGTATGCGGGGTTCCGGCGAGACGGAGAGCTCGCGCGGGCGGCGCGGATTGCGCTCTGGCTCTCGCGGGAGTACTCGCTCGCCTTCGGCAACGAAGCGGCTGCGGGCGGGTGGCTGGCACGGGCGGAGCGGCTGCTGCGGGACGTGGCGCCCGGCGCCGAGCAGGGATGGCTCGACCTGGCTCGCTCCGAACGCACCCGCGACAGCACCGAGTCGGGGCGGCTCGCGTCTGCTGCGCTCGAGGTCGCGCTGACCGTGGCGGATACCGATCTCGAG
>JAXIPI010000230.1:0-5912 GCA_045403015.1 Gaiellaceae bacterium | reverse complement strand
GAACGGCGAGAGCCTCGCCGAATACGCGGCGATGCTCGCGGCCGAGGGTCTGCTCGGCCACCTGCACGCCAACGACGGCTGGGGCACGTTCGACGACGACAACATGGTCGGGACGATCCGCTTCATGGAGACGATCGAGCTGGCAGTCGAATTGCGCCGGGCGGGCTACGGCGAGAACGGCGAGCGGCTCGGGTTCGACCTCTATCCGTACACCGAGGACGCTGTGGGCTCGGTCAAGCGGAGCGTGCTGCAATGGCAGTTCATCGACGGCATCGCGTCGCGGATCGACGACGCGGCGCTGCGTGCGGCACAGCACGACAAGGACGCGGTGCGGGCCTACGAGCTCGTCTACGCCGCGATGGGCGCATGAGGCTCCAGCATGTCTCGGTGGCGATCGCCGCGGAAGGGGCCGACGCCGCGCGGGAGTTCTACGGCGGCCTGCTCGGGCTCGAGGAGAAGCCCGTCCCACCGAAGCTCGACCCGCGTGAGCTCATCTGGTTTCGTGCGGGCGGCGACCTCGAGCTGCATCTGCTGCGGTCAGGCGAGGAGCCACCGCCGAGTGCGCACTTCTGCCTCGCGGTCGACAGCGGCCTCGACGAGCTCCGCGCCCGGGTCGAAGCGGCCGGCATCGAGACGCGGACGCCGACGGAGATCATCGGCCGGCCGCGCTTCTTCTGCAGCGACCCGTTCGGGAACCTCGTCGAGCTGACCGAGCTTCGCGAGTGACGGTGCTGGTCGGGGTCGACGTCGGCACGAGCGGCGTCAAAGCGCTCGCGCTGACTCCGGAGGGCGAGATCGTCGGTCGCGCAGAGCGCGAGTACCCGCTCTCGATCCCCCGCCCCGGCTGGGCGGAGCAGGATCCGGAGGACTGGTGGCGCGCGACCGAGGCCGCGCTCGCCGACCTCGGCGTCGAGCCTGCGTCGATTGGCCTCTCGGGACAGATGCACGGCCTGGTCACGCTCGACGAGCGCGAGCAGGTACTTCGCCCGGCGATCCTCTGGAACGACCAGCGCACGGCAGCCGAGTGTGCCGAGATCGAGGAGCGCGTCGGGCTCGAGCAGTTGGTCCAGCTGACCGGGAACCGCGCGCTGACCGGCTTCACGGCGCCGAAACTCCTCTGGCTGCGGAACCACGAGCCCGACACCTACGCCCGCATCAGGCACATCCTGCTGCCAAAGGACTACGTCCGGCTGCGGCTGACGGGAGAGCGCGCGATCGACGTGGCGGACGCTTCGGGCACCCTGCTCTTCGACGTCGCAAACCGCCGCTGGAGCGACGAGGTTCTCGACGCGCTCGAGCTGCCGGCCGAGTGGCTGCCGCCGGTGCACGAGTGCACGGCGATCGGCGCGGCGGGAGACCAGGCTGCGGGAGCGCTGGGCGTCGGCGTCGACCGGCCAGGCCCGCTCTCCGTCGTTCTCGGCACGTCCGGTGTCGTCTTCGCCGCGCTGCCCGAGTACCGGCCGGAGCCCGAAGCGCGGCTGCACGTCTTCTGCCATGCGGTCCCAGGCACCTGGCACGCGATGGGGGTGATGCTCTCTGCCGCGGGCTCACTGCAGTGGCTGCACGACGCCCTCGGAAACCCGCCGCGTGAGCAGTTGCTCGCCGAGGCGGAGCGCTGGGAGCCAGGCACGGAAGGGCTCTTCTTCCAGCCCTACCTGCAGGGCGAGCGGACGCCGCACGCCGACCCGGATGCCCGCGGCGCTTTCGTCGGCCTGACGCTCCGGCACGACCGCGGCGCCCTCACGCGCGCGGTGCTGGAAGGCGTCGCGTACGGGCTGCGCGACTCGCTCGAGCTTCTCGGCGCGCTCGGCGTCGAAGCGGAGGTCGGTCGCGTTTCCGGCGGCGGCGCCCGCAGCGAGCTCTGGGTGAAGATCGTCGCGTCGGTGCTCGGCCTGCCGCTCGAGCGCACGAGCGCGGACGAGGGAGCTGCCTACGGAGCGGCTCTACTCGGCGGCGTCGCGCGGGGTGTCTTCGCCGACGCACACGAGGCAGTCGCATCGTGCGTGCGCGTCTCCGACCGGATCGAGCCCGATCCCGGCTGGGAGGCGGCGTACGAAGAGGGCTACGCGCGCTACCGCCTTCTCTACCCCACGCTTCGGACGCTGCAGGACTGACTAGCGTTCGAAGGAATCCGTCTCGGCCTTTGCGAACGGCACCACACCGGGCTTGCCGGGCTTTGCCTTGGGCGGGTAGATCTCGAACACGATCTTGAACGGACCGGGAGTCTTCGGCAGCGCGACCCAGAAGGGCCAAGTGAGGGGCGTCACGTTCCGGTCGGGCTCGAACGAGTACTTCTTGCTCTGCTCGTCGACGATGTCGTGGGTGCCGAGGTCGAGGGCGTACCAGCGCAGCGGGAGGCGCTCGCCGCGGTAGCCCTTGATCGTGAGCTGGACGGCCGCGATCACCCCAGGCTGCTGGAGCTGCTTCGGCGTGTATCCCTCCTGTGGGAGCTCGACGCGGCGCAGGTACTGCCCGAAGGTCACAGGCTGCTCGAGCGTCGGCTTCTCGAACGTCGCCGAGCCTTCCTGCGGCGTGGGCTCCGGGCGCAGGTTGGGCACCAGCAGGAAGACGACCCCCACCACCGCGGCGATCGCGCCCGCGACGGCGCCGATCGTCTTGACCCCGGTCGAGAGGTTCCCGAGCCATTTGCGGAGGCCCCGCTTCTCCGTGGGCTCGGTCTCCGGGGCGGGTGTCGCGTCCGTGCTCACGGGCCGACTTTAAGGACCCTGAAGTACGTGCGGCCGCCGCCGAGCCCGTCGCTGACGGCGATCGTCAGGCGGTAGCGGCCGGCCTTGGCCTTCGCCGGAACCGCAAGCACGACCGCATTCGGGCCGCCTTTGAGGCCAAAGCGGCGGTCGGCAAGAAGCTTCGTGGTGCCGTCGCGGCGGAGCTTCAGCCGAGCCTCGGCAGCGTGGCGAACGGAGAGCCGCACCGTCAGCTTGCGACCAGACTTCTTCCCCGTTGCCTTCACGCTCTGGAGCTTCGGCGCGAGGTTCTCCGTGAACTTGGCTTTCACCGACGTGACCGGCCCGATGTACAGCGCGCACGTCGCCGCCTTGGCGCAGGCTCCGTTCCATTGCGTGAAACGCCAGCCTCCGGCCGGAGTGGCGCGCAGCTCCTCCCGGGTCCCGAACACGTAGCGATGCTCGCACGTCCCGCCGCAGTTCAGCTCCTTGCTCTTGATCGCTCCCTTCCCCTCGCGCGCGACGTCGAAGAGCACCGACAAGGTGGTCGGAACGCCGATCACGTCGTCCTCACCGAGCGCGACGCCGACCCAGTTCGGGCGATTCGTGGCCGTCAGCGTGCAGCGGCGTGCATCGGAGGTCGACACGGTGCAGCCGAACTTCCAGCCGATGAAAGACGAAGCCGGGTCGGGCGAGGCGACGAGCGTGACCTGCGAGCCCGCGGGGAAGGACGCCGTGCACGTCGGCGGGCAGGCGATGCCCGGCGGCTCGCTCGCGATGCTGCCGGTGCCGTTCCCGCCGCGGATCACGCGGACCTCGAGCGGCGTGAAACGCGCGACCAGGGACACGAAGTTCCGGCTGAGCTTGACCGCGCAGCCGCCGGTGCCGGGGCAGCTCTGTGCGCTCCACCCGACGAACGAGCTCGGCGCGACAGCGGCCGCCGTTGCGGTCACGGACGTGCCCGGAAGGTAGTAGAGCTCGCAGCCCGTGCCCTCGAAGGCGTTCGCGGGAGTGCAGGAGGCGGGGGCCGGCTCGCCGCGGAAGTCGGCGGGCGGCGGGGTGACGTTGATCGCGCCGTCACCGTTCGGCCACAGCTGCAGCTTGGCGCGCGGCCGGAAGTAGGCGTTGATCGTGTACGCGAAGTCGTTCAGAGGAACGGTGCACACGTCCACCTCGGTGCACGAGGCGAGCTCCGCAATCGCGTAGCCGCGGGCCGGCGCCGCGCGCAGCGTCAACGTCGTCGAGCCTGCGAACGCGAACGAGCAGCTGGTGGGACAATCGATCACGCCGGCGGGCTCGCTCGTCACGCGTCCCTGCCCGTGGACGACGATCGTCGCGCTCCCGGCGACTGCACCCGGCGCCCGAGAGCCCGACGCAGGTAGCGCCGAAACGAGGAGCGCGAGCAGCACGAGCGAGGCGAGCAACGACGCGCGCTGCCCGAAACGGGCGCGTGGAACGGTGCCGCAGCGACTGCCCTTCCGGTGCATGAAGCCCCTCCTGCTGTCGCGGTTCGAGGGTCGCACGGTCCCCCAGGCCTGTCAATCTTCGGAGGACATGGCCGATCCCCTTGCTCGCGAGAAGCTCTCGCTCTACGGTCTCCCGCAGACGGAGTTCACTGCCGCACGCAACGCGCGCGCGAAGGAACTGCACGCGGACGATCCTGAGCTCGCGGCCACGGTCGCCGCGCTCCCGAAGCCGACCGCTGCGGCGGCAGCGCTCAACGAGCTGGTTCGCGAGGATCCTTCAGAGGCCCGGGCGTTGATCCAGTCCGGAAAGCGGCTGCGCCAGGCCCAGGAAGCGGCGGTCGCGGGGAAGCGCGGGGCCGACCTGCAGAAAGCCATCGAGGAGCACCGCTCCGCCCTCGACCGCATGCAGCGCGACCTGCGCCGGCGCAAGCTGAGCGGACCGACGGTGGACAAGGCAGCGAAGACTCTTCGCGTCGCCTCGGTCGACCCGGACCTGCAGCCATTACTCGAACGAGGAACGCTGCACGAAGACCTGACGGCAGCCGGATTCGGGCTCGATCCCGGGATCGTCCCGGCAGGGCGGAAGCGCGAATCAGCCGCGCGGGAGGTGCCGGACCGGGCCGCACAGGACAAGCGGCGAACCGAGGCGCGCGAGCGCCTGCAGGCAGCTCGGGCCGCACTGACCGAGGCGAAACGCGCGGCCCGCAAGGCCGAGGCCGAGAAGAGAGAGGCGGAGCGGCGTGCCGAGGCTGCGCAGCACGAGGTCGAGCGCGCAACGAAGGAAATGGAGCGCGCTCAGGAGTCTGCGGCCGAGGCCTGATGAAGCACGATCCCGGCCATCACGAGCGCGATGCCGGCAAGATCGACGGGCGAGGGCAGCTGCTGCAGGACGATGACCCCGACCACGGTCGCCGTCGCCGGTAGGAGCGCGACGAACAGGGCATACGTCGCGCGGGCGAGGCGGGCCATCGCGAGCTGGTCGAAGACGTACGGGATGACGGATGACGTCACGCCGACGCCGATGCCGGCCGCGATCGCGACGGGGTCGGAGAAGGCGTGGGCGGCGCTCGAAAGGCCGATCGGGGAGACGAAGAGAAAGGCGATCAGCATTGCCGCGGCAAGGCCGTCGATCCCGCTCAGTCCCGGGCGCCGCGCGACACGGTGGGCGAGGACGATGTAGGCGGTGAACAGCGCAGCGTTTGCAAACGCGAACCCGACTCCCACCGGCTCGCCGTCGAAGCGCACGTGCGTCAGCAGGTAGACGCCCACGGCCGCCGTACCGACCGCGGCAATGTTGCGACCGCTGCGCGCTCCGATCGCCGCCAAGAGAATCGGGCCGATGAACTCGATCGCAGCAACCGTCGCCAGCGGCAGCCGGTCGATCGAGACGTAGAAGCAGACGTTCATCGCGGCGAAGACGGCTCCCAACGCGACGATCAGCGCCCGTCCGTCGCGGTCGAGCGCGAGAAACGTCCGCCACGGCCGTCGCCAGAGGGCGAAGATCGCGGCGGCCGAGGCAATCCGGAGCCACGCAACGCCGAGCACGTCGACCCGGGCGAAGAGAAGCACGGCGAATGAGGGTCCGAGGTAGTGGAAGACAGCGCTGCCGACGAAGTACGTCTGCGCGGGCATCGGGAGCGGCCTGGGTTGAGCGTGCAGACGTACTTCGTCGGCAGCGCCGTCTTCCACTACCTCGGACCCTCCTTCGCCGTGCTCCTCTTCGCCCGAGTCGACGTGCTCGGCGTTGCGTGGCTCCGGATTG
>JAXIPI010000334.1:0-11831 GCA_045403015.1 Gaiellaceae bacterium | reverse complement strand
GGGGCAGCTTCCCACACATATCGCCCCGGGGCCCCCCGCGGGGCCCTATATTTTTTGGGGGGCGCCCGCTGTTTCGGGTAGGGCGGAACCACATCCCGATCCGCGCCCAAGACCCCTAAAGGGTCGCTTCGCTCCCGGGCTCGGTCTGCCGAAGTTGCTGGTGCCCGCCGAGTACGATCCGGGTTGCCCGGCTTGGTCGTGGGCGGTCCTTAGCCGGCGCCGGAGAGCCAGCGGATCCGCTGGGCTGCGATCGCGGCGAAGTCCTCGTCGTCGAGAAGGCCACCGAGGCGGTCGCCGACCGAGAGCAGCAGGATGCCGGCCAGGAAGATCCACGCCTCCGCGTCGGGATCGCGGTCGGCAGCGATCGCGCCCGCAGCCTGGGCGCGGCGAATCCCGTCGGCCATGAAGTCGTGCACGTCCCGCATGTGCTGGCGCAGGTACTGCGCGATCTCAGGGTCCTCGCCGGCCTCGGTCAGCGCCTGGATCCAGAGGTTCGGCGGCAGCACGCGCGCGGTCTGCTGGAGGCGGCGCGCCATCTCGCCGGGCTCCGGCATCGACCCGTCCTGCTCCTGCAGCGCGAGCTTCTCCTCGAAGAACCGCCGCAGCCGCAGCCACGCCTCGTCCAGGCACGCGAAGTAGAGCTCCCGCTTCGAGGCGAAGTGGCGGTAGAGAATCGGCTCCGAGACGCCGGCCTCGCGGGCGAGGTCGGCCGTCGTCGCACCGCTGTAGCTTCCGGTCGAGAAGACCCTCATCCCGGCCTCGACGAGCGCCTGCCGGCGTTCGGCGGCCGGCAGGCGCATCTTCCCGAACGTACTCAGGCTGCGACCTCCATCGGCGCTGGCTCCTCGGTCGCCGCCTCCTGACGGACAAGCGCAAAGGCGACGATCGAGCCGGCGAACGCGATCAGCGCGGCGACGATCAGGGCCCGCTCGAACCCGGCCATGAAGCCTTCGACGCCGGGACGCTTGCTCGTCTGCGCGACAACGATCGCACCCATCAGTGCAATCCCGAGCGAACCGCCGACCTGCCTCATCGCGTTCAGCACCGCCGAACCGACGCCAGACTTCTCGACCGGCACCGCTCGCACTGCCGCCGCCGCGGTCGGAGTCATCGTCATCGCCATGCCGAAACCGCCGACGATGAAGCCGGGAAGCAGGTTCCAGAAGCTGGCGGTGGCGCTCAGCTGCGAGAGATAGAGCAACTGCACGCCGAGCAGCACCATCCCGATCGTCATCAACCAGCGGGAGCCGTACTTGTCGGAAGCCTTCCCCGCGAACGGTGCCACGAGGATGATCAACACCGTCAGCGGCAGGAACGCGGCGCCGGCCTGCACGGCCGAGTAGCCGAGGATGTTCTGCATGTACAGCGAGACGAAGAAGAAGATGCCGAACATGGCGAGTGCCACGAGCAGCATCGAGACGTTGGCGCCCGCGTACGTGCCGCTGCGGAACAGGCTCAGGTCGAGCATCGGCGAGCGGCGGCGGCGCTCGATTTGCACGAACGAGGCGAGCGCGACCACGGCGATCACGAACGAGCCGACGATCCTGGCGGACGTCCAGCCGTAGGCGTTCGCCTCGATCAGGCCGTACGTGAGCGCAAAGAGACCAAGTGCGGACGTCCCGAGGCCCGGTAGGTCGAGGCTCTCATGCGTGTCGTCCCTCGACTCCGTGATCAGGAGGAAGCTCGCGGCGATCGCAACGATGCCGACGGGGATGTTGATGAAGAAGATCCAGTGCCAGCTCAGATGCTCGGTGAGGAGGCCGCCGACGAGCGGGCCGATCGCGAGCGCGAGCGCGGCGGTGCCGGCCCAGATCCCGATCGCCATCCCGCGCTCCTTCGGCGCGAAAGTCGCAGCGATGATCGAGAGCGTTGCGGGATTCATCAGCGCAGCTCCTGCGCCCTGCAGGACGCGCGCAGCGATCAGCATGTTCCCCGAGTCGGCGAGTCCGCACCAGAGCGACGCGACCGTGAAGATGACGATGCCGATCACGAAGATCAGCCGGCGGCCGTAGGCGTCGGCGAGCTTGCCGCCGATCAGCATCAGGGCGGCGAAGGTGAGGGCGTAGCCGGTGACGATCCACTGGAGCTCGGAGAGACCGGTGCCTAGATCCTTCTGGATCGCCGGCAGGGCGACGTTCACCACCGTGTTGTCCAGCATGATCATGAAGAGGCCGAAGGAAACGGCGGCAAGGGTCCACCACTTGCGCCGTTCCTCTGAAAAGATTGGCAAAGCCATGAAGTTCCCTTCTCCGTACGTTAGCGACCACTAGGTTAGTGATCGCTAACGCGCACGTCAAATTCGCCTGGTCACCGACGCCGGCTCAGCTCGCGGCGGCAAATGTCGTCCGCCTTGCCCGTGCCCTCGGCTGCGAGGGCTACACCTCCCTCCACCGCGTGTCGGTCGAGGAGCCCGAGCGCTTCTGGCGCACCGTCGTCGAGGACCTCGAGCTCGAGCTCGCGCGCCCGTGGGACAACGTGCGCAACGACTCGCGCGGAATCGAGTGGACGACGTGGTTCGAGGGCGCACGGCTCAACCTCGCGACCGCCTCCGTTCATGCCTGGGCGAAGCGAACGCCGGAGGCAGCCGCCGCCGTCTTCCGGGGCGAAGACGGCGCCCGTCGCGAGTGGACATTTGCGGAGCTCTCGCACGAGACGGTCCAGCTCGCGGAGGCCCTAAAGGCACTCGGCGTCGAGCCGGGAGACCGCGTCGCGATCTACATGCCGATGTCACCGGAAGCGGCCGTCGCCTCGCACGCGTGCGCCCACATCGGTGCCGTTCAGGTGCCGATCTTCTCCGGTTTCGCCGCACCCGCAATCGTCCAGCGACTGCAGGACTCCGGCGCGAAGGTCGTGATCACGGCCGACTACTCGCTTCGCCGCGGGACGCGGATCCCGATGCGCGAAACGGTCGAGGAGGCACTCCGCGAGTCGCCATCCGTCGAGCACGTGCTGCTCTGGAGGCGGGAGTCGATGGAGTGGGACGCCGAGCTCGGGCCAATTCGGAATGACAGAGCCGAGTTGCCGGCGCTGGAGGTCGAAGCTGAGCACCCGTACCTGCTCGCCTACACCTCGGGCACCACCGGGCGGCCCAAGGGCGCGCTGCATGTACAGGGGAGCTTCCTGATCTCGATCGCGCGGGAGGCGGCCTACCAGTCCGAGGTCCGCGCCGGCGACCGCGTCCTCTTCGCAACCGACATGGGCTGGATCATGGGGCCATGGACCGTGGTCGGTGCAGGCGCGCTGGGGGCCTGCGTCGTCTACATGGAGGGCGCACCTGATTGGCCAGCGGACCGGCTCTGGCGTCTGATCGAGGAGGAGCGGGTGACGATGCTCGGTGTCTCCCCGACCCTCATCCGCGCGCTGATCCCGAAGGGCGACCCGGAAGCCGATCTCTCGTCGCTGCGCGCGGTGACCACGACCGGCGAGCCGTGGAACGCCGGCCCGTATGACTGGCTGAACGAGCACGTCGCGGGCGGCGGGCGCATTCCGATCATCAACATCTCGGGCGGCACCGAGGTCGGCGCGTGCTTCCTGTCCGTGACACCGATGGCGCCCTCGAAGCCCGTCTCGCTGGGTTTCCCGGCACTCGGCCAGGCGATGGAGGTCTACTCGCCGGAGGGCACGCCTCTGCGCGGCGAGGTCGGCGAGCTCGTCTGCACGAATGCCTGGCCGGGGATGACCCGTGGCATCTGGGGCGACGACGAGCGCTACCTCGACTCGTACTGGCGCCGCTTCCCGGGCGTGTGGACGCACGGCGACTGGGCCTCGATCGACGAGGACGGCTACTGGTACCTGCACGGCCGGTCCGACGACACGCTCAACATCGCCGGCAAGCGAATCGGCCCGGCCGAGCTCGAGTCGGCTGCGCTCGACCATCCCTCGGTCGCCGAGGCGGCGGCGATCGGCGTCCCGCACGACGTGAAGGGCGAGACGGCGTGGATCTTCGTCGCCCTGAAGCCCGGCGCCGAGAAGGATGCGGACGGGATCAAGGCCGCGGTCGCCGCCTCACTCGGCAAGGCATTCGCGCCCGAGCGTGTGCTGTTCGTCTCCGCGCTTCCGAAGACCCGCTCCGCGAAGATCGTGCGGCGCGCGGTCCGCGCCAAGGCACTGGGCGAGGACCCCGGCGACCTTTCGACCCTGGAGAACCCCGACGTCCTGGAGGAGATCGCAAATGCCGTCTAGAGCACTCGTGACCGGTGGTGGGCGCGGCATCGGCGCCGACATCGCCCGTGAGCTGGCGAACGCGGGCTGGCACGTGACCGTGACCGCACGTTCGAGCGACCAGGTGGACGAGGTGGCGCGCGAGATCGGGGGCACCGCGGTCGTCGGTGACGTCTCGAAGCGTGCGGACGTCGAGGGGATGATCGCGGCAGCAGGCCCGATCGACCTGCTCGTCGCGAACGCAGGCGTCGCCCTCTGGGAGGAGTCGTGGGAGACGGATCCGGACGAGTGGTGGCGGGTCTTCGAGGTCAACGTCCTCGGTGCCTACCTCACCTGTCGCCTGACGCTTCCGGGAATGATCGAGCGCGGCGGCGGCAGGATCGTGATCACCGGCAGCGGTGCGTCATACCTGCCCGGCTCGACCTCGGGCGCGTACAGCGCGAGCAAGGCTGCGGTCGGGCGCTATGGCGAGACGCTCGCAAAGCAGGTGGAGCCACACGGCGTGAAGGTGTTCGTGATCAGCCCCGGGCTCGTGAACACGGAGATGACGGGCGACCACTTTCCGGAGGGAGCACCGTGGACGCCACCCGAGCTGGCGCCCCGCCTCGTGCTCGAGCTCGCCTCCGGCCGCTTCGACGCGCTCGCCGGCCGCTACCTGCATGCCGAGCACGACCCACCCGACGTGCTCGAGTCGCGGATCGATCGGATCCTGGCCGAGGATCTGAACGCGATTAGGCTCCGCCGGGAGTAGCGGAACCGGTCGCCCCCACCGGGTGTAGACGTGACGATGGTCGCCGAGCTCCTTACCGCGCTCGCGCTCCTTGCTCCGGGCGAGCGGCCCCGACAGGGGAGCGGGTCTGGACGCACTTCAGCAAGTGGGGCCTGGTCGTCCGGGGCGGTATCGGTCGGCCGGTGATCGTGACAGTGCCACAGGCCTGGCGGACGCGCGTCGCGATCTCATGGGGCAATGCCGGGCACGGCGTGTTCCACACGGTCCGCCTCGCGCGCTGCCACGACCCGACAGTTGGCTACGCCTACGCAGGGGGCTTCTTCCTCCGCCGCCCGTCCGGTTGCGTCCCACTTCGGTTCACGTCGGGCACGCGGAGCCAGGTCGTCTGGTTCGGGATCGTCAGCCGTTGCCGGCGCTGACGTCCGGCTCCTTGGGAGCGATCCAGGTCTGGCGGGCGACGGCGAGCAGTTCGCCTCCGGCCGCGAAAAGCGCCGTGCCGGCGTAGAGCTTGCGGCCGTCCTCGCCGAGCGGCCAGGCGATCACGATGCACGCCTCTCCCTCCTCGGGCAGGCGCACGACCTCCCCGGTCATCCGTCCGAGCACGATCTCCCCGCGGCCGGGAGCACCGACTGCCCAGGCACCGGGGCAGTCGATCGCCGCCCAGACCACCTCCGGCGAGGCCTCGATCGCCGTCCACGGCGCCGCGTGGAGATCGGTGCCCGCGACTGGACCGACGTGGATGCAGAGTCCATCCCCCGGCCGGATGCCGCAGCTGAAGCACTCGGCGAAGTTCTCGCCGCTGAGATGGACATGCGCAGCCGCTGCCTTCTCGGCCCCGGCGAGCGACGGCGCCGCCGGCGGCTCGAGCTCCAGGGCGCCGGGCCGCGCCTCGGCCACGAGCGCCTCGCCGTCGAGCAGGCGCACGAGACCGTCCTCACGGACGACGGTGAGCGGCCGGTCGAGCGGCGGCGGGAGGCGGAGCGTCACTTCCGCCGGCCCGTCAACGTACGCAGCGAGCCTGCCCGCGGTGTAGCCGCCGTTGCCGGAGTCGACCGGACCGCGGTAGCGGCGGTCGATCGTGATGTTTTCGCCTGAGAGTCGCAAACCGGTAGAATTCTCTCGATGCGGCTTGCTCTTGCCCAGATCAACGCGGTCGTCGGCGACCTGGAGGGCAACCGCGAGCGCATTCTCACCGCTCTCGCCGACGCCCGCTCGGAGAAGGCTGACCTCGTTCTCCTCCCTGAGCTTGCGGTCACCGGCTACCCGCCGGAGGATCTTCTGCTGCGGCCGGCGTTTGTGCGCGCCGCGGAGGAGTCGGTGCGCGAGATCGCGCGCTCGTGCAAGGGCCTGACCGCGCTGATCGGGACGCCCTGGTTCGACCGCGACCTCTTCAACGCGTGCGCGGTCTGTGCGGACGGCGAGCTCAAGACGCTCTACCGGAAGCGGTATCTCCCGAACTACGGCGTCTTCGACGAGGACCGCTACTTCGCACCCGGACGTGAGCTCGTGCTGCTCCGACTGGGCGAGGTTCTAATCGGCCCGACGATCTGCGAGGACGTCTGGCAGCCCGGGCCTCCCGCAACCGACCTCGCGCTCGCCGGCGCGCAGCTGCTCGTCAACCTCTCCGCGTCTCCGTACCACGTCGGCAAGGCGGAGGAGCGGGAGGAGATGCTCGTCACCCGCGCCCGCGACAACTCCGCGTACCTCGCCTTCTGCAACCTCGTCGGCGGCCAGGACGAACTCCTCTTCGACGGCCATTCGGTCGTACTCGACGACGAAGGCGAGGTGCTCGCACGCGCACCGGGCTTCGAGGAAGCGCTCCTCGTCGTCGACCTGGATCCGAGCGAGGCGATCGGCCGGCGCCTGCGCGACGTGCGGCGCCGCTCGCTCGCACGAGAGCGCGAGGAGGAGCGCGAGCCGGAGGTCGTCGAGCTGGGGCCTGGAGGCGACGCGCCGGAGAGCATCGGCGGCCTCGTCGTCCCGTTCGAACCGGAGCTCGAGCAGATGCGGCGCGGCCTCGTGCTCGCGCTGCACGACTACGTCGACAAGAACGGCTTCGGCGACGTCGTGCTCGGCCTCTCCGGCGGCATCGATTCGGCACTCGTCGCCACCCTCGCAGTCGACGCGCTCGGACCGGAGCACGTGCACTGCGTCTCGTTGCCCTCGCGCTACTCCTCCGAGGGCACGCGCTCCGATGCGCGGCGGCTCGCGGAGAACCTCGGCTGCGACTTCCGCGAGGTCGCGATCGAGGACATCGCCACCGCTCTCCATGCGGCACTCGGCGGTCTCGAAGGGCTGGCGGCGGAGAACCTCCAGGCGCGGATCCGCGGCACGATGCTGATGGCGCTCTCGAACACGCACGGCTGGCTCGTGCTCGCCACGGGCAACAAGTCGGAGCTCTCAGTCGGTTACTCCACGCTCTACGGCGATCTCGCGGGCGGCTTCGCCCTGATCAAGGACGTCTACAAGACCGACGTCTTCCGGCTCGTGCTGCACCTGAATGAGCGCGCCGGGCGCGAGCTCGTCCCGGCTTCGATCATCGAGCGCGCGCCGTCCGCGGAGCTGCGCGACGAGCAGCTCGACTCGGACTCGTTGCCGCCCTATCCGGAGCTCGACCCGGTGCTCGAGGCGTACGTCGAGCTCGACCGCTCGCGCGACGAGCTCGTGGCGGAAGGGTTCGACGCGGAAGTCGTCGACCGGGCGCTCGCGCTGATCGATCGCGCCGAGTACAAGCGGCGCCAGGCGCCCCCCGGCGTGAAGCTGCGCCCGAAGGCGTTCGGCCGCGACCGGCGCACGCCGATCACGAACCGCTGGCAGGGTTGACATCGCGCATCCGTAAGTGCATACTTACGGTAAGTGAACACTAACGGAGTTGTTCTCGAAGCACTCGGAGATCCGACCCGGCGGCAGATCTTCGAGTCGTTGAAGGCGGGGCCTCGCTCGGTCGGAGAGCTCGCCGACGGGCTGCCGGTGAGCCGGCCGGCCGTCTCGCAGCACCTGCGCGTTCTCAAGGAGGCCGGCCTTGTGAGCGACCGTAAAGAGGGCACTCGCCGGCTGTACCGGATCGATCCCGGCGGGCTCGCCGGGGTGCGTGACTACTTCGACAGCTTCTGGGGCGAGGCGCTCGAACACTTCGCGGACGAAGCACGAAAGGGGAATCGATGAGCACCACCGCGACAGAGGCGATCCGCAAGACGGTGCTGGTGGACTTCACGCCCACCGAGGCGTTCGACCTCTTCACACACAGGATCGCGTCCTGGTGGCCGGTCCGCTCGCACTCCTACGGCGGCGACGAGGTGACGGACGTCGTCTTCGAGCCGCAGGTCGGCGGGCGAGTGTACGAAGTCACGGAGAAGGGCGAGCAGGACTGGGGACGGGTGCTCGAGCTGGAGTCGGGCCGCCGTTTCCTGCTCGAGTGGCTGATCGGGGAGGCGAGCGGCACGGAGGTCGAGGTGACCTTCGAGCCGGAGGGGCCGGGAGCGCGCGTCGTCCTCGAGCACCGCGGCTTCAGCTCGTCGGACCGGCGCGGGAACTACAACGAAGGCTGGGGCGTCGTGCTCGCGACGTTCGTCGAGAGCACGAAGGGCTAGATGCCCGCCTCGAGCGGCTCCCCGGGCGGGCCGTCGCGCAGGAGCGCGGCGACGAGTTCGGGGAGCCGGCGCGGCGCGAACAGCTCGTCGGAAGCCGCAAGCTCCGCCTGCGTCCACCAGCGGATCGCGGTCACGTACTCGGAGGCGAGTTGCTCCGCCGTGAACGCGGGCACGGGTTCGAAGGCCCGGGTGCGAAGCAGGTAGTACCGCTCCACCTGCCCGTCGGCCGAGCCGTCCAGGAACGGGATGACGTGCGTCCGCGACCAGATCCAGGGGCCGAGGCCGACCACCTCGAGCCCGGCTTCCTCGCGCAGCTCGCGCGCGAGCGCGTGCTCATGCGTCTCGCCAGGCTCGAGCCCGCCACCCGGAGCCGCCCAGACGCTCCGCGCCGGGAAGTCGAACCGTACGAGCAGGATCCGGTCGGTCGGATCGAGGACGACGGCCCGTGCGGCCTGGCGGAGCCTCATCGCAGGAAGTCGCGGAACGCCTGGAACCAGAGCAGCCGCTCAGACCAGGGGACGGCGGCGTTCGCCGGCGAAGTCGAGGGGAGCACGAAGAGGGCCGTCTCGCCAAGACGACGGTCTTGCAGCCCGAGCTCGGGTCGCTGGCCGAAGGCTCCGCGGTAGGCCTCCTTGCCCACAAAGCCGATCGCCCCGGGCCGCAGCTCGACCGCGATCCGTTCCAGCCGCTCGGCGGAGCCGGCGAAGTCGGCGCGCCTGAGGTCGCCGGAGCCGGGGGTCGTCCGGTAGGCGGCATTGGTGGCGCCGAGACCCAGCTTCAGCAGCTCGAACTGCTCGCTCGGCTCATAGACGCGCGGCGTGAACCCCGCGGCGTGCAGCAGCCGCCAGAAGTCGTTGCGCGGATTGGCGAAGTGGGCGTTTGCGGCGGCGGAGACGCGTCCGGGATTGATCCCGCAGAAGATCGCCGTCAGCCCAGGCCCGAGGACGTCCGGGACGTCACTCTCAGGCGGCTTCTGGTTCGACGCGGGAGTCGAGCTTCTCTTCAAAGAGCGATCGGAGCAGCTCGCCGGAGATGGGTGTCTCGTAGCGGGAGCGCCGATGGACGACGTTGACGACCTTGACGCCGTCCTCTCCCCGCCACCCGTAGCAGCGGGCGTAGCACTCGGCCTCGCTCAGCGTTCGGAGCCGTTGCATTGAACCTCACGGTAAGCGCCGGACCGGACGACATCACTCCACGATCCGCAGGTACGGCTCGAGCCGGCCGGCGAACGTGCGCGCATCGAACGCCTCGGCCGGAGCGAGCACGCCCGTGCCACGCGCCTCGCCGGCGAGAAGAGCTTCGGCACCGCGGACGATCAGGAGCGCCGTGAGTCCGTAGACGTCGGTTCCCTCGATGATGGCGCGGCCGTTTCCGCCAGCGCCACGGGCCTCGGCGACGACCGTGAAGCGGCTCTTCCGGCGAGACGCCTCCGAAGGCCCGGACGGGCCGAAGCGGGAGGCGACACGCATGAAGGGCGCGGCGACGCGGCCGAGGGCGCCGGCCTTCGCCGCGATCGCAGGAGCGCGGATGTACGACCGCACGTCCCGGACGTCCGTGTGCCGCGGCACCGTGAGCGGCTCGGTCCCGCCCCACTCCACCACCGTTTTCTCGCCGAAGGGAAAGCGGACACGGCGCGTCGTCGCGCCGAAGCCGGACGCGACAAGCCGGCCGTCCTGCCAGGCGAACTGCTGCTGACCCATGACGTGGCCGATCGTCCGGCGCGTTCCCCTGCTCGTGCCGACGCCTTTGACCGAATACGCGACCACGACCTCGTCCAGCGGCCCCTCGACCTTCTCTGCAGCCAGGCGAGCTGCCAGATCACCGGGCACGTAGTCGAATCCGAACGCCGGCAGCAACGCGACCGCGTAGTCGAGGTTGACGAGCTCGTGGAGCAGCCTGACGAACTCTTGCTCACCGGTCGTGTCGAGATAGTGGGCTCCCGCGTCAATTGCCGCCCACACCGGCTGAACACCGAGCGCAAGAAACGGACCCGCCAGCGATGCGACCACCGCCACTCCATCAAAGGCGGCTCGTAGTGCTTCCCGGTCACGTGCATCCGCCACGCGCACCTCTTCGCCTGGTTTCGCGATTGCCTCCAACGCGTCTGCGCGGCGGCCGACGAGCCGCACCTGGAGCCCTGCGCGCCGAGCCTCGTCGAGCACCAGCCGACCTGTGAACCCCGTGACGCCGAGGATCGCGAGCGACATGAGGTGAGTGTAGGTTGACCTCGTGGCAATGAGCGGCAAGACGTTCTCCTATGCCGTCTCGGTCGACCGGGACGGGACTGCGCGCAGTGGCGAGGGCGGCTCACCGATTCCGGAGGAGGAGGCGTGGTCTCCGGAGCACCTCGTCCTCGCCGGGCTCGCCCGCTGCATCCTCACGAGCCTCGACTACCACGCCCGCCGCGGCGAGATCGAGGTCAAGGGGAGCACTGCGGCGCGCGGTGAGGTGGCGCAGCGCGACACCGACGGCCGGCACGCATTCGTGCACATCAAGGTCAACGTCGACGTTACGCTCGAGCCGAAGCCGCAGTCGGCACGGGAGCTCGTCGCGAAGGCAGAGCGCGACTGCTTCGTCGGCGCGTCCCTGACCGCCAAGCCGCGCTATCACTGGACTGTGAACGGAGAGGAGCTCCTTTGAGCACGACCCTGCTCGACGTCGAGGCGGTCCGCGCCCGCTACACCGCGCTCGACCGTCGGCTCGCGTTCTTCGACGGCCCCGGCGGCACGCAGTGCCCCGACGAGGTGATCGACGCGATCGCGCGCTACCTGCGCGAGGACAACGCCAACGTGGGCGCCCCCTACGGCACGAGCATGCGCACGGTCGAGCTGGTCGAGCGCGCGCACCTCACCGCGGGCCGTTTTCTCTCCTGCCACCCAGACGAGGTCGCATTCGGGCCGAGCATGACCTCGCTGAACTTCCTGCTGACTCGCGCACTCGGCCGGACGCTCGCGCGCGGGGACGAGATCGTGTGCACCCGGCTCGACCACGACGCGAACGTCGCGCCGTGGCTGGAGCTCGCCGAGGACCTCGGCGTCGTCGTCCGCTTCGCCGGCGTGCACGAGGATCTCTCGCTCGACCTGGACGACCTCGAGGCCCAGCTCTCCGAGCGTACGAAGGTCGTCGCCTTCCCGATCGCCTCGAACGCCGTCGGGACGACGCCCGACGTGGCACGAGTCGTCGAGCTCGCCCATGGCGCAGGCGCACTCGCCTGGGCCGATGCCGTCCACTACGGGCCACACGGCCCTATCGACATCGCCGGCTGGGATGTCGACGTGCTCCTCTGCTCGCCGTACAAGTTCTTCGGCCCGCACATGGGGATGGCGTTCGGCAAGCGCGAGCTGCTCGAG
>JAXIPI010000123.1:0-9745 GCA_045403015.1 Gaiellaceae bacterium | reverse complement strand
CGAACCTGACGCAACCGCCACTCGGTAGCGTTGCGCCCGACATGGAGCTCGAGCGCCTTGTTGCTGCGCTCGCACCAGAAGCGGTCCTCGGCACTCCCGATCCCGTTGAGGTGCGGGACCTCGCCTACGATGCGCGCGCCGTTACCCCCGGCGCGGCGTTCTTCTCCGTGCCCGGCGAGCACGCCGACGGACACGACTTCGCTGTGCAGGCCGTCGAGAACGGCGCAGTAGCCCTCG
Source organism: Gaiellaceae bacterium (assembly GCA_045403015.1). GTDB lineage: Bacteria > Actinomycetota > Thermoleophilia > Gaiellales > Gaiellaceae > Gaiellasilicea. The sequence continues at coordinate 9,508 of JAXIPI010000123.1, read as the reverse complement.
TCGTCGAGCATGCCGTCGAGCCGGAGGTTCCGCAGCTCGTCGTGCCCTCGACACGGGCCGCAATGGCAACCGCCGCAGATGCGTTCTTCGGAGAGCCTACGCGGGAGCTCGAGGTGGCCGGCGTCACGGGAACGAGCGGCAAGACGACGACCGCCTACCTCCTCTACGCCGTGCTGGATGCGGCCGGCCGTCAGCCGGGTCTCCTCGGCACCGTCGAAAGCCGCGTCGGCGGCGAGGTGCGGCCGGTCGTCCGCACGACGCCTGAGGCGATCGACCTCCAGCGCACGTTCCGCGAGATGCTGGACGCCGGCAACCGCAGCGTTGCGCTCGAAGCGTCCTCCCACGCGTCGGTGCTGCATCGACTCGACCGCGTCCGCTTCGATGCGCTCGTGTTCACGAATCTCAGCCAGGATCACCTCGACTTCCACGAGTCGATGGAGGACTACTTCGCCGCAAAGCGCAAGCTCTTCACCGGAGCCGCGCCGATCCCGGCCGCCGTCAACATCGGCAACGAGTGGGGGCGCCGGCTGGCCGAAGAGCTCACGTACGCAAACCGCGCGCCTCTCATCACGTTCGGCTTGGCCGACGATGCCGAGATCCGTCCCGACCGGCTCGAGCTCGACGCCACGGGCGCGCGATTCACGGCCGGCGGGATCGAGATTCGGTCGAAGTTGCGCGGCCGCTTCAACGTCGAGAACGTTCTCGGCGTGATCGCTGCCGGGATCCTGCTCGACGTCGCCGAGGACGAGATCGCCGCCGGGATCGCCGCGGTCGACGGCGTGCCCGGGCGATTCGAAGCTGTCGACGAAGGGCAGCCCTTCTCTGTGGTGGTCGACTACTCGCACAAGCCAGACGCGCTCGACAATGTGCTTCGGACGGCACGCGAGCTGGCGGATGGGCGTGTGATCGTGGTCTTCGGCGCCGGCGGCGACCGCGACCGTCAGAAGCGTCCGCTGATGGGCAAGGTTGCCCGCGACCTCGCCGACGTGGTCATCGTGACGTCGGACAATCCACGTAGCGAGGACCCGCTCGCAATCATCCAAGACGTGCTCCAGGGCACCGGCACCGACGTCGAGATCGACCCCAACCGGCGAACTGCGATCGAGCGCGCAATCGACATCGCCGAGGCGGGCGACGTCGTCGTGATTGCGGGCAAAGGGCACGAACAGGGTCAGGAGATCGCGGGCGAGAAGCTCGCGTTCGACGACCGGGTCGTGGCCCGCGAGGCGCTGCGCGCATGATCCCGATCTCGGTCCGGGCACTCGAGACACTGGGCCTCGGTGAGCTCGATCCGGGCTCCGTCGCCGACGAGATCACCGGCCTCCACATCGACTCGCGCCTCGTTCGACCCGGCGACCTCTTCGTCGCCATCCGCGGCGGACTGGCTTTCGTCAACGACGCGCACGGTCGAGGTGCGGCGACGCTCGTCCCGAACGACGAGTTCGCGGCGATGGCGATTGTCGGCGAGGTGCTCCGCGCAGCCAGCAATGCTCGGTTCGTCGGCATCACCGGCTCGACCGGCAAGACGTCGACGAAGGACATCCTCGCGGCACTCTGCGCGCCGGTCGCGCGCACCGTCGCAACCGAGGGCAGCTACAACGCGGAGTTGGGCGTCCCGCTCACCCTCGGCCGGCTCGAGCCGGACACCGAGATCTGCGTCGTGGAGATGGGCATGCGCGGCCTCGGCCAGATCGCCGAGCTCTGCAAGATCGCCCGCCCGGACATCGGCGTGATCACTGCCGTCGGGCCGGTGCACCTCGAGCTGGTCGGGTCGGTCGAGGGCGTCGCGCGCTCGAAGGCGGAGCTCGTGGCCGCCCTTCCCGAGGGTGGGATCGCGATCGTGCCGGAGTCGGCAGACCTGGAGCCGCACCTGCGCGACGACATCGATGTGCGCCGCGTCGGGCCGGTCGACGTCGAGCTGCGCGAGGACGGCGCGTACGTCGCTTTCGCGGGTGACCGCATCCGGTTCCCGATCACCTCCCGCCACCAGGCGCAGAATGCGCTCACGGCGCTGACCGCGTATGAGGCCCTCGGATTGCCGCTCGAGCGGCTGCCGGCGAGCGCGGCGACAGTGCTGCTGTCGCCGTGGCGGGGAGAGGAGCTGCCGCTGCCGGGCGGAGGGTTCGTGATCAACGACGCCTACAACGCCAACCCGACCTCGATGGAGGCGGCACTCCGGCATCTGGCAGAGCGCGGCGCAGGCCGCCGCCGGGTCGCGATTCTCGGAGGGATGGCCGAGCTCGGCGAGCACGCCGAACGACATCACCGTGAGCTCGCAGAGCTCGCGGCCGAGCTCGAGATCGAGGTCGTCGCGGTTGGCGAAGTGGCCCGCGCCTACGGCTTCGACGCGTGGATGCCCGACGCCGACGCTGCGCTCGAGGCCGCGCGGTCGCTCGTCGAGCCCGGCGATGCCGTGCTCGTCAAGGCATCCCGTTCCGTTGCCCTCGAAGGCATCGCCCCGGCCCTGGCGAACCCGAGTCACTGATGGTCCGAGTCTTCATAGCGGGGCTGATCGCCATGGTCGTCTCCGTCGTGATCGGGCCGAAGTTCATCGAGTTCCTGCGCCGCAACGAGCTGGGACAGCCGATCCGGGAGGACGGCCCGGCCGGCCACGTCGTCAAGCAGGGGACGCCGGTGATGGGCGGCCTGCTGATCCTGCTCTGCGCGCTCCTGCCCTTCCTGGCGCTTTCAAAGTTCACGCTGCCTGCGCTGACCGTGCTCTTCATGACGGTCGCCTGCGGCGCGATTGGCTTTCTGGACGACTTCATCAAGCTGCGCCACCGCCGCTCCCTCGGGCTCCAGGGCCGGTGGAAGCTCCTCCTGCTCGCGGCGATCACGGTCGTCGTGGGACTCGCGGTCCATTCGCAGGCGCAGCTCGACACCTCGATCTACATCCCCGTCGCCAACGTCGACATCCCGCTCTCGTACGCCTACTACCCCTTCCTCTTCCTCGTCATCGCGGGCGCCGCGAACGGTGCGAATCTGACGGACGGCATCGACGGCCTCGCCGCGGGGACCGGGATCATCGCGCTCCTGACGTTCCTGGCAATCACGGTGATCGCCTACATCCGCTCGGGCGACCCCGGCCAGCGCGACAACTTCCAGCTCGACCTCGCGATACTCGCGGCAGCGCTGATCGGGGCTGCGATCGGGTTCCTCTGGTACAACGCCCACCCGGCCGAGCTCTTCATGGGAGACACGGGCTCGATGGCTTTCGGCGGCGCCCTCGCCGGCTTCGCGATCGTCACCGGCACCGAGGTGCTGCTCGTCCTGATCGCCGGGATCTACGTCGTCGAGGCCCTGTCCGTGATCATCCAGACGATTAGCTTCAAGTATTGGGGGCGGCGGGTGTTCCTGATCGCTCCGATTCACCACCATTTCGAGATGAAGGCCTGGTCGGAGACGAAGATCATGGTGCGCTTCTGGATCATCGCCGCGATGCTGGCTGCCTCAGGCTTCGTCCTCTACTACCGCTACTACCTCCAGGTCCGACTTTGAAGCGCGTTCTCGTGCTCGGTCTCGCACGCTCCGGCCGGGCAGCGCAGGCCCTGCTCGAGGCGAACGGCGTGGAGGTGGTCGGAGCCGACCGGTCACTGGGAAACGACGCCGACCTCCCGCTGCTCGACGGCGTCGACGTCCTCGTCAAGAGCCGGGGCGTTCCCGGTGAGGCGCCCCTCGTCGTCGCGGCACGGGAGCGCGGGATCCCAGTCTGGAGCGAGATCGAGCTCGCCTCGCGCTATCTGCAGAACCCGATCGTCGGCATCACCGGCACGAATGGGAAGACGACGACGACGGAGCTGCTCGGGGCGATCCTCGGCGCGCGAACGGCGGGAAACGTCGGAACCGCACTGAGCGAGCTGGAAGGCGAGCTGGGGGAGGAGGAGTGGATCGTCTGCGAGCTTTCGAGCTTCCAGCTCGAGGACGTCGAGAGCTTCCAGCCCAGGGTCGCCGTCCTCCTGAACCTCGAGCCCGATCACCTCGACCGGCACGGCAGCTTCGAGCGGTACCGCGACGCGAAGCTGCGGATCTTCGAGAACCAGACCGCGAACGACGTCGCGGTCGTGCCGCGTGGCTTCGGTCCTCTGCCGGGCTCCGGACGCCGAATCGAGTTCGCGGACGACGACGACCTGCCCGCCGAGCCGCTGATCCCGGGTGCGCACAACCGCGAGAACGCGGCTGCGGCGACCGCGGCTGCGCGGGCACTCGGCGTCGCCGAGGAGGCGATCGCGGCAGCTCTGCGGACGTTCCCAGGTGTGCCGCACCGACTCGAGCTCGTCGCCGAGATCGATGGTGTCCGCTGGGTCAACGACTCGAAGGCCACGAACACGGCGGCGGCGCGTCGCGCGCTGACTGCGTTCGCCTCGCCGCTGCACCTGATCCTCGGCGGGTCGCTCAAGGGGGAGCGCTTCGACGAGTTCGCCCAGGATGTCGCGCGCGCGAACGTCGCGATTGCGTACCTGATCGGCGAGGCAGCCGAGCCGCTTTCCGAGGATCTCGCGTACGCGTCGGTGCCCTTCTTGCTCGCGGTGACGCTCGACCGCGCGGTTGCGGAGGCAGCGAGCGCAGCCCAACCGGGTGACGTCGTGCTGCTCTCGCCGGCGTGCGCGAGCTACGACCAGTTCCGGGATTTCGAGCACCGCGGAGAGGAATTCAGGAGGCTCGTAGAGAACCTCAAAGGATGAATCGAGGTCAGCTCGAGCAGCGTCTGCTCGTCCTCATCACGCTCGGGCTCGTGGCCTTCGGACTCGTCATGGTCTACAGCGCGACCTCGGCCGCTGCCGCGCTCGGAAACGGCGATCCGGTCACGTTCCTCAAGCGTCAAGGGATCTATGCGCTCGCGGGCGTCGCCCTGATGCTCTTCTTCTCGCGCTTCGACCACCGCCGGCTCCGACTCCTCGCACCACCGCTCGTGCTCGCTGCGCTCGGGCTCTGCATCGCGGTGCTGGTGATCGCGCCCGAGATCAACGGCGCCCACCGCTGGCTGACCGCGGGGCCGCTGACGTTCCAGCCGTCGGAGCTGGCCAAGGTTGCGCTGCTGATCTGGACAGCTGCCTACCTCGCCGGCAACGGGGCGCCGCGGACGCTCGGTGAGCTCTGGAAGCCGATCGGGATGCTGACCTGCCTCTTCGCCGCGCTGATCGTCGTCGAGCCCGACCTCGGGACGACGATCGCGCTGATGCTGATGATGCTGGGGATGCTGGTCGTTGCCGGCGTTCCCGGTCGAGTGCTGGCAGGCGCCACCACGATCGCGCTCACGGCCGGCCTGGCCGCGATCTGGATCGAGCCCTACCGGCGTGCCCGCGTCTTCAGCTTCCTCGATCCGTGGGCCGACCCGGAGAACGCCGGCTTCCAGACCGTGCAGGCGATGATCGGCATCGGCTCGGGCGGGCTCACGGGCAAGGGTCTCGGCGAGGGTGTCCAGAAGATCAACTACCTGCCGGAGCAGCAGACGGACATGATCCTGGCGGTGATCGGCGAGGAGCTCGGCTTGATCGGCACCACCGCGGTCATCGCGGCCTTCGGGGCGTTCGCGTTCGCCGGCTTCTCCGTCGCGCTCCGCTGCCGCGACCCTTTCGGAAAACTCCTCGCCGCCGGGATCACGTCGCTCGTCTGCGGCCAGGCAGCTGTGAACCTCGCAGCCGTGCTCGGCGTCGCGCCGCTGACCGGAATCCCGTTGCCGTTCGTCTCGTACGGAGGCTCGAGCCTCCTGGTCCTGCTCGCCTCCGTGGGGATCGTCCTTAACATCGCGGTCGATGAGCGCGCACCCCAACGGCGAGCTGCGGTGTCTGATCGCCGCCGGCGGAACAGCCGGTCACGTCCTGCCGTCGCTGGCGGTGGCGGAGGCGCTCCGCGAGCGCGGCGTCCACGTGACGTTCGCCGGGTCGCCGGATCGCGTCGAGGCTAGGCTCGTCCCGGAGGCGGGGTACGAGCTCGACACCTTCGAGATCGCCGGGTTCCCGCGCCGCCCTTCACTCGGGCTGCTGCGCTCGGTGATCACGGCGGGCAAGGCTCCTCGCGCGTGCGCAGCGATCCTGAAGCGCCGCCGCCCGCACGTCGTGCTCGGCGGTGGCGGCTATGTGGCGGGCCCGATGGTCTACGCCGCGTGGCGGCGGAAGCTCCCGGCCGCGCTGACCGAGGCGGACGCTCACCTCGGCCTCGCCAACCGGCTGGCAGCGCCGTTCGCGAAGCGCGTCTTCCTTGCCTACGGCATCTCCGGCCGCGACGGCTCGAAGTACCGCGTCACGGGGCGCCCGGTGCCTAGCGCTCATCTCGGCGTCTCGCGGGCGGAGGGCCGCCGTCGGTTCGGGATCGCCGGCGACGCGCCCGTGCTCGCCTTCTTCGGCGCGCTCGCCGGGGCGCGCAGCCTCAACGAGTTTGCGGTCGAGACCTATGGCGACTCCGGGCCGACGGTGCTGCACATCTCGGGCGAGCGGGACTACGACGGGCTGCGCGGCCGGGTGCACAGGGACGACTACGTGCTTCTCTCCTCGACCGATGAGTTCGGCGCCGCCCTCGCCGCTCCCGACATTGCGATCTCGCGCGCCGGCGGCACGGTCTGGGAGCTCGCCGCAGCGGGCACGCCCGCGATCCTCGTGCCGTATCCACATGCGACGGCCGACCACCAGACACAGAACGCACGCCACTTCGAGCGTGGCGGCGGCGCCTTCGTTGTCCCGGAGCCTGAGCTCGAGCGCGTGCCGGCAGTGGTCGACGAGCTGCTCGCCGACCGGCCGCGCCTCCAGTCGATGCGTGCGGCGATGCTGTCGATGGCGCGGCCCCACGCCGCGGACGAGATCGCGGAGGAGCTGATCGGGCTTGCAGCCGCTCGCAGGTAGGCGTCTTTGGTTCGTCGGAATCGGCGGCGCCGGCCTCTCCTCCTACGCGTTCCTCGCTCGTGCCTGGGGCGCCGAGGTGGGGGGCTGGGACCGTGTCGAGACGCCGTACCTCTCGTCGCTCAAGGGAGTGCAGGTCGAGATCGCTCCAGAGCCCGTCGTGCTCGACGGCTGGGAGGCGATCGTGTCGAGTGCCTATCCCTCTGTCGCAGGGACGCCGCGGGCAGAGTTCCTCGCCGAGCTCGTCTCGCTCAGACGCTCGATCGTCGTCGCCGGCGCGCACGGCAAGACGACGACGACGGGGATGATCGTGTTCGTCCTCGTAGAGCTGGGGTTCGATCCAGCGTGGCTCGTGGGCGGCGAGATCGCCCAGCTCGGTGGCAACGCCGGCGCGGGCTCGGGCTGGCTCGTCGCCGAGGGAGACGAGTCCGACAGGACGGTCGAGCATCTCCGCCCGCAGATCGCGGTCGTGACGAATGTCGAACTCGACCATCATTCGACCTTTGCCTCGGCAGGGGAGGTCGAGGAGCTCTTCGACCGCTGGCTCGCCGAGGTGCCGCAGGTCGTGCGCGGCTGGGAGCTCGAGCCTGTCTCGTTCGAGCTCCTCGTCGCAGGCGAGCACAACCGCAGGAACGCTGCCGCCGCACTTGCCGCCCTCGAGCTTGCCGGCGTCGCCCGCGCCGACGCCGAGCCCATGCTGGCGCGCTTCCGCGGCGCGACCCGCCGGTTCGAGCTCGTTGGCCGGCACGACGCCATTACTGTCGTCGACGACTACGCACATCATCCCTCGGAGATCGCAGCGACGGTCGCCGCCGCGCGGGAGCAGACGGACGGCCGTGTGCTCGTTCTCTTCCAGCCACATCTGTACTCGCGTACGCGCCACCTGGCGTACGAGCTCGGCGCCGCGCTCTCGACAGCCGACGCCGTCTGCGTCACGGAGATCTACCGGGCGCGGGAGGAGCCGATCGACGGCGTCGGCGGGAAGCTCGTCGTCGATGCGCTGCGGCCCGGGCTGCGTGCGGGCTGGGCGCCGAGCGTCGAGGACGGCGTGCGGATCGTCGCCTCCTGGGCACGAGCCGGCGATCTCGTTCTGACCGTCGGAGCCGGCGACGTGGATCGCGCCGGCCCGCTCGTGCTGGCAGCGCTGGCATGAGGATCGCGGAGAAGATGTCGCTTGCCCGGCTGACGACGATCGGCACCGGCGGCCCGGCGCGCGCGTTTGCAAAGCCGACGACGCTCGCCGAGCTCGAGCATGCGCTCACCTGGGCGGAGCAGCGCCACCTTCAGGTCGCGACCGTCGGGCTCGGCTCGAACCTCCTCGCCTCCGATGAGGGCGTCGAGGCGCTCGTCCTTCGACTTGCCGGCGAGCTGGCGGCGGTCCGCGTCGACGGCGAGACGCTCACGGCCGGGGGCGGCGCGACGAACGCCGTCTCGCTCCACCACGCGCGAGCCGCCGGTCTCGGCGGCTTCGAGTTCGCCTGCGCGATCCCGGGAACCGCCGGCGGCGGAGTCTGGATGAACGCGGGTGCGTACGGCAGCGACTGGTCGCAGATCCTCGTCCGCGCGCGCGTGGTCACCGCGGCCGGGTCGGGTTGGCTGACGCCGGCCGAGCTCGGGCTGTCGTATCGCCACTCGGAGCTTCGGCACGGGCAGGTCGTCGCCGAGGTGGAGTACCGGCTGTCGCCTCGTGAGCCGGAGGAGATCAAGGAGACGGTCGGCGCGCTGATCGCGCAGCGCAAGGCGACGCAGCCGACGAACAAGCGCACCTTCGGGAGCGTCTTCAAGAATCCGGAGCACGAGCTCGGAGCTGGACAGATGCTCGAGGCGTGCGGGCTCAAGGGACACGCAGTCGGCGCGGCATTGATTTCGCCGAAGCACGCGAACTTCATCGAGAACGCGGGCGGTGCGACGACTGCGGACGCTCTCGCGCTGATGCGCGAAGCGCGCCGGCGGGCACGGGAGCGGTTCGGGGTCGAGCTCGAGCATGAGGTTCAGCTTCTCGGCGAGATCGACCTGCCACCGGACTGACATCGCAGGAAGCGTCTTTGCCGCGGCGAAACCCGCCAGCGTGGCCGGAGGGAAAGGATCACGGAATCGCCCACGCCCGCGAGCGCGTGCGTCGACTGCCGTCTCCTTCCCACGCACTCGTTCGGGCAGCGGCCTCGAGCTGGCCAAGATCGCTCCCTCGGGCCGCTCCCTCCTGATCGGCCTGCTGATTCTTCTGACGGCGCTCGGTCTCTACGCCGCCGCGCGTGGGACCTCCGCGTTCGCAGTGCAGAGCGTGGCCGTCGACGGCGCCTCGCCCGAGGTCGCGGCCGAAGTTCGGAAGCAACTGGCGCCGGCGCTCGGCCAGAGCCTGCTGGGGCTCGACCTGGCCGCGCTCGAACGCCGCGCCGAACACGTGCCGATGGTTGCTGCCGCGTCCTTCGACCGAGCGTTCCCGCACACGCTGCGGATCGCGATCGTCCCGGAGATCCCGGTCGCCGTCCTCCGCCAGGGATCCTCGTCGTGGCTCGCCGCCGATGGCGGGCGGGTCGTTGCCGACCTCGATCGGGGCGCGCGCCCCGGGCTTCCGCGAATCTGGCTCAAGCCGGACATCGACATCCGGCTCGGCGAGAAGGTCGGCGGAATCCAACTCCGCGCCATCGACGCCGTCGCGCCGCTTGTCTCGCAGC
>JAXIPI010000478.1:0-3685 GCA_045403015.1 Gaiellaceae bacterium | reverse complement strand
TACGCCCGCGGTCCTTCCCTGCGTCGCCGCGCAGATGGTCGTTGCCGGAGCCTGTGGGGTGGGTTAACTCGGCTCCTCCGTGTTGCGGCGAGCCGGTTGCTTCCGCGATCGTGCTGGCGGTCGTTTCTGGTCACGCCAACGACGCTGCTGCGCTGGCACCGCCTGTGGGGTGCGTAAATCCGGTCCCTGGTCGGAACACGGCCCATTTGCAGGCGAAATCGACTTTACGCACCCCACACGCCAGCCCGGCTCTCGGAGCTGCGTACGGCGCCGGGCCCGCGCCTCTAGGCACAGGGATGCGCGAGCGGTACCTTCGATGGATGAACGAGTCGGCAGCAGCGCCGGCCGCGCAGAGCGAGAACGCGGCGTCCCAAGAGACGGGCGCGGAGGAGGAGAAGCCGACACGCGAGCGCCGGCGCCTGCGTCTGCCTACCTCGGTGCTCATGACGCTGGTCGGGATAGCGCTGACGGCATGGCTCTTGCCTGCCTTCACTAAACAGTGGGAGGACAGACGTCGAGCGGACGAGCTGAAAGCAGCGCTCGCAGGCGAGATCGCCACAGCAACCGCCGAAGCCGTGATCGGCCACGAACAGCAACTGCAGCAGGAACTCGGGGACTTTGACCCTTTGGTTGTACGCGTCGCGAACGAATGGTCACTTCGCAGCCTCCAGATCCAGGCGCGTCTACGGGCCTACTTCTCGCCTGAGTTGCTCACGGCATGGCAGCTCTACTCGTACCTGATCGGTCGCGTGGCGGCCACGGACAGGCACCAAACGGTGTCGGCGCTGATAAGCGTTTCGCTCCACGACGTGCGCCTCGACCGGAAGATCGCTAGTGAAGCAGCGGAGCTCCTCGCCACTCTCAACGAACTGCAAGAGGGGCACTACCCTCCCGACCCGTCGGTGGCGGGGAAAGATCCAGGCCCCTCCGGTCCGTTCAACCACATGACCTATGCGGGGTGGCTGATGACCGATCTGATTGAGGTGGCGACGCCGGATTCGGACCGCAACGTTCGAAGGATCGTCTTAAACGGCCGTTCAGAATTTGAGAGTTGGGAGAGAGTCGAATTGTCGCTGTTGCACTTGCAACAACTCTTTATCGACGAGCTGCTCAAAGAGCAGCCAGCCGACCACAGCACAACAGCACGCGACCTCCTCGACGACCTGTTTCCCTAGGAGCTTCCGCGACGTCTGTGATCGTGACCTGACCCCCTGAGATCGGTCCGGTCGTTGCGAGAGTCTGGCGATCAGCGGTATTAATCGGCGAGCTTGCGTCGTCGGCTGAGGCAACAGTCCGACACTCAACGTGACCATGAGGCTTGCGGAGTTGCCTCACCAGACGACAGACCTTGCAATTTTGCAGGGATTTCTTAAGCGGATGATGGGACTCGAACCCACGACCTTCTGCATGGCAAGTGTGGGCAGCGTTCGCGCCCGTTCGCTCACGTTCGCTGAAACTCCGTATTTGCAGGTCATTCTCCGTCGCGAGCGAACACGAGCGAACCCGAGCGAACCACGAGTGTGACCATTGTGACCACGCGGCTGACGCATTAGATGTCCGGTCAGGAAGCCGTTCGATGGCTTTCCGAAGAAGACATCGGGCCTGTCACGCCGGAGGTCGCGGGTTCGAGTCCCGTCGCTCCCGTTAAAATCCCTGCAAAGTGCCATATTATGTTGTCTGGACTGGCGTCAGATCGGCGCCGACTACACACACATTTCTCGAGGCGACGACGAAACAGCCAAAAACGGCCCGAAACGCGGTCGTGGAGCGACAATTTCAAGCCGATTCAGGCCGAGCTCGGACCGCAGCGAATGCGGCGTGCCACTACACGAAATGGCCGGAGGTCAAGGGCGGAAGCGCCGTTCAGCCGGTAGAGGGGTCGTCCGCAGCCGTCGTTCTACCGGTGACCTCGTGCTCGGCGGTGGGCTAGCGCTCAGTCGTCGCGTCCGCCACCGCCGCACTTAGCGGTCGACGAGGTCCCGCCGACATCCGGCTGCTCGTGCGTGGCTGGGCTCTCGGGTTATGCCTGATAGTGCGGAAGGGCTGTGCCGTCCTTCACGTAGGTCAGCGCTTCGGTGACCTCGTACGCGTGGACAGCGGAGACGAACTCCGGCAGCGTGGCTGAGAGTGCTGCGATCTGCTCGCTGCCATAGAACCCCCCTAGAGCGTGGGCATCGGTGAAGCCGAGGATGAGTGAGGCGTGGAACCGCTGTTCGGTGGGATTGTCGTGTGCGACGTTCGGCGTGTTCCAGAGTCTTCGGTTCCAGGGCATGAAGACCTGGGTCCGGAGCTCTCTCAGCGCCCCCGTCGCCGCGAGAGCGGGCACGAGCGCGCCCGTGAGGAACTTTCGGAACGCACGGGTTCTGGTGTCCTCGCGCTTGCGCAGGTAGATCAGGCTGCGCGCGCCCACCTTCTCGTCGGGTCGAGCGACGTCGTACCAGCGCGCCGAGCGCGGCGGTCCCGCGTAGAGCAAGGTGCGCCGGAACACATTCACTTCGTCCCTATAGGCGAGCTTGGTCTGCTTGCGGCCCCGCAGCGGGGAGAGAGCCGAGGCGAATGTGACCTCGGCGACCCCGTCGATTCTGCGCTCGCTCGGGATGACGGTCTCGACGCCGCTGATGGCCGGCCACAGCCCCGGATTGTTCTCGGCCAGATGGATCTGCCGGTATTCCTCGAATCCCGGCGTGGCCGAGATGATCTTCGAGTGCGGCCCCTTCCAGTAGTCCATGCCGACCTGCCGCGGTTGGTCGGTGCGCATCCACAGCAGAATTGACGAGACAAAGGGCTTCTTCGCGGACGGAGGTGTCGTTCCCACTCTGTTGCCTCTGTTCGTAGGGATGCTCAGCGGTCGAGGAACTCGATGGCGGCGGGGGCGAACTTGTCGTGGAACTGGAAGATGCCGCCGTGGCCGGAGTCGGGGTAGATGATCAGCTCGGATCCCTTGACGCGGCCGTGCAAGTCCTCGGAGAGGTTCGAGGGCACCATGCGGTCGTTGTCGCCGTTGGCGATCAGGGTCGGGTGGGTGAGCTTCGACAGGTCATGGGGCGTGGCGCGGCCCCACTTCTTGATCGCTTTCAACTGCGTCCGGAACGCCTTGACCTTGATCGGCGCATCGCGGTCGACGGTGCGTTCCTCGAGCCGCTTGACGAACGCCTTTGCTGCGGCCTTGCCGGTGGCGTTGCGGTTGAAAAACAGGAACTCCTTCGGATCGGACCGGGTCAGGGTCGCTCGCAGCATGTCCCAGTAGGTGGTGCCGGCGACCTTGTCGATGTCCTTGCCGCCCTTGGGTCCGGTACCGGTGAGGACGAGCTTGCGGACGAGCTCGGGGTGCTTGACGACGAGGGCCTGGGCGATGAAGCCACCGAGGGAGAAAGAAAGGATGTCGATCTTGTCCAACCCGAGGGCCTTGATGAACGTGTAGGCGTCGTCGGCCATCGCCTCGACGCTGTCGGGGACCTGCCCGGTGGACGCGCCGACCCCCTTGTTGTCGAAGGCGATGACGTGCCGGTTCGTCGCGATCGGGTCGATGATGCGGGGATCCCAGTTGTCCAGCGTCGCAGCCAGGTGCACGAAGAACACGACGGGAACGCCGCCTTTCGGCCCCAGCTCCCGGTACATGTAGGTCGTCCCAGCGGAGCTGATGGTGCGCGTGGGTGCGTCCTTGTACGACGTCACCACGCCGACT
>JAXIPI010000276.1:0-4721 GCA_045403015.1 Gaiellaceae bacterium | reverse complement strand
CCTGAGCCTCGGCCTGCCAGCCGCAGCCGATGATGCCGAGGCTGCGAGCGCCGGCCCGCGCGAGGTGCTTCGCGGCAACACCACTCGCGGCCCCGGTACGCCGTTGGCCGAGCGCGTCCGCCTCGATCACCGCCGCGAGCGTCCCGGTCTGCAGCTCGAAGAGGCAGACGACGAACGCCGCTTTCCCGGCGACGGCGGTATAGGCCTTCACTCCCGCGTAGCCGAGCTCGCGGTCGACCGCGGACATCACGGCGAAGGCGCCGTCGTCGAGCTCGAGTCGCCGCCGCGGCACGTTCTCGACCGAGCCGGAGGCCATCCGCAGGAAGCACGCCTCGATCACAGGCACCGCATCGCCCGCGGTGATCAGGCCCTCGACGTCGCTCTCGGAGAGATAGAGAGGCAGGCCGGGAGTCTACGAGGCGGACTCGGGAATGAAGCTGGCCGGCCGGGAGCCGCCCGGCCCGGCGGGCAACTGACGCCCCGGGCTCGCGATTCCTGGCGCGTGGCTGAGCGTGCGCGGCCGGAGGGGATAGTGCGTGAGCACAGACCCGGAGAGCCGCGTGCGCTCAGGCGCGCGAGGGCGGCGGAGGCCGGCTCCGCCGGCCGGGAGCCGCCCGCCCAGGTATCGCGAGTGCGCCCGGCACGATTCGAACGTGCGACCTCTGCCTCCGCAGGGCAGCGCTCTATCCCCTGAGCTACGGGCGCCTGGGTTGACCAGTGCAGCGGAGGGCTAGTGTAGCTGGGTGGCTATCGACTGGCCCGTCTCCAGCACCGCGTCCTCGGGGACTTCGCGGCGGACGTAGGCGAGCGCGACAGCGCCCTCGCCGGTTGCGGCGGCGCTCGTGATCCGGCCGACGCTCTTGCCGTCGTAGGACAGCTCGGCCTCGGGCGCAGGAAGCTCCGCGAGGGTGAGTACCCGGAGCCCTCGGTTGGCGTGACCGCGGTAGTGCAGCCGCGCGATCGGCTCCTGTCCCGGATAGCAGCCCTTGGTGAAGCTGACCGCTCGCTCGGTCAGTCCGGCCTCGGCGGGCAGCACCCGGTCGTCGATCTCCTTCCCCCACGCCGGCGTGCCGGCCTGGATGCGGAGCAGCTCGAGCTCCTCCGCTGAGATCGTCGGCTCGAACTCGGCATCGAGTACCTCCGCCGCCGGTTCGCCGTAGTCGGCCGTTGCGATGCCGTCGCCACCGAAAACAACGTGCGAGGTGTGCTCCTCGGACTCGATCTCGGCCTTGGCCGCAAAGCGGGAACGAAGCAGCTCGGCGCGAACGCGCTCCCCGAGCTCGGGCTCGGTCAGCAGGAGGAAGTCCTCGTGGCCGCGCCGCAGCACGACCAACGGGGCGATCACACGCGCCTTCGGCGTCAGTAGGAGCGCCTCGCACGACTCCCCGGGGCCGAGCGCCGAGACGTCGTTCGAGACCATCCGGTCGAGGTACTCCTCGGCGCCGCGGCCGGAGACGGCGACGAACGAGCGGGGGCGGAATGCGATGCGCATGTCGCTGGTTACTGTAGAGACGATGTTTCGCTCCAAGGCGGAAAAGAAGGTTCGCGAGGCTGGCTTCGACCCCGCTCGACTCCCGCCCGGCCAATATCTGACCCAAAAGTGGCCCGTCCTCCACGCGGGCTCGGTCCCGTCGACCGACCTCGCAACCTGGACCTTGGAGGTCTCCGGTGAGGTGGAGAACCCGGTGACGCTCTCCTGGGACGAGTTCAACGCGCTGCCGCGGACCGAGCACACCCAGGACATCCATTGCGTCACGCGCTGGTCGAAGTTCGACATGACCTTCGAGGGAGTCCACTGGCGGGAGCTCGAAGCACTCGTGCAGCCGAAGGCGACTGCGCACTTTGTGATCGCCCACAGCGAGCAGGGCTACACGGCGAACGTGCCGGTCTCGTTTCTCCGCGACGAGAACGCGCTCCTGGCGACGCACGCGAACGGTGAGCCGCTCGAGCCCGAGCACGGTTGGCCGCTCCGGCTCGTGATCCCGGGCAAGTACTTCTGGAAGAGCGCCAAGTGGCTACGCGGGATCGAGCTCTCGGCGACCGACCAGCTGGGCTTCTGGGAGCGGTACGGCTACCACAACGACGCCGATCCGTTCAAGGAAGAGCGGTACGCGTTCTAGGCGGAAAGCCCTCCGCTCCCGTCTGATCGCGATCGACCAAGCCGCCGAGCCGGCTCCGCACTGTCCCGGCGGCGGCGGCGATGTCGGCTGCTGGATCGTCGGAGAGCGGGCCGTGGCCCGGCAGCAGGAGTCGCGCCCGAAGCGAGGCGAGGCGCTCGAGGCTCTCGAGGTGCTCGCCACTCGAGCCGTTCTGCGTGGCGACCGGCAGCGTGCCTCGCGCGAGCACCGTGTCGCCGGTCACGATCAGCGCCCGCGAGCGCTCGTACAAGCAGATCGAGCCGGAGGTGTGGCCCGGCATGTGCAGGACGTCGAACGAGAAGCCACCGATCCGGATCGCGCCACCCTCGGCGAGCTCGATGTCCGGCGCCCGCGCGGCGCGGAGCTTGGTCAGCGGCTCCTCGCCATGTCGAAGCTTCGCGGCGGCGAGCGGGTGCGCGACGAGAAGCGCGTCCGGAAACGCCGCTGCTCCGCCGGCATGGCCGGCGTGCTCGTGTGTGAGGACGAGGAGCGAAATGCGATCGCGCTTGATCTCGAGCTGACGGAGCGCCGCCAGGAGATCACGCTGGGAGTCCTCGGAGCCGCAGTCGACGAGCGCGATGCGCGTCCCCAGGAACAGGTACGCGTTCGACGCCCGGCCCGGCAGCACGATCCGCAGGACGCCTGGATCGACGACCTCGACTCTGGCCTTCACGGCCGCACCCGCGCGAGATGCTCGGGCGCGTCGACCGGCGCGCGGACACTCCGCTCACCGAGCGCCCCGAGAATGCCGACCGCGACCCGCAGCAGCGCCCGCACGCGCTCCACCTCGGCCTCCACGAACGGGAACGCGTCGTGGCGAACGAGGGCGAGCGCGAGGAACGGCGGCACGCCGGCGGGCACGACGAGGACGCGTCCCATGCCGAGCGCGACGGAGTAGGCGGCAGGCGCCCACGGCTCCTGCGGCGAGGCGGTCTCCGCCCGTGAGCGGGAGAGCGCCGAGCGCGCCAGGCAGGGCTGATCGTCCCGGATCGGCGGCAGCGAGTCGGTCGTGGCGGCAACCGGCCGAAGCCAACCGTGGCCCGCGTCGCGCAGGAGCACGCCGCCGTCCGCGGCAACGAGCTCGAGGGCAGCGACGAGGAGCGCGTGCCGGGCCGCACCGAGACTCGCTGCACCACTGACGGCGGCGAGTGCGTCCGCCATCGCGATCCCGGGATCGGGCAGCTCCGCATGCTCGCGCAGTCCGAGGATCTCGACGTCCTCCCTCAGCTCCTCGAGTGCGAGCTCGAGGTTGCCCCCGACGACGAGCAGGTCGTCGACGGCCGCACCGTCGCCGCCGGCGACGACCTCGACGCGGAGGATGTTGACGTCATGGGCGGCGAAGCGGCTCGCGACGAGCGCCAGGCGGCCGGGCTTGTCGGGCAGCGCCAGCCGGACGAGCTGTGGCTCCTCGCGTTCGACCGTGTCCTCGAGCATGTGAGCGCGTCTCCTTTGGGCGTGCGTCCCCACGACACGGGGTCGAGCCCACAGGGACGAGCCAAAGCCGCGGAGACGCGGCTGTGCGTCCTCCGCCGGCCTCTGCACCGGCGGACTCTTCGAGGCTAGCACGGTCCGGCGCCGAACAGGAAGCACGAATCACTCGGATGAGTGACTACGGCGTTGACAATGGGCGCCGATATTTGGGCTACCCACCTCCCCCAGTTTCATCCCCTCGAAGACCGCGGCCCCCTCCGCGGTCTTCATCTTTGAGGGCGCAATCAGGATCGGGATCCGCGGGAGCGGATCCCGATCCGCGCCAAGATCCCTGAAGCTGCGTGCTGCGATGCCGGGGCTCGCTCAGCGATCGTCGGCCTGCCTTTCGCAATCGGCCCGAGAACGGCGAAGGGCCGGCGCGGTGCCGGCCCTTCGTTTTGAAGCCGAAGCCCGAAGGCTTCTTACATCATCCCGCCCATGCCGCCCATGTCGGGCATGCCGGCGGCGGCGCCGGCCTTCTCGGGCGCCTCGGCGACGATGGCCTCGGTGGTGAGGATGTTCTTCGCGATCGACGCGGCGTTCTGCAGCGCCGAGCGCGTGACCATCGTCGGATCGATGATCCCGGCCTTGACCAGGTCCTCGACCTCGCCCGTGTCGACGTTCAGGCCCTGGCCCTTGGCGGCTGAGCGAACCTGGTTGACGACGACCGAGCCCTCGAGCCCAGCGTTGGCGGCGAGCTGGCGAAGCGGCTCCTCGAGCGCACGCACAATGATCGACGCGCCCGTCTTCTCGTCGCCCTCGAACGTGTCGAGCTTGATCGAGCCGACCGACTGGAGCAGTGCGACGCCGCCGCCCGGCACGATGCCCTCCTCGAGGGCGGCGCGGGTGGCCTGGAGCGCGTCCTCGACGCGATGCTTCTTCTCCTTCATCTCCGTCTCGGTGGCAGCGCCGACCTTGACGACGGCGACGCCGCCGGCCAGCTTGGCGAGCCGCTCCTGGAGCTTCTCGCGATCGAAGTCGGAGTCGGTGTTCTCGATCTCCGCCTTCAGCTGCTTGATCCGAGCCTTGATCCCGTCGGGATCGCCGGCACCGTCGATGATCGTGGTCGTGTCCTTCGTGATCACGACGCGGCGGCCGCGACCGAGCT
The DNA here is from genome assembly GCA_045403015.1 of Gaiellaceae bacterium. Lineage (GTDB taxonomy): Bacteria > Actinomycetota > Thermoleophilia > Gaiellales > Gaiellaceae > Gaiellasilicea. The sequence continues at coordinate 5 of JAXIPI010000276.1, read as the reverse complement.
GCGAG
>JAXIPI010000291.1:0-2828 GCA_045403015.1 Gaiellaceae bacterium | reverse complement strand
AGGCGGCGGCGAACCAGCTCATCAGCGGCAGGTGACTGTCGGCGAACACGGTCCCGGCCGTGATCGAGATCTCCCGCCGGCAGCCGGCGCAGCGGAGCTTGCGTCGCCGAGCAAGCTGCCACGCCCGCGTCGCGGCACAATGCGGACAGGCGAACCCCTCAGGCCAGCGCAGCCGCGCCAGATACGCCAGACACGCCGCCTCGTCGGGAAACCAGGCGTTGAACTCCGCCAACGTCCGCGGATAGTCAACCGCTCCAGCCAGCCCGCCCATCCGAGCAGCATCACCTCTCCGCAAAGGGGCGCCAAGTGCATAGCCCACTGCAGGCATATCGGCGCGACTGAGGACGCTGCATCGCGCCGCCCAGCGCGCTCCGGCGGCTCAGAGCTTCATTGCGTTAGAGGCTCTGAGCTCGCTGGAAGCGCTCCGAGAACCACTCCTCGCCGTACCCCTCCGGTTCCCAGCCGGCCGCGACCAGCGCCTCGACCAGCACAGCGTGGGCTTGCAGAGCGTCGTCGGTTTGCTCCGGCGCTCCCCTACCGGGCGCCCGGAAGTACGGTGAAACGAGTGGCGCCTCGTCCGGCGACTCCGACTCGACGTAGAACTGCCACGTGACGTAGCCTCGCCAACACGCGATCTCGCACACCAGGTGGGTCTCGAGCTCGCCGTCGCTCTCCCTTTCCTCGAGCGGGTCCGCGAGCCGCGCCTGCGGTGAGAGCGTCTCGATCAGCGGTGGTCCCGGCGTCGCTGCGCGGTTTCGGGGCTTGCTCGCAACAGCGACCGATGCTGTTGCACTCGCCGGGGCCACCGGCGGAGCGGGACGTTCGAAGGTGTGGACCGCCGCTCGCTCCGGTTCCGGCTGGAGCTCGCCGTCCGACTGCCGCCGCTTCCCGACGCGCCGCCGGCCCGCGAACCCGACCCCCGCAGCCAGGGCCGCACCGACCAGAATGAGAATGCCTGCCGTCCGCTCGTCGTTCCCCACACCCTGATCTTCTCGCGTCACGGGTTGCCCGAGGGCAGGACCCGGCGTCGACGACGTCGGCACCGTCTGGATCAGAGGCTGGAGCGGGAACTCCGACCAGAGCGGATCGGGATTGGGTGCCGGCTGGGCGAGCGCCGACGCGGGCGTCAGCAGCGCCGTTGCAGCGAGGACCAGGGCGGCTGCGATCGCGCGGCACATCAGCGGATGGTGAGTGGCGTCCCCACCGGCAACAGCCGGGCGAGTCGAAGGATGTCCTGGTTGCGCATGCGGATGCAGCCATGCGAAACGCGGCCGGGCAGAAGCTCCGGCCTGTTCGTCCCATGGATTCCGACGAAGCCGTCGGCGGGCCAGTCGGTCAGCACTTCCGACCGGGCGCTCGTCCCGAAGGCGACGGGGCCGTAGAACGGGCTCGAGTAGCTCGCAAGCCTGTTGCGGATGTAGAACTCGCCCCGCGGCGTCGGCCACTGCGGCGCGCCGACGCCAACGCCGGCGCTGAAGATCCGCTTGCCAGCGCGATACAACGTCGCGGTCAGTCGTTCGAGATCGACAACGAGTCGAGTCCGCACGGCGGACAGCCCGCCGAGAGCTGAGCGAGGCACCCACCCGGTCGTGTTGTTCGGCAGAACCGGAAGCCGCACACGCGTCCACACCCGGCCCCGCGCGTCGGTGGCACGACCCAGCGTGAGCACGATGTTCGGGGTCTGCTCAGCCGTTCGGGTCGCGAGCACCGCGACCCTGGCCGCGTCCACTGCGGGTGACACCCGCGCAGAGACGGAGCGCAGGACGGGCGACCAGTAGGCCAGGTCTCGATCCATTCGCAGCGGCACCGGCTGCTGCACACGCAGGGCAGGAGCGGGAAGAGCGGCAAGCGATGCGAGCGGGGCGGCTTTGACATCACCGGCACCGCGGCTGCCGAAGACGGCGACCCACAGCACGACGGCGAGAGAGGTCGCACCACCCGCGAGCAGAAGGACGATCAGCCGGTGAATTTCGGGTCTCCCTTGCCCACCATCCTCGGCTTCGCGACGATGAACCTGGTCGCGCGGACGAGCTTCAGGATCTCCCCGCTCGGCTTCGCCTCGTCGAACGGAGCCGCCGCCGGACGGACGCCGAAAAGGTGACGCATCCACGCCGCATGCCGAGCCTCGACCGAGTGGATCGCGACGGCCGCCGCGAGAACCGCGTCGGACTTGATCAGATGTGCCTGGCCCTTGTAGGCAGCAACGGCGAGATCCTCGAAGGCAACGGCGGTCTTGAGGAACGCCTGTTGCTCCTCGGTCACGCCGCGGAAGTCGAACGCCGGCCGCTTGATCGCCTTCGCCCCCAGGAGGTCGCGAAACGCCGCTACATGGGCGCGCTCGACGGCACCGACGACGCGTACCGCCCGCGCAGCCTGCCCGGAAACCTTTCCGACTCGCTCCGTCTCGGTGTAGAAGGCCGCCTGGAGGTACTCCAGGGAGAGCGCGTAGTTGAGGATCGCGATGTCTCCCTTCGACACCGCCGCCCGAGCGGGCGACGCGGCCACTCCGAACACGGCGGCGACGCCGGCCGCGGCGGCGAGGAACCGCCCGCGTGGAAGCCGTGCGGCGGCTTCTCGCAGGGCGCCGTCACGGTCGAGCTCGTCGAGGCTGAGGTCGAGGTCGGGGGGAAGTTGAGGGATCATCCGCCCGCCTTCACGAAGCCGGTCTGCGCAACGGCCCGCCGTACCTGCTGCTCGGTGGCCGGGGTATCGGTTGCCTGCGGCGATGCCGGCTCGCCGACGATGTCTCGAATCCACGCCGCGTGCCGAGCCTCGACCGAGACGATCGTCGCAGCCGCCTTCAGCACCGGCTTCGTCAGGTTCGCCGC
>JAXIPI010000166.1:0-8525 GCA_045403015.1 Gaiellaceae bacterium | reverse complement strand
CGAGCTCGTCCGCGTCACGGAGGCGGCGGCGCTGGCCGCGTCCGGCTGGGTCGGCCGCGGAGAGAAGGAGAAGGCCGACCAGGCCGCGGTGGACGCCATGCGGCTGATGCTCGGCACCGTCGAGATGAACGGCGTCGTCGTGATCGGGGAGGGGGAGAAGGACGAGGCGCCGATGCTCTTCAACGGCGAGCAGATCGGCTCCGGCCACGGCCCCGCAGTCGACGTCGCCGTCGACCCGCTCGAGGGCACGCGCCTGACCGCGCTCGGGCAGCCGAACGCGATCGCCGTGATCGCCGTCGCTGAGCGCGGAACGATGTTCGATCCGGGCGCCGCCTTCTACATGGACAAGATCGCGGTCGGGCCCGAGGCCGCGGAGGCGATCGACATCAACGCGAGCCCGACCGAGAACGTCCGCGCGGTCGCGAAGGCGAAAGGGCTCGACGTCAGTGAGGTGACGGTCGTCGTGCTCGAGCGCGACCGCCACAACGAGCTGATCGGGGAGCTGCGCCAGGCCGGGGCGCGCGTCAACCTGATCCGCGACGGCGACGTCGCACCCTCGATCGCCGCGGCCCAGGCGTTCGTCGGCGTCGACATTTTGATGGGGATCGGCGGCACGCCGGAGGGCGTCATCTCCGCTGCAGCGATCAAGTGCCTGCGTGGCGCGATCCAGGGCAAGCTCTGGCCGCGGAACGACGACGAGCGCCGGAAGCTCATCGACTCCGGCTACGACATCGACCGGGTGCTCACCACCGACGACCTCGTGTCCGGGAACGATGTCTTCGTCGCCGCGACCGGTGTCACGAGCGGCGTTTTCCTCCGCGGCGTGCGCGTCAGCGGCGCGGGCGTCGAGACCGAGTCGATCGTGATGCGCTCCCGCTCGGGCACTGTCCGTAGGATCGCTGCCTACCACCCTTCCGAGAAAGTCAGACGATTGATGAAAGGAGACCGCGATGGCCGCGCCTGAGCTGCACGAAATCGCCAAGGCCCTCGTCGCCGACAACAAGGGGATCCTCGCCGCCGACGAGAGCTCGGGGACGATCGAGAAGCGCTTCGACTCGATCTCGCTCGAGTCGACGGAGGAGAACCGCCGGGCGTACCGCGACATGCTGTTCACGACGCCGGAGCTGGAGGAGTACGTCAGCGGCGTCATCCTCTACGACGAGACGCTGCGGCAGTCCGCGTCCGATGGGACTCCGTTCGCAAAGCTGCTGGCCGACAAGGGGATCATCCCCGGGATCAAGGTCGACACCGGCGCCAAGGATCTTGCGATTGCCCCCGGCGAGAAGGTCACCGAGGGCCTCGACGGCCTCCGCGAGCGCCTGCAGGAATACCGCGAGCTCGGTGCCCGCTTCGCCAAGTGGCGCGCTGTGATCACGATCGGCGACGGCATCCCCACCGCCTATTGCATCCAGGTCAACGCTCATGCGCTCGGCCGGTACGCGGCGCTTTGCCAGGAGCAGGGGATCGTGCCGATCGTCGAGCCCGAGGTGCTGATGGACGCCGACAACGACATCGAGACGTGCTACCGGGCAACGAAGCGGACGTTGCACAAGGTCTTCGACGAGCTCTACCACCAGCGGGTCGACCTCGAGGGGATGCTGCTGAAGCCGAACATGGTCATCTCCGGCAAGGGCAGCCCGACCCAGGCGAGCGCCGACGAGGTCGCCGACTGGACGCTCCGGTGCTTCCGAGAGACCGTCCCGGCGGCGGTCCCCGGGATCGTGTTCCTCTCCGGCGGGCAGTCCGACGAGCAGGCCAGCGAGAACCTGAACGCGATCAACTCGGGCGGACCGCAGCCGTGGGTGCTCTCATTCTCGTACGGACGCGCGCTGCAGGCGCCGGCGCTGAAGGCGTGGGGTGGAGCCGCGGAGAACGTCGACGCCGGCCAGTCCTTCCTCGCGCTGCGGGCTCGCAACAACAGCGCTGCCGTGGCGGGACGCTATTCGGCGGAGATGGAGGAGCTCGCCCGCTCGAGCTGAAAGCGGGACGGGACGATCGGTGGGCCGCCCGGCCGCGGGCGGCCCACGCCGTTCTCAGCCCAGCATCCCGCGGGCCGACGCGATGTCGACGACCTCGCCGAAATCTGCGGCGTCGTCCAGCTCGAGCAATCCGAGCTTGCTCGCAGCGGCTGACGCGGCGGTTCGATTCGGGACGCCGAGCTTCTTGTAGACGTTCGAGAGATGGAACTTGATCGTCTGCTCGGTCACCCACAGCAACTTCGCCATCTGCGAGTTCGAGGAGCCGCTCGCGGCGAGCCGCAGAATCTCGAGCTCGCGCTTGGTCAGGCCGTGGGTGTCCCGCCGCTCGGGCCGGATGGGCCGGAGCTGGGTAATGGGCAGCTCGCCGCGGTAGTGGATGCCGCCGTTGCGCGCATTGATCACCGCGTGAAGCGCCTGAACGAGGTCCTCAGGCTGGACGCTCTTGCCGACGAAGCACACGGCTCCGGCTGCGAGCGCGCCGTGGATCTCGTTCTGGTCGTCGGTGGCCGAGACGACCACGATCCGTAGTGACGGGTAGAGCGCGGAGAGCCGTCTGATGCAGGTGACGCCGTCCATTCCGGGCATGAAGAGATCGAGCAGCACTGCGTCGGGCTCGCACCGGTCGGCCAGCTCCAGCACCTCGGCGCCCGTACAGGCAGTCCCGACAACGTCGATGTCGGCCTCGCTGAGCGCCAGCTCGAGAGCCGAAAGGAAGAGCGGATGGTCGTCGGCCAGAATGACTCGCGGCATTGGTGAACCCCTTTTCTACGGTCGGTGTTCTGCCTTGTTCACAGCCAGACGCCGGGGGGCAGGGTTTTCTTCCCGCGATCGTTCTTGACATGTGACCATTCGGTCACGTATGCTTTCGGCGATGACCGACGACGACCGTGTGTTCAAGGCGCTTGCAGACCCGACGCGTCGCTTCCTGCTCGACCGGCTCTTCACGCGTGACGGCCGTACGCTGACCGAGCTCGAGTCGGAGCTGGAGATGACGCGCTTCGGCGTCATGAAGCACCTCCGCGTCCTCGAAGACGCAGGTCTCGTCGTCGCGCGCCGGTCGGGCCGGGAGAAGCTGCACTTCCTGAACCCGGTGCCGATCCGGCTGATCCACGACAGGTGGATCGACAAGTACACGGAGCGCCAGGTGTCGGCGCTCGCAGAGCTCAAGAGCGAACTGGAGGAGACAGCATGAGCACGACGGAGGAGAGCACCCTGACGACGACCCAGGTCTACCGGATCTACATCCGCGCGACGCCGGAGGCGATCTGGGATGCGATCACGAAACCCGAGTGGAACGAGAAGTACGGCTATCCCGGACGAGGCGAGTTCGACTTGCGGCCGGGCGGGAGGTACCTCGCGACCGCGGACGAGCAGGCTCAGGCGATGGGCATGCCGGCGGAGCTCGTCGACGGTGAGGTCCTCGAGGTGGATCCGCCACGGAAGCTCGTCCAGACCTGGCGTGCGCTCTGGGATCCGGAGCTCGTCGCCGAGGAACCAACGCGCGTTACGTGGGAGATCGCGGAGGAGGACGGCGGCATCGCGCGGCTCACGGTCACCCACGAGCTCGAGGATGCGCCGAAGCACGCGGCGCAGGTCGCGAGCACGGGGCCGCTCGCGCAGGGTGGCGGCGGCTGGGTCTGGATCCTGAGCGACCTGAAGACGCTGCTCGAGACCGGCAAGTCGTAATCTCGACAGCTAACGGAGGCCCTGCGCGAGCGGGGCCTCCGTCCGTGGCTCAGCTCGCCCGCCCGGCCGCGGTCGCGGTCGCGACCTCGTCGAGGCGCCCGGTCTTCACGTCGTAGAGGTAGCCGTAGATCGGAATCCGCGCCGGCACCAGCGGATGCGCGCGGATCCGGGCGACGTCTTCGGCCACCGCCTGCTGCGGGTCGGAGATCGTCAGCCAGTCGATGTACCGCGCCTCGCTCGATCCGGGGCCGCTGCCGACGTCGTGGAACCCGTCGGCGTCGAGCTCGGCCGTCTCGAGGCTCTGTCCGAGTATCTCCCGCATCCGTTCGTCGTCGAAGAACTCCATGCCGCATTCCGTGTGGTGGATGACGAACCACTCCTGCGTGCCGAGGAGCTTGTACGAGATCACGAGCGAGCGGATCGCATCGTCACTGGCTCGGCCTCCGGCGTTGCGGACCACGTGCGCGTCGCCCTCGCTCAGGCCCGCGTACTTGGCGGGATCGAGCCGTGCGTCCATGCAGGTGAGGATCGCGAACCGTCGAGCGGGCGGGAGAGCGAGCTCGCTCTTCTCCCCGAACGACGCGGCGTACTTCTCGTTGGCGGAAAGGACCTCGTCGAGAACAGACATGGGGGATCTCCCTTCGGTGCCGTGGCGTCGAGACTTCACTCGAGCGTATACGTGTCATACGTCCTGGCCACGACCACTCCAGCCCTGACCGCGATCGGAAGCCTGTTCGACGCTGGGGCGAGCGGGCAGACCCACTGCGGGTCGTAGGCACACGACGGGTTGTAGGCGAAGTTGAAGTCGAGCACGAGCCGCTCGCCGTGCATGCCGAGATCGGCGCCCTTGACCGAGTCGAGCACGTAGCGCCCGCCCCCGTAGGTCTCCGATCCGCTCGTCGCGTCGGCGAACGCGAGGAAGATGCCGCCGCCGTAGCCCTCGAGCCAGTGGAGCTCGAGCGACTGCTCTTGACCGCCGAGATCGAACGAGGCCGTCGCGAAGCGACGGAACAGAACCGACTGGTTGCCACTCGCGCCGATCTGCCGTAGCTCTGGCTCGGCTGCCCGCACTTCGGCGAGCACACGCAGCTGCGGCTCGTAGGCGAAGTACTGGAGACCGGGGAAGTCGCCGCGCTCCGCCTCCGGGAGCGGCGATTGCGGGTGGTGGCGGAACAGGTCGTCACGACCCTCGCGCCAGACGTTCCAGGCTTCCTCCGCCTCGGACGCCGAGCGCACCGACTGGTAGAGCGCAAAGACACGGCGCTTCCAGTCGAGCAGCGCGAGGGTGTCGTCCATCGCGGGCCTAGACGTACCTGCCCATGCCGCCTGCGACGTCGATCGAGGCTCCAGTGATGTAGGCGGCGCGGTTGCTCAGCAGGAACGCCACGAGGCCCGAGACCTCCTCCGGCGTCCCGAAGCGGCCGAGCGGAACTTCGTCCGCGGCGAACGTGGCGAAGAACTCCTCCCGCGGCACGTCGGGGGCTCGCCGCTGGTGGATGTTGTCCCACTGCGGCGTGGTGACGAACCCGATGTTGACGCCGTTCACGAGGATGTTGTCCTTCGCGACCTCCAGTGCGAGGGTCTTCGTGAACGAGTTGCCCGCGGCCCGGTTCACGGACGTCGCGAAGAAGGTGGGGTCGGGATAGCGCGAGTAGACCGCGCCGATATTGACGATACGGCCGCCACCGGCCGCGCGCATGTGCGGTAGCACCGCCCGGGAGCAGCGGATCAGCGAGAAGAGCTTGACGTCGAGGTCGGCCACCCAGTTCTCGTCGTTGAGCGTCTCGAAGGTGCCGGGGTGGGCACCGCCGGCGTTGTTGACGAGGAAATCGATCCCGCCGAGCTCCTCGGCGGAGCGCGCCACGAAGTCGCGTACCTGCTCGGGGTCAGTGACGTCGGCCCGTTGCGCGTAGGTGACATTCAGCTCTTCGGCCGCGGCGATGACCTCGTCCTCGTTCCGCGCGCAGATCGCCACGCGCACGCCCTCGTCGACGAGCTCGCGTGCGCGTGGCGCCGATCCCCTTCGAGCCGCCGGTGACGAGCGCCCGGCGTCCCTCGAGGCCGAGCTTCACTTGTGACGGAGGTAGGCGTCGGAACCGTCGAGCCAGTCCTGCCGCGGCGGGCAGAAGATGTCGACGTCGAGCGTCGTCTCCAACGCCTCGGCCTTGTGCGGGACATTCGAGGGAATGTGGAGAACCTCCCCCGCCGCGACGTCGACGATCTCGGACTCGTCGTCTCCGAGCCAGAACCGCAGGACGCCTTCCAGGATGTAGGTCAGCTGCTCGTTCTCGTGCGAGTGCAGCGGGACGATGCATCCCTTCTCGAGGTACACGTGCGCCATCATCATCCGCTCGGTCGAGATGAGCCTCCGTGCGAGGTCCGGCTTGAGGACGTCCTTGGGCATCTCGTCCCAGCGGTAGTGCGTCGTTCCGTGACCGCTCACAGGAGCGACCCCAAGCGTTCGATGCCGTCGTCGATCTGCGCTTCGTCGACGAGACTGAATGAGAGCCGCACCGTGTCAGTGCCGCGGCCGTCCGGGAAGAACAGCGTGCCCGGCACGATCCCGACGTCCTTCTCCACTGCTCGGCGGGCGAGATCGACGGAGTCGGCGCCTTCGGGCAGCGTCAGCCAGGAGAAGAAGCCGCCTTGCGGCCGTGTCCAGCGTGCCCCCTCCGGCATCGAGCGCTCGAGCGCCGCGAGCAGGCGCGCGGCCTTGCGCTCGTACAGCGCACGCGACAGCACCAGCTGCTCGTCGATCCAGCCGCGGCGAACGGATTCCTCGAAGAGCCGCTGTCCGAGCGCGCCTGCGCACTGGTCGGTGTTCTGCTTCGCGGAGACGAGCCGCGCGGCGACGTCGGCGGGGCCAACAGCCCACCCGAGCCGGATCCCGGGGAACATCGTCTTCGATGTCGTCCCCGCCTGGACGACGACGTCCGGGGCGAGGCTCCAGAGGCTCGGCAGCGTGTCGCCGGAAAAGCCGAGCTCGCGGTATGCGACGTCCTCGACGATGACGAACCCGTACCGGCGCGCGAGCTCGACGAGCGGCCCGCGCCGCTCGGCCGAGAGGCTCACGCCTGCCGGGTTCTGGTGGTCGGGAATGCTGTAGACGAGCTTCGGGCGCAGTCCGGCTGCCAGTTGACGTTCGAGCTCGTCCACCTCGAGCCCGTGCTCGTCCATCGGGATGGCGACGAGCTCGGCCTCGAAGCTCCGGAACGCCTGGATCGCGCCCAGATAGGTGGGACCTTCGACGACGACAAGATCGCCTGGGTCGAGGTACGACTTGCCGATGAGCTCGAGCGCTTCGATTCCACCGCTCGTGATCAGCAGCTCGTCGTCGGCCGGACGTCGGCCCTGCAACCGCTCGAGCCGGTCTACGAGCGCATCGAGTGGGCCGGCCAGACCGCGCGTCGGCGCGTACTGAAATGCGCCGACTTCGCCCGCGGCGGCGAACTCCTGCAGCAGCGCCGAGACACGCTCGCGCGGGAACGTCGCCGGGTCGGGGAAGCCGCCCGCGAACGAGATCAGATCGGGGAGAGCCAGGAGCGCGAGGACGGAAGCGATCCCCTCGCCGACGTCGCCCCGGGTGCGTGCGGCGACGAGCGCGTCCCACCGCCCCGTCTCGGGTGTCACCGTCACCTTCGCAATCCTATGTCGATCTTGGTGTATCCCGTTCGTCTCACCGATGAGTTTCCCGCGCTGCGCAAGTCTGGAGGGGGAGACTCGTACGTGCGTCGTCGCAACCGGAGGTGACATCGATGTCGAAGACCGTTCTCTTGGTCGGAACCCGCAAGGGCTGCTTCGTGCTCGAGAGCGACGAGAGTCGTCGCGAGTGGGAGCTGCGCGGCCCGTTTTGCGAAGGCTGGCCGATCTACCACGCAATCCACGCGGCCGGAAGCGGCACGATCTATGCGGCCGCCGCGAGCGAATGGCACGGCTCGAGCATCTGGCGCAGCCCGGACCTCGGCGAGACGTGGCAGCAGTCGAGCGAGGGGCTCAACTACGGCGACACCGAGCTCAAGCTCTCGAAGGTCTCGGGCCTCACGGCAGCGAACGGCCGGCTGTTCGTCGGTGCCGAGATGCCGGGAGTGTTCGAAAGCCGCGACGGCGGCGAGACCTGGTCGCTCCTGACCACGCTCGACGGCCAACCCGGCCGCGAGAAGTGGAACGACCCCGCGAACCAGCCACCGGGTCACCTCGGCGTCCCGGCGATCCTTCCGCACCCCGACGACCCGACCCGGTACTGGGCGGTCGTGCAGGGCATTGGCATCTTCGAGACGACCGACGACGGCGGGTCGTGGACACCACGCAACAAGGGACTGCGCGCGGACTGGCCGCTCGAGGACCCCGAGGTGGGCTACTGCGTCCACAAGCTCGTGATGTCGCCGGTCGACAGCGAGCGTCTCTACCAGCAGAACCACGTGGGCATGCACCGCAGCGACGACGCGGGAGGCTCCTGGACGGAGATCACAGAGGGCCTGCCGACGGAGTTCGGCTTCGCAGCGGCTGCGCACCCGCACGACCGCGACACCTTCTACGTGATCCCGCTCGACCCCGGCCATGGGCGCTGCATGCCCGAGGGGCGCGCGGCGGTCTGGCGGACTCAGGACGCGGGCGCGAACTGGCAGCGCCTCGACCAAGGCCTGCCGCAGCGCGACGCCCACATCGGCGTCCTGCGCGAGGGGATGGCGATCGACTCGTACGACGTCCCGGGCCTGTACTTCGGGTCGAGCACGGGGCAGCTTTTCGCGAGCGCCGACGAGGGCGAGACCTGGAGCGAGATCGCGAGCTACCTGCCGAGCATCACGTCGGTCGAGGTCGCGGTCGTCGACTAGTGGCCAAGCTCTATCTGCCCTCGACACT
>JAXIPI010000051.1:0-12303 GCA_045403015.1 Gaiellaceae bacterium | reverse complement strand
CGGCGTCCACGCGATCGAGTTCGACGTGCTCGACCTCACCGGCGGTCCCCTCGTGCTCGCTCACTCGAACGACCTCGCCGAGGTCAGCCACGGCGCGGCTGTCGGCACCGTGCGCGACCGCTCACTCGCCGAGCTGCAGGAGCTCGCTCCGCAACTCCCAACGCTTGACGAAGCCCTCGGCTTCCTGGCCCCGCGAGATGTGGCACTGCACGTCGACCTGAAGCTGACGACGCGCCTCGATGAGCTGGTTGAGGCACTCGAGCGGCACGGCCTCGTCGAGCGAGCCGTTGTCAGCTCCTTCAATCGCGAGAGCCTTCGTGCGGTGGCTGCGCGCGGGCCGGCGATCCAGATTGGGTTCACGTACCCGGAAGACCGCTACGGCGTCTCGCGGCAGCGCGCATTTCAGCCGGCGATCCGCCTCGGCACGCTTGCCCTGCGCCGAGCGATCGTCGCGCGCGTGCCGTCGATGATCGAGCGTGTCGGTGCGGCGGCGCTGATGCTCCATCACGCGGTCGTGTCGGCAGCAAGCGTTGACCGTGCGCACGGGGTCGGCGCCGCCGTCTGGGCCTGGACGGTCGACGATCCGGCGGAGCTGACACGGCTCGACGCCGCCGGCGTCGATGCAGTGATAACGAACGATCCTCAGCTATTTGCGCAGGGAGCAGGATCCGCGGAAGCGGATCCTGCTCCGCGCGAAGACCCCTAAAGGGCCGCTTCGCGGCCAAGAGCGAGGTTCTCTGGCGCATGGCTACACTGCGCCCCGTGAGGCGAGGACTCGCATTTACCCTGCTCATTGCGTGCGCAGCTGCCGGACTGCTCGCCGCGGTGGTCCTCGCTGCGTCCCCGTCCGCGACCGCCGACACAGGGACGACAACGGGCACGACGACCGCTCCGCCGCCCCCGCCTCCGACGACCACCACCACGACGACGACGACCACGACGCCCACGACCCCGCGGCCGTCGACGATTGCGGCCGGCGTCACCGTCGGCGGCAAGGTCCTGGTGGGGGGCCTGTCACCCGCGGAGGCGACCAAGGAGGTAAAGGCGTTCTTCGCACGGCCCGTGGTGCTCCGCCTCGGCAACGTGACCCTGATCGTGACGCCGAAGCAGCTCGGCGCGTCGGCCTATGTCGGCGAGGCGGTCAAGCACGCCCGTGTCTTCGCGCCCGGCGCCAACGTGCCGCTGAAGGTGGCCGCGCCCAGGCAGCGTCTGGAGCGCTACGCGCGGACACTTGCCAAACGGTTCGATCGGACTGCCGTCAACTCCGAGCTGCAGCTGCGCAACTCGAAGCCTTTCGTGACGAAGGAGGAGCAGGGGCGCCGCCTTCGTCAGTCGCTTGCTGTTCGGGACCTCTACCGGAGCCTGAAGACACACGCGCGCGACCCGATCACGCTCAAGCAGGACGTGATCGTGCCGCAGGCAACGCGCGCCTCGTTCGGCGAGGTGATCGTGATCCGCCGCGGGCTGAACAAGCTCCTCCTCTACGACGGGATGAAGCTCCGCCGCGACTTCGGCGTCGCCACGGGCCAGTCGAGGTATCCGACTCCGCTCGGCAAGTACGAGATCGTTGTCAAGTGGCGCAACCCGTGGTGGTATCCGCCGGCGTCCGACTGGGCGAAGGACGCTGAGCCGATTCCGCCGGGTCCGGGCAACCCCCTCGGCACGCGGTGGATGGGCCTCTCGGCGCCCGCTGTCGGCATCCACGGCACTCCTGATCCGGCCTCGATCGGCTACTCGGTCTCACACGGCTGCATCCGGATGCGGATCCCCGAGGTCGAGTGGCTCTTCACGCAGGTCGACATCGGTACGCCCGTCTACATCGTCTCATGACCGTCGCTCGCCTTCGGCTCGCTCCCGTGGGGGAAACCATGTTTCCCCCACGAGCCCCCTTCGTCTGTCTTGTGGGGGAACTTCCAAGTTCCCCCACACCCCCTAAAGCTCATGCGGCGTTCGCCGCATGACCGGTCGGGTGCGCCTCGGCGGGCAGATCGTCGCCGTGGCGGTCGTCGTGGCACTCCTGGGCCTGCTCGCCTGGAAGCTCGCGCAAGGTGAGAGCGAGGTCACGTCCCAGCTCAAGCGTGGCGGCACCCCGCAGGCACCGTCCTGGACACTTGAACGCCTAAACGGCGAGGGTGACCTCTCGTTTGCGTCGTTGCGCGGGAAGACGGTCGTGCTGAACTTCTGGGCCTCGTGGTGCGGGCCGTGTCGCGACGAGATGCCGCTCCTCCAGCAGGGCTCGAAGCGCTGGGAGGGCAAGAACGTAGTCTTCGTCGGCATCGACGCGAAGGACGTGCGCAGCGATGCGCGGAAATTCCTGGCTCGCTATGGCGTCACGTATCGGAACGTCTACGACGGCAAGGGCTCCACGATCGGGCGCTACGGCGTGACCGGCTACCCCGAGACGTACTTCATCGACAAGACCGGGAAGGTTCGCTACCGGATTGCCGGGCCGGTCCGGGAAGCAGCCGACATCGATGACGGGATCGAGCGCGCGCTCGCCCCGGCGTGAGGTCTCTCCTCCTCGCGGTGCTGGCGCTCGCGCTCGCGGGCCCTGCCGCCGCGAGTGAGCTGAAGCCCACCCCGGCAGAGCTCGAGTCCGAGCTCGTCTGCCCGGTCTGCGAAACGACCCTCGACACCTCCGACGCGCCGGCTGCCCGGCGGATCAAGGCCTACATCCGAGCGCGGATCGCGGCCGGCGACACGAAGAGTGAGATCAAGGCGAAGCTCGTCGACCAGTTCGGCCCGACCGTGCTCGCGGTTCCGCCGCGGAAGGGGTTCGACTGGCTTGCCTGGCTGCTGCCGATCGGAGGCCTCGCGGTCGGGGCCGTTGTCGTTGGTGGACTTGCCTGGCACTGGAGCCGGGGACGCGGCGACGAGCCTCCGCCGCCGGACGAGCTCGAGCCGCTCGATCCGGAGCTCGAGCAGCGCCTCGACGCCGAGCTAGCGCGCTTCGAATGACTGTCACCGCGGTCCTGGTCGCCTTCGGCGCCGGGTTCGTCTCCTTCCTCGCGCCGTGCGTGCTGCCTCTCGTTCCCGGCTACCTCTCCGCAGTGTCGTCGGTCGAGGCTGAGCGGCTGGGCGACCCCGGCGCCGCGCGGCATGTCGTCGTCTCGAGCCTTCCGTTCGTTGCCGGGCTCGTGACCTTCTTCGTCTTTCTCGGGGCCGGTGCCGCGGCGATCGGCCTCTCGTTCACCCGCAACCAGTTCCTGCTCGAGCAGGTGGCAGGCTTCATCCTGATCGTCTTCGGACTCGCGTTCATGGGGCTGCTGCCGTGGCCCGATCGCCTGATCGGAGCAGGCCTCGTCCAGGGTGCGCGCCGCCGTGGGTCGGGCTTCCTGCTCGGTGGGGCGTTCGCCGTGTGCGCCGCACCGTGCATCACTCCGGTCCTCGGCTCGATCCTCGTTCTCGCCGGCGACTCCGACACGGTCTGGGAAGGCTCCGCGCTGCTCGCCGTCTATGCGCTCGGGCTCGCCATCCCGTTTCTGATCGCCGCGGCGCTCTTCGCACGGGCGATGGGTTTCTTCCGCCGCGTCCGCGACCACTACGTCGTGATTCAGTTCGTCAGCGGCCTGATCCTCGTCTCGCTCGGCGCGCTCCTCTTCGCCGGTGAGTTCTGGCGGCTGCGCGTGTACATCAACAGGATCTTCGAGGCGCTCGGTCTCAGCGGCTAGGTGCCAGCTAGTCGCACGCCGAGCGCACTGATAGATTCGAAACTGTGGCGACCATCCTGCTCGCAGGGGTCGATCTGTTCTTCCGGGGGAAGCTCGAAGCCTTGCTGGAGGGGCATCGCCTGATTACGAGCGACAGCGTCGACCCGCCGGATCTCGTGATCGTCGACATTGCTCGGGTCGAGCCGGAGGAGGTTGTGGACTCCTGGCCCGACATTCCGATCCTCGGCTTCACCAATCACACCGACAAGGCGGGGCTTCAGCGCGCACACACGGCCGGCTTCGACCAGGTGGTCGTGAAGTCTGCGCTGGTCGAGCGAGTGCCCGAGATCGTCGCCGAGTTGACCGCACCGTCGGTCTGAGCTCGGTCTATACACTCGCCGCCGTGACGTACATCATCGCCGAGCCCTGCATCGACATCAAAGATCGCTCGTGCGTCGATGTCTGCCCGGTCGACTGCATCCACGAGTTCGGGCGCATGTTGATCATCGATCCGGAGGAGTGCATCGATTGCGGCGCCTGCGAGCCAGAGTGCCCGGTCGAGGCGATCTTCCCGGAGGACGCGCTGCCGGACAAGTGGGAGCCGTTTGTGGCGATCAACTACGCCTACGACAAGGGCGCCGAGGTGATCGACCCGCTCGTCGACGAGTACGCGACCGAGCACAACGTCCAGAACCCTCCGCTCGACGGCGGCGAATAGGGCGCGCCTCAACGGGTAAGAACCGCCTTCGTTCGCAACACGAAGGAGGGGTCATGCTGACGGCTATCCTCGCAAGGTGAATCCGCGGACTCTCGATCACGTTGCGCTCTGGGTGGCAGACCGCCGCCTGATGACCGAGACGGCGGTCGCGCGGCTCGGCGTGCGCGTGATCGAGCAGACCGATCGCTTCACGCTGCTCGGCGCCGATGCGCGTCGCGGCAAGCTCACGCTCTTCGACGCAGAAGGCCCGCGGGAGCGCGGGCCGCTCGCTCGGATCGGCCTGCGTGTGTCGTCGCTCGACGGCCGCGACGAGACGATCGACCTCGGCGAGGGCCTGGAGATCGTGCTGGTCGAAGACGAGACCGACTCGGAGCTCGACCTCGACCACGTCGCGCTCGTCTCGGCCGATCCCGCCGAAGCATTCGCGCAGTGGCAGGCGCTCGGCTTCGCGCCGGCCGGTCGCGACCGGCTCGAGGTGGGCGGCGCCTACCTCGAGTTGATTGCCGGCGACCCCGGTGACCCCGAGCGGCCGCTCCTGAACCACATCGGCGTCCTCGTCGACTCGGTGGAGGAGCATCGGGCCGATGCGGAGGACCTCGGCATCGAAATCGACGACCTCGTCGACGCGCCGAACACCATCGCGCTCTTCGTTTGGGGACCCGACGGCGTGAAGCTCGAGTACATCGAGCACAAGCCCTCGTTCTCGCTCACCTGAAAGACCTCGTCGTCGCCGGCGCCGGCATGGCCGGCCTCGTCGCCGCCGCCCGTGCGCGCGAGCTCGGTGCGTCGCCTGTCGTCCTCGAAAAGGGCGGTCGGCCGGGGGGCTCGATGTTGCTCTCCAGTGGCGTCGTCTGGCGGCATCGGAGCAGCGAGGACTTTCGCCGGGAGTGCCCGGCCGGCGATCCCGCATTGCAGCGCCGACTCGTCGAGGAGCTCGACGATGCGCTCGACTGGCTCGAAACGCTCGGCGTGACGCCGGTCGCGACCGAGACCCCTAACCCTCTGACTGTCGGGCGGCGCTACGACGCACGCGCGCTCACCGACGTGCTCGTGCGGGCGGCCGGCGACGTGAGGCTGGAGACGCCGTTCCCAGAGGCACAGGTCCTCGCGACTGGAGGCTTCGGTGCGCGTCTCGCGCGCGAGCGAGGCTTGCTGTTGCGGGCGGCTCCGTGGAGCGCGGGTGACGGGCTCGACTACGGGCTCGCGCGCGGAGCGGCGCCCAGCGCGGGGATGGACGAGTACTACGGACGGGCGATGCCCGGACCGGTGCCGGAGCACGAGTTCACCTCGGCATCGCAGCTCTACGCTCGACACGCGCTCGTGCTCGACGACTCCGGTGCCGACCTAAGCGAGGCGGCATGGCACGAGAGCGACGTTGTCCAGCGCTTCCCGGGTGGCGTGGCGTGGTATGTGGTCGACGCGGCGGCCCTGGGCCGGCGGACTCCGTACGGCACCGTCGCCGAGGCGATCGAGGTCGCGCGCGCGACGGGCGGCGACGTCCGCCCTGCCGAGGAGCTCCCGTTCGCGCTCCCGGCCTCGCCGAAGCTCGTCGTGCCTCCGTTCACGGCGATCCGCGTGTACGCAGCGGTCACGCACACGATTGGCGGCCTCAGGGTCGACGAGCAGGCGCGCGTGCTCGATCGCGAGGGGACGCCCGTCGACGGCCTGCACGCGGCAGGCGCCGATGCGGGCGGCATCTTCACCGGCGGGTACGGAAGCGGGCTCGCCGCCGCGCTCGTCTACGGCCGCATCGCCGCGGAGACCGCACTTCGCTAGGTCGAAATGGGTCAGCGTGCTCTTGGGCCGCGAAGCGGCCCCTTTAGGGATCTTCGCGCGCTGAGCATCCGCTTCCGCGGATGCTCAGCCTGCGCCAGCAGGTTCAGGCGAGCTGGGTGAACGCGCAGCGGCGCCGGTCGCCCGGCAGCGGCGAGGGGCCGATCTTGCTGACCCGAAGGAGGGTCTCGCCGTTCTCGACCGTCGCTCCCACCGGCGGCGGCTCGCCGTCGCGCTGCTGCAGCGTCCAGCCGGCCGGAGACCAGACGAAGAGCACGTAGCTGGAGCCGTGGTGACCGTTTTCGTCAGTCATCGGCGGCGAATCTTAATGGCTATGGACGCCCGGTGTACGAAGGGAACACGACATGGATCGACGTGCCGTCGGGTCCCTGCTCGACGGAGAAGCGGCCGTTCAACGTTGAAGCGCGTTCGCCGATCGCGGCGAGCGCCGCCGTGCGTCGCTCGCCCGTCCCGTTGTCGGAGACGACCGTCTCGATCTCTCCTTCCGGCGTGTCATGGATCCGCACCGAGATCTTGGAAGGCGGCCCGCGTCGCACAGCCTGATTGAGCGACTCGCGGACGATCTGGTACAGCCCGACCTGCTCCTTCTCGCCGAGCTGCGAGGCCAGCTCGACATCGACCTCGATTTGCACCTTGTGCTCCATCCCGAGCTGGTTCGCCAGCTCGTGCACGGCGGCGCCGAAGCCCTGGTCGCGCAGCACCACCGGCTCGATGTTGAAGGAGAGGTCGCGGAGCGCGCGGATCGTCTCGCGGTGGCGCTCGAGCGCCGACGCCATGATGCCCCGTGCCACCTCCGGCTTCCCCTCGTCGATCGACTGTACGGCGGCGTCGAGCATCAATGCGATCCCGGCCAGGCTCTGCACCGGCCCGTCGTGGAGGAAGAGCGCGAGCCGCCGCCGCTCGTCCTGCTCGGCCGTGATGATCCGCTCGACGAGGCGCTCGCGCTCGTCGGCGGGAACTTCCTCGGCCATCAGTCGATGATCGCGTCGCGCAACGCGATGGCGACCGCGTGGGTCCGCGTGTCCGCCTCGAGTTTCGCGAGGATGTGCCGTACGTGGCTCTTGACCGTCTCCTGGCTGATGAAGAGCCGCGCCGCCACGTCCGCGTTCGACATCCCGTCTGCGAGCAGCTGGAGGATCTCGCGCTCGCGGGCGGTGAGCATGTCGTTCTGCTCCTTGCCCGTCAGGAACGTCGGCATCAGCGCGGGGTCGACGAAGCTCTCGCCGCCCGCGACCTTCTCGATCGCGCGCAACAGCGTCGCGTGCGGCGCCTCCTTCAGGATGTAGCCCTTCGCACCCGACTCGAGCCCGCGGCCGAGCAACGAGCGCTCGCTGTAGGCAGTGAAGATCAGGACCGCCGTTTCGGGCACCTTCTCCTTGATCTGCTTGGTCGCCTCGAGCCCGTCCATCCCCGGCATCCGGACGTCCATGATCACCACTTGTGGCCGACGGCGCTCGACGAGCGCAACCGCGCCGGCACCGTCCGAGGCCTCGCCGATGACGCGAATGTGCGGCGCGCGTGACAGCGAGAGGCGCAGCCCTTCGCGCACCACCTCATGGTCATCGACGATCAGGCACGTGATCTCTTCTGGCATTGGCGGGAAGTGTATGTCGCAAATCGGCTCTCACACACTCAGCGAGAGCTGAACCGGCTCCGGTGGCGGCACGAGCTTCGCGCGCCGACGGTCGCGGACACCGTGCTCGCGGGCGAGATCCCGGACTCGGCTGCGCACCGGCTCGGACTCTGAGTGGGGGAGATACGCACCGCGTGCGTAGAGCTGCTCGTACCGCTCGAGCTCCTCGGGCCAGTCGCGGGCGAGCGCCTCGAGGAAGTGCTCCTTCGTCCCGGGGCGCAGGTAGAGCAGGTTTGCCCAGACGCTCGTCGCCCCTGCTGCCCGGACCGCTTTCACGACCTCGGCGAGTTGCTCAGGGCGGTCGGAGAGGCCTGGAAGGATCGGCGCCATGCCGACGCCCGCATCGATCCCCGCGTCGACCAGCGCGGACAGAGCCCGTAGCCGCTGGCGCGGCGGCGCGGTGCCGGGCTCGGTCGTCCGCCAGACCTCGGCGTCGAGTGTCGGCACCGAGAACATCACCGAAACGTCCGTCCGCCGGGCTGCAGCGGCGAGCGCGTCGACGTCGCGGACGATCAGCGGCCCGCGCGTGATGATCGAGAAAGGCGTCGCCGCACGGCCGAGCACTTCGATGCAGGCCCGTGTCAGCCGGTAGCGGCCCTCGGCCGGCTGATACGGATCGGTTGCCGCCCCGATCGCGATCTTCTCGCCGCTCCAAGACGGCCGAGCGAGCTCTCGCCCGAGCACCTCTGCCACGTTCACCTTGACTCGGATCGAGCGGCCGTAGCGGTCGTCTGCCGGCCGGTCGGCTCGCAGCTCGAAGGCACGTACGTAACAGAACGTGCAGCGGTGGACGCAGCCGGTATAGGGGTTGAGAGACCATCCGAACGGCATCCCCTTCACTCGATTCAGCGCGGTTCGGCAGGGCTCTTCGCGGTATTCAGCCCGCATCCGAGCAGTATAGAACATATGTTCGTGTGCGGGAAACGTGTTGGATTAGGGCAATGGACATGCCTGCCGGAATCCGTCGGATCACGACGCCGCTGCCCACTCGGCCCGGACACGTTCACTCGTACCTGCTCCCTGGCGACGACGGCTGGACACTCGTGGACACGGGAATCGGGCTGCCGGACGCGCAGGAGGTCTGGAAGGCCGCCCTCGACGGCGCCGAGGTAGCGCGGATCTTCGTCACCCACTTCCACCCCGATCACGTCGGCGCGGCCGCCGACGTCGCGGAGCTCACGAGCGCGCCGGTCTACCAGGGTGAGCTCGACTACGCCCAGTGCGAGCTTGTCTGGGCAAACGAGGACTGGCCGAAGCGGATCGCCGACTGGTTCCTCACCCACGGCGTCCCATCGTCGATCACGGAGGAGCTGATCGAGTCGGGCGCCGTTTACCGCCCCTTCATCCGCTACCAGCCAAACCCGCAGCTGGTCGACGACGGTGAGCATCTCGACGGCTGGGAGCTCGTCGCTGCGCCCGGTCACGCGGACGGCCAGCTCTGCCTGCTGGCAGACGGCGTTCTCATCTCGGCCGACCATCTGCTCGGACGGATCACGCCCACCGTTGGCCTCTGGCCGGAGAGCCGGCTCGACCCGCTCGGCGACTACATCGAGTCCCTGGAGCGAACGATCGAGCTTGCACCGACGATCGCCCTGCCGGGCCACGGCGATCCGATCGAGGACCCGGTGGGTCGCGCGCGGGAGCTGATCGAGCACCATCGCGAGCGGCTGGCGTTCACCGAAGCCGCCCTCACTGAGACGCCGCGCACCGGCTACGAGCTCTCGTTCGACCTCTTCGGGGCCGACTTGAAGCCCGCCTCTCGCCGCTTTGCGGTCGCCGAGACGCTCTCGCATCTCGAGCGCCTCGTCATCGAGGAGCGGGCCGAACGGAGCGAGGACGGCAGGGCTGTTGCCTATACTGCGCGCCAGCTTGGACGACGAGCTTCCGCCTAGTACCTGCGCCTCGGGACTGACCGGGGCGTGACGATCTTCCTCGCGCTGGCCGCCGTCGCCGGCCTGCTGCTCCTGAACGCGTTTTTCGTGGCGGCCGAGTACGGCCTCGTGACTGCGCGCAGGACCAAGATCGTCGAGCTTCAGCAAGAGGGTAATCGCCGCGCCCAGCACGTGCTCAAGATCGTCTCGCGGCCACCGCGCTTCATCGCCGCCATGCAGCTCGGCGTCACCCTCACCTCGCTCGGCATCGGTGCTCTCGGTGAGCCCGTGCTTTCCGAGATTCTGGACCCTGTTCTCGCCACGTTCCTGGCCGTCGCGATCGCGTTCGTCACGATCACGTTCCTGCACGTCGTGATCGGCGAGCTGGTGCCGAAGGGGATCGCACTGGGCTATCCGGAGCGAACCGCGCTCGCCGTGTCGGCGCCGGTGCGTGGGTTCTTCGTCCTCTTCGCACCCCTCGTCTGGGTCCTCCAGAGGTCGACCGCGGCCGTACTCCATCTTCTCAACCTGCGATTGCCCGGCGTGGAGACCGAGGCTCACTCGGAGGCCGAGTTGAAGATGCTCGTCCGCTCCTCGAGTGAGGCCGGCGAGATCGAACACGGTGAGCGGGAGATGCTCTACAAGGTCTTCGACTTCGCGGACAAGGAGGTCCACGAGGTGATGGTGCCCCGGCCGGAGGTCGTCGCGATCAAGGCCGACCTACCTCCCGAGGAGGCACTTGCCGCGCTGCTCGAGTCGCCGTTCACTCGCTACCCCGTCTACCGCGAAACGCTCGATGAGATCATCGGTGTCCTCCACGTCCGCGACCTCTTCGCCGCGCTCCACGATCGCGGGATCGCGCGGGTCCAGATCGAGCAGCTCCTCCGGCCCGTGTACATCGTCCCGGAGACGAAGGACCTCGGCGCGCTCCTCGCGGAGTTCCGCAAGCAAAACCAGCACATGGCGGTGGTCGTCGACGAGTACGGCGCGATGGAGGGCATCGTCACGCTCGAGGACCTGCTCGAAGAGATCGTCGGCGAGATCGAGGACGAGTTCGACCTGCCCGACGAGTCGGTCGAGCGAATCGACGACACCCACATCCGCATCCACGGCACGTTCCCGATCGACGACTTCAACGAGCTGTTCGGGACCGAGATCGAGGTCGAGGACTATCACACGATGGCCGGAATCGTCTTCGGCGAGATCGGCCGTGCGCCCGAGGTCGGCGACGAGGTCACGATCGACGGTCTCAACCTGGGCGTGATCGAGATCGAGGGGTCGCGCATCCAGCGGCTGGAGGTCGAGTTCCGCGAGAAGCTCCCCGAACAGCAGCAGGAGGAGAAGTAGCGATGCTGTCGCTTAAGCGTCCCGGCAAGGTGATCTGCGTCGGGTTGAACTACCGCGGCCACGCCGAAGAGCAGGGCGTGAAGCTGCCGGCGCGGCCGCTCCTCTTCGCGAAGTGGCCGACGGCTCTGACCGGCCCAGGCGATCCGATCCTGCTGCCCTCGATCTCGTCGGAGGTCGACTACGAGGCGGAGCTCGGTGTGGTGATCGGCTCACGCGTGAAGGGCGCACGGGTGGAGAACGCGCTCGAAGCCGTCCGCGGCTACGTCTGCGCGAACGACGTGACCGCTCGCGACCTCCAGCGTGCCGACGGGCAGTTCACGCGCTCGAAGTCGCTCGACACCTTCGGCCCGGTCGGCGAGTTCGTGCCCGCGGCCGAGGTCGGCGACCCTCAGAGCCTCCGGATCCGGTGCCTCGTCAACGGCGAGGTGCGCCAGGACTCGAGCACGGCGGACATGATCTTCTCCGTCGCCGAAGTGATTGCGTTCGTATCCGAGGCGATCACGCTCGAGCCCGGCGACCTCGTGCTCACGGGAACTCCGGAAGGGGTCGGCGTCTTCCGCGAGCCGCCGATCTTCCTTGCCGAGGGCGACGAGGTGATGGTCGAGATCGAGCGGCTCGGGACGCTGACGAACCCGGTCCGCGCCTGACGGTGCATGTGTACCCATGCACCGCTGATCACTCATTGGGCCCAAAAAGCGTCAAATGCAAGCGGATCGCTGGGTAGCGCCAACACCTCCGTCACGAGACCGTCACGGATCGTGAACAGGAGCAGCTGGTCGATGTCAATCGACCGGCCCTCTCGCTCGCCGCGCGCCCGGTAGAGGCCGGCGCCGCGCTCCGAGCTGGCGAGCGCGTCGATGAAGGTCGACCGGTAGGTCCCGTTCGTCAGCTTGGGGAGACGGGCCAGGAAGCGGAAGATCTCGGTGCGTCCCCGGTATGTCCCAGACATGATCCCTGTGCCGGGAACGTGCCAGACGGCGTCCTCGGCGAAGCAGTCGCGGAGTGCGAAGCCCTCCTTCTCCGCGAACGCCTTCATGATCCGGCGCACGAGCGCCGCGTTGGCCGTGACGCTCATGGGGCTTCTGCCCCATGAGCTTTAGGGGGTGTGGGGGAACCTGGAAGTTCCCCCATAGAGCAGAAGAAGGGGGCTCGTGGGGGAAACATGGTTTCCCCCACGGGAGCGAGCCGAAGGCGAGCGACGCTCATCGTCTTTCCTCCCAGCGATCGATCAGCCCGGCGATGTGGTGGCGCTGCGCATCCGTGAAGTCCATCCGCGCGAGCAGCCGGCGA
>JAXIPI010000157.1:0-8114 GCA_045403015.1 Gaiellaceae bacterium | reverse complement strand
CAACTTCGGCCCACCGATGTACGTGGCGACACAGGCCGCGATCGCGGCCATCGAGAAGGCATGCACGGACGGCGACGCCACCCGCGCGGAGGTGGAGAAGAACCTGCGGACGACGTTCATCCCGAGGATCGTCCTCGGGGGCAACCTTCGATTCACGGCTCGCGGAGACCGAAAGGGCGCGAAGTTCTTCATCTTCAAGCTCGGGGCCGGGGGCAAGAAGACGCTCGTCGGCTAGGAGGTCTGGTTGACATGACACACACAACGCGCTGTGATTGACGGACGCGGGATCCGTTGACCGGGCAACAAGTGGACCCCAATGACGTCGAATACGACGGAAACCAGTATTTGGAACAACACCATAAGGGAGGGCAACGAATGAAGAGGGCCATCGCTTTGGCGCTCGTGGCCGCGATTGCTGCTGTTCTTGCAGCGACCGCAGTCGCGAGGCCGACGGCCTCAACGGGGAGTGAGGCTCAGCAGGCGATCAACTGCAAGAGCACCCTGAAGATCGCGATCGTGACACCGCTCACGGGCGGTGCGGGCTTCCTCGGCAATGCTCAGCTGAGCTGGGCGAAGTACGCCGTCAAGCGGCTTGCACCCGGACTCGGGTTGAAGGTGCAGCTCGTGACCGGAGACACACCGGTCGAGCAGGGACCCGCACCGGCGCAGGCGTTGGCGCAGAAGTACGTTGCCGACCAGAACGTCGTCGCAGTGATCGGTCCGGCCACGTCGGGCGCGGTCGCGGCCACGACAAAGACGTACTTCGCCGCCGGCGTGCCACACATCTCGCCGTCGGCAACCCGCACGTCGCTGACCAAGGGCACCCCGCTCGAAGGGACGCCCGGCTTCTTCCGGGTCGTTCCGGGCGACTTCATCCAGGGGCCGAGCGACGCGCGTTACATGGTCGACAAGCTGAAGGTCAAGAAGGTCGTGCTCATCGACTTCCAGGAGCCGTACTCGGTCGGCCTGGCCGACGCCGCGGAGGCCGTTCTGAAGGCCAACAACGTCGCGACCGTGCGGCTGTCCACGTCCGTGAAGACGACCGACTTCTCGTCGCTTGTGACGCGGACGCCGAGTGACGCCGACATCGTGTTCTTCCCGACGCAGCAGCCTCCGGACGCGCAGACGTTCGGTCAGCAGCTGATCGAGCAGGGCAAGAAGGCGAAGGTGTTCGGCGGCGACGGCACGAACTCGCCGGCCCAGTTCAAGCTGGCGGGCTCGTACGTGTCCAACTTCGCGCCCGACATCAGCGGCATCGCCACCTCGAAGCCGCTGATCGACGGCTGGAAGAAGGACAACCCGAAGTCGGATCTCGAGTCGTTCGGGCCGCCGACCTACGGAGCCGTCCAGGTCGCGCTGCGCGCGGTCAAGGCGGCGTGTGTCGCGAACAAGAACGTCCTGCCGAACCGGCGCGCGGTGCTGCGCAAGGTGAAGCAGGTCGTCGTCCCCAACTGGATCCTCGGCGGTACGTTCCGCTTCTCGACGAAGTCGAACGACCCGCTGAACGCGAAGTTCTACATCTTCCAGATCCAGTCGAACGGCACATACAAGCTCGTCGGCTGACGAGCTAGGCAAGGCAACGGGCGGCCCGGCGATTGCGCCGGGCCGCCCGTCTGCACAGGAATAGACTCACGCGGCGCCTGTGGACACCTTCATCCAGCTCACGATCAACGGGTTCACGCTGGGCAGCGTCTACGCCTTGATCGCGCTCGGCTACTCGCTCGTCTACGGGATCCTGAAGCTCCTCAATTTCGCCCACGGTGACGTGTTCATGGTCGGCTCGTTCATCGGCTTCGGCGCGCTCCAGCTGCTGGGGGGCTCGACGGATCCGATGGTGCCGACCTGGTTGCTGCTCGTGCTGATCACGCTCGCGGCGATGGCCGGGTGCGCGGTGCTCGGTGTTGTGATCGAGCGATTCGCCTACCGGCCGCTCCGCAACGCCCCTCGGATTGCGCCCCTGATCAGTGCGCTCGGCGTTTCGTTCTTCCTCGCGTACTCGATGCAGCTGATGTTCGGCTCCGAGCAGCGCGACTATGACGCCTTCTCGCTCTCCGGCGGGGCGCTGTTCTTCAACGGCTTCGACATCGGCAACGTGCGGGTGCCGCTGCTGCGGATCGTGATCGTCCTCTCGGCATTCGCGCTGATGATCGTGCTCTGGCTGCTCGTGACGCGGACGCGCATGGGCAAGGCGATGCGCGCGACCTCCCACGATCGCGAGGCCGCCTCGATGATGGGCATCGACGTCGACCGCGTGATCGTGTTCGCGTTCGTGCTCGGCTCGGCGCTCGCAGGGGCGGCGGGAGTGATGTTCGCCCTGCGGGCGCCCACCGATGTCGCGATCGGGTTCCTAGCCGGGCTCAAAGGCTTCACGGCGGCCGTGATCGGCGGGATCGGCTCGATCCCGGGTGCGATGGCCGGCGGTCTGATCCTTGGCTTCGCGGAGGCGTTCACCCAGGGCTACATCTCGACGCGCTGGTCCGACTTGCTCGTGTTCGTGCTCCTGATCCTGATCATGCTCTTCCGCCCGCAAGGCTTGCTCGGCAAGCCGGACATCAAGAAGGTCTGAGTGGACGACAACGAGAGACGCCTGGAACGACTCGAGGAAGCAGTGCCGGCCGCGTCGGCCACTGCGGGCCCGCGGATCGGGCAGGATGAGTGGGTTGCCCGCTCGGCGGAGCGCCGCGGCGGCCGTGGTGGGCGGTGGGGTGTCATCGAAGAGCGGCTGCGGATGGTGCCCTGGTGGGCCTGGCTCATCTTGTTCGTCGCGATCGTGGCGGCACTGCCGCTGTTCTTCGAGAGCGGCTACGTGCGCCGCGTCGCCTTCGACACAGTGATCTTCATGCTGCTCGCGCTCGGGCTCAACGTCACCGTCGGCTGGGGCGGCCTGCTGGACCTGGGCTACGTCGCTTTCTTCGGGGTGGGTGCCTACACCTACGCGATCCTCAGCGCGGATCGCTACGACCTGCACCTACCGATCTTCGTCACGATCCCAGCGGCGGCCGTCGTGGGCGGCATCGTCGGCTTGCTCGTCGGGTTACCTTCGCGCCGCCTCTCCGGCGACTACCTGGCGATCGTCACGCTCTTCTTCTTCCAGATCTTCCTGACGGTCTCGAACAACAGCGACAGCATTTTCGGCCACAAC
Organism: Gaiellaceae bacterium; assembly: GCA_045403015.1. Taxonomy (GTDB): domain Bacteria; phylum Actinomycetota; class Thermoleophilia; order Gaiellales; family Gaiellaceae; genus Gaiellasilicea. The sequence goes on along the minus strand of JAXIPI010000157.1, from coordinate 4,972 downwards.
GTGGCCGGTGGGCCGAACGGGATCCTCAATGTCCGGCCGCTCTCGCTCTTCGGCCACGAGCTTCCGGTCTCGCACGAGGGCATCTTCAACGTCAGCTACCTCTACGTCGCGCTCGTAGTCTTCGTTGTCGTGTTCATCGCGCTGCGGTTCGTGAACGAATCCCGGACCGGGCGCGCATGGCGGTCGTTGCGCGAGGATTCGCTGGCTGCGGAGCTGATGGGCATGCCGGTCAACTGGCTGAAGCTGATGGCCTTTGCCTTCGGGGCCGCGACCGCCGCTCTCACCGGAACCCTGGTGACGGCGCTGAACGGCAGCGTCTTCCCCCAGACGTTCGAGTTCCCGCTCTTGATCACGGTCTACACGATGGTCATCCTCGGCGGCGCCGGCAGCCAGGCGGGCGTCGTCCTCGGCGCGATCGGGATCAGCGTGCTGCTCGAACTGCTGCGCGAGCCCGGTGACTCTCACTTCCTGTTCTACGCGATCGTGCTGCTTGCGCTCATCGGGACGTTGCGCTTCTCGCGCCAGCTCGCGTTCGTGCTCGGGGGAACGGTGGTCCTCGGGTTCGTGCTCCATGCACTCGCGGCTGCGATCGACGGGGACTGGACGCGTGGAGTTGCGAATGGCGGCGGGCGGCTCGGCGATTGGGCGAACAACTGGGTGGTCGTGCCCGGCGATCTCGCGGGCTGGGTGACGCCGGTCTCCTACATCGGCCTGGTCGCCGCCGTGCTCGCGTTGACGGTGCTGCGCGGCTGGGCTCGGCTCGTGCTGCTGGTACCGACGCTCTACCTCGGCGCGTTCGTCTGGGAGAACGTCATGCTCGCGAAGCCGGAGCCAACACGCTTCGTCGTCCTCGGCGCGCTCTTGATCGCCGCCATGATCGCGCGGCCGGAAGGGCTGTTGGGCGAGAAGCGCGTGGAGATCGTGTGATCGACGCAGCCGCAAGTGTGCTCGAGTTGCGCGACGTCTCGATGGCGTTCGGCGGCCTCACGGTCATCGACGGGCTCGACATCGACGTGCGCGAGGGGGAGATCGTCAGCGTGATCGGCCCGAACGGCGCCGGGAAGACGACGCTCTTCAACCTCGTCACCGGAATCTACGAGCCGACGGGCGGCGACATCCTCTTCGAAGGGCGCAGCGTCGTCGGCCTCGAGCCGCATCAGATCACCCAGCGCGGGATCGCACGGACATTCCAGACGCTGCGCCTGTTCCTGAACATGAGCGTGCGCGAGAACGTGATGGCGGCCGCGTACGGGCACACGAGCGCCGGCGTCTTCCAGGCGATGTTCCGCACGCCCGGCCAGCGCCGTGAAGAGCGTACGATCCGCGAGCTCGCTGAGAAGCGGCTCGCGTTCTTCGGCGATCGGCTCATGGGCTACCGCTGGGACCAGCCCGCCTACAGCCTGTCGTACGCGAACCGGCGGCGCCTCGAGATCGCGCGCGCCACGGCGACCAACCCTCGTCTGCTCCTCCTCGATGAGCCTGCGGCCGGGATGAATCCGGTCGAGACGCACGAGATCACCGAGCTGATCGCGAAGCTCCGCACCGAGGGCGGCTACACGATCCTGGTGATCGAGCACGACATGCACGTCGTCGAGGGGATCTCGGATCGTGTGATCGCACTCGACCACGGGGTGAAGATCGCAGAGGGTTCGTTCGACGAGGTCGCAACCGATCCCCGCGTCGTCGAGGCGTATCTCGGCACCAAGGCTGCGGAGCGGAAGTGAACGAGCAGGTCACGACGCCCGAGCCACTGCTCCGCCTCTCCGGAATCAACACCTTCTACGGCCTGATCCACATCCTCCAGGACGTCGAGATCACGGTCGGCGCCGGCGAGCTCGTCTCCCTGCTCGGTGGAAACGCGTCGGGGAAGTCGACCACGCTGAAGACGATCCTCGGAATCGTGCGGCCGAAGACGGGCACCGTGACCTTCAGCGGCGAGGACGTGACGGGACGCTCCACGAGCCACCGGATTGGATGCGGCATGGCAATCGTCCCCGAGAACCGGCGGCTCTTCGGGCCGATGACGGTGCTCGAGAACCTGGAGATGGGCGCCTACCTCAACCGTGACGGCAAGGGCCGCAAGGACGACTTCGAGCGTGTCTACTCGCTCTTCCCACTCGTGTACGAGCGGCGCTCACAGCTGGCCGGGACTCTCTCGGGTGGCGAGCAGCAGATGGTCGCGATGGGCCGTGCGCTGATGAGCCACCCGAAGCTGCTGTTGATGGACGAGCCGTCGATGGGGCTCGCGCCGATCCTCGTCGAGCGGAGCTTCGAGATCATCCAGCAGGTGCACGAGTCCGGTGTCGCAATGCTCGTCGTCGAGCAGAACGCAAACATGGCCCTGTCGATCGCAGACCGTGGGTACGTGCTCTCGACCGGCCGCATCGTGCTCGAGGGCAAGGCGAACGAACTGCTGGCGCACGAAGATCTCCGCAAGGCGTACCTTGGCCGGTGAGGACATTGTGTTTCTGAAACACAAGCTCCGATTCTGGGCTCGCGCACCGCATGGTTGCGCGGGTTCCAGCCGCGCCGAGATGGCTTGTGTTTCTGAAACACAAACTCTCCTGGCCGCATGAGCGGGGTCGGCGAGGCGGTCCGGGGCCGCTTCCCGGTCTTCCGGGACAAGGTCTACGTCAACTCCTGCTCGCAGGGTGCGCTCTCCGACGCCGTCCGCGCGGCGTATGCCGAGTACCTCGATGGGTGGGACGAGAACGGAGCGGAGTGGGACCACTGGGTCGAACGTTCGGAGGCAGCGCGGACTGCGTTCGCCGGGCTCCTCGGCGCCGCTCCGGACAACGTCGCGATCCAGACCTCGGTCTCGGCTGCGGTCAGCGGGCTCGTCAGCTCGCTCCAGTTCAGAGGCGAGCGGAACCGAATCGTGATCTCGGCGAACGAGTTCCCGACGATCGGCCAGATCGCTCATGCCCAGGAGTTGCGAGGCGCCGAGGTCGTCCACGTCGAGCCCGATCCGGAGGCCTACGCGGCTGCGATCGACGAGCGGACCGCGCTCGTCTGTTCGACGTTCGTCTCCTACCGGACGGGCGCAGTGCACGACGTCGAGGCGATCTACGCGCTCGCCCGTGAGCACGGCGCGCTGATGCTCGTCGACGGCTATCAGGGGATCGGTGCGCTGCCGCTGGAGGCGGCGAACGCCGGAGACGTCGTCGTCGGCGGCACAGTCAAGTACCTGCTCGCGTCAGCCGGACTCGCGTTCATGGCGCTGCGCCCGGGACTCGTCGAGGAACTCGTGCCAGTGCAGACGGGGTGGTTCGCGGACGAGAACGTCTTCGACATGCAGATCGAGCGCTACCGGCCTCACCAGAGCGCGCGGCGTTTCGACGCGGGAACGCCGCCGGTGCCGAACATCTACGCGGGCGTTGCCGGGGTTGGGCTGATCCAGGAGGTTGGCGTGCCGGCGATCCAGCAGCACGTCGGCGGCCTCGTGAAGCGTTTCGTGGCGGGGCTGGAAGAGCTCGGTGCGACCGTCGCGACGCCGCCGCTCGGGCCACTTGTCTGCGTGCGCTCCACGGACGCGCCTGCGCTGGTTGCCGCGCTCGCGGGGGACGACATCGTCAGTTCCGAGCGGGACTCGAACCTTCGCGTTTCGCTCCATCTCTACAACACCGACGACGACATCGACGCCGTCCTCGCCGCGCTGGCGCGCAACCGCCGCCTAATCCTCTAGCCTTCCGGGCGTCCGGAGAAGGGGGGACCATGTCTCGAGAGCTCTCGCGCAACCAGCGGCGGCTCGCCGCGATCGCAGCGTTCGGCGTGTTCTGGGGAGCCTTTCTCGTCACGATCGGCTTCAGCCTTCTTCTCGTACTGATCGTCGTCGGCGGGCTCGTGGGAGTCGCGGCGCTCGGCCTCCAGGGACGCGGTTTGGCGAGAGCGTTACGCATGCGCGCGAGCGCCGCCTGGGCGGCGACCGGTCGCGCCTTCCGCGCAGCGTCGTCTCGCGTCGCTCGGATCGACTGGCAAGGGCTGCGGCTCAGCGCTCGTCGACGGGCTGAACCGGCTGCGCGGGCCGGGAGACGGGTCGCTGCGACTGCGGGCGGGGTCGCTGAGGCAGGTTCCAAGCGTGTCGCCGCTGCCGGCGGTGCGGCCGCGACGGCGGTGGAGTCGCGGGCGAAGACGGTTCGCCGTGACCTCGCCGACGCCCGGCGCAAGAGCGAGGCGATGCGACTCAACGAGCAGGCAGCCAGCCTGCGACAGGAGGGAACCTTCGAGCAGGCGCTGGAGGTCGGCCAGCAGGCGCTCGAGCTCTTCCGGTCGCTTGGAGACCGGCGCGGCGAGGCGCTGACGCTCAACGGCATCGGCCTGACGCAGGCGCGGATGGGCGACGAGGCCGGCGCACTCGACTCCTACGAGACAGCGGTCGCGCTGCTGACGGAGCTCGACGACAGTCACGGTGCGGGCCGCGTGCTCGCGAACATGGGAGCTCTCGAGAGTGGCCAGGGCCACGACGAGCAGGCGCGGGCCTACCTGCACGACGCACTCGAGCGGCTCGAGCCCGGCTCGGTCGAGCACGACCGCACCGCGCAACAGCTGCGTCGCGCCGGCTGAAATACGTCCTTCATTCCGGGGGGTTGACAGCGATAGCAATCTCGCTATGATCGCAAATGTGCGATACGGCGAGAAGAAGGCCGATACTCCCACCAAGCGCCTCAGAGCGCGCCTCGCGGGGACGGACAAGGACTGGTTCTTTGCCGCCATCGCGAGCGATCTGGCGGAACGTCGGACCGCGCGGGGTCTCTCCCAGCGTGAACTGGCCGGTCTGGTCGGGACGACCCAGTCCGCGATCGCCCGGCTCGAGAGCGGCGGCCGGCCACCGCGCATCGACACCCTCCTCCGCATCGCGGATGCGCTCGACTGCGACCTGCATGTCGCGCTGACGCCGCGTGAGGACACGACGGAAGGGACGACATGACGACTGTCCTGGAACGAATCGATCGGATGGAGCAGGAGCTCCGCC
>JAXIPI010000031.1:0-4053 GCA_045403015.1 Gaiellaceae bacterium | reverse complement strand
GCGGCTCGGCGGCGGCTCACCGCATGCCCGCACGATCGCCCGCTCGATCGCCAGTGCGCGCCTCGCCTCGATCAGCTGCCCGCAGACGGCTCGCAGGACTGCGTGGGCGACAGTCGCGCGGCGGAGTGGGCGAAGGCCGTGCAGGTTCCGGATCGACGGGCCGAGCAGCGGGTCGTGGCGGAAGCGTCGTGTGAATTCGGTCGTGTCGGCATCGAGCGCGAGCATGAACCGCAGCAACGCGAGCGACTCCTCGTCCGGTGCGCGCAGGACGACGAGCCCGTCCCAACGCTGCCACGCCTGCCCGCGGCCGCCGCCCGGAAGCGGCGTCTCGAACATGGGTCGCCGGTAGGTCATCAGGTGCAGGCGATAGGGCCCGCGCGGTCTGACGACGTCCTCGATCACCGCCCCGCACCTTACTCTTGTGATCCGATGGGCCTGGCCGACCAGATCTCACTGCGCTCGCGCCGGCGGAAGTTCGGCCTCTTCATGGAGACGATGGCGCCGACGGAGTCGACGACCGTCCTCGACATCGGCGTCGACGATGTCGCCTTTGGCGAGGCCACGGGCTGCCGGACGCTGAATTTCTTCGAGGAGCTGTACCCCTGGCCGCAGCAGGTGACGGCGCTCGGCGTTCACGAAGGGGCGCGCTTCCGCGAGAGCTACCCGCGGGCGCGGTACGTCCAGGGCGACGCGCTTGCCCTTCCCTTCGCGGACGACGAGTTCGACATCGCGTTCTCCAATGCGGTGATCGAGCACGTCGGCGGCCCGGTGGAGCAACGCCGCTTCGTCGACGAGGCGTTGCGCGTCTCGCGGCGCGCCTTCGTGACGACGCCGAACCGGTGGTTCCCGATTGAGGTCCATACGCGGCTTCCTCTCGTCCACTGGCTGCCGGACGCCGTCGCACACCGCGCCTACGACCTCGCGCGCAAGCCGTGGGCGAAGGAGAACCACCTGCTCGGCCCGGGCGAGCTGCGCGACCTCTTCCCGCGTGAGGCACGGGTCGTGAACCTCGGCCTGACCCTGGTGGCGGTCCTTGATTAGCGAGCGCCTCCCGAAGTGGACGCTCTTCGCTTTCGTCGTCGCGCTTCCATTCCACAACCTGGTGATGGCCATGCTCTGGGACGCCGGCGTCCGAGGCTTCGCGCTCGACGTCGTCTCTGCGTGGAAGGAGGTGCTGCTCGCGCTGGCACTCGGCGCGATCGTCTGGCGGCACCGCGGGACTCCGTTCAGGGCGACCTCGACCGACTGGCTCGCGCTCGTCTACACGGCCTTCGTCCTCCTCTACGCATTGATTCCGCAGGACTGGCTCGGAGGCGAGGCGTCGACGCGCGGCGTCCTCTACGGCCTCCGCCACGATCTGACGCCTGTCGCCGCGTACTTCCTCGGCCGTGGGATCACCCTTTTGTACCGCGAGCGCGAGCGCATCGGCTGGGCCATTCTCGGCGTTGCCGCGGTGGTCGCCGCCTGGGGGCTTGTCGACATCTACACGATCTCGCTCCAGACCTGGCGCGACTCCGGTGTGCCGGGTTGGTTCAGCGAGCAGCTCGGGCTCCACTACAGCAACGGGCTCTCCGGGCTGCCCGAGAATTGGGTCTACAACCCTGGCGACGAACGGCCGCTGCGGCGGCTCGTCTCGACGTTCCTCAGTCCGCTCGCGACGGCGTACCTGCTCCTCGTGGCGATCGTGCTCGCCGCGACCTGGCGCGGCAGCCGCTGGCTCCCCGCGCTCACTGCGCTGCTCGCCGCCGGCCTCCTCTTCACCTACTCGCGCACGTCAATCGCCGCGCTCGTGCTCGGGCTCGCCGTGCTTGCGTACGCGCTCCGCACGTGGTGGCCGGTCGCCGCGGCCGTGGTACTCCTCGCTGCCTCGTTCTTCTTCGTCCGCGCCTATCCCGACATCGCGCCCGAGACACGGTTCACGCCGGACGAGCTCGAGATCCAGCGGGCCGGAGGACAGCAGGAGGAGACCAGCGGCAACCCGCTCGATCCGGGCGAGTCGTCGTTCGAGAGCCATCTCGACAGCCTGCGTGACGGGGTCGAGACGGTCGTCGAGCACCCGCACGGCTACGGGCTGGGCAACTCAGGCGTGACGGCGAAGCGGACCGGGAGAGAGATCAAAGCGGGAGAATCGACGTACACGGAGCTCGGAGTCGAGATCGGCCTGCTCGGGATGCTCGCGTTCATCGCCTGGAATGTCGCATTGCTGCGCGTCACCCTCCGCCGCGCCCCGTGGCTGGGCGCCTCGCTCGCTGCGGTCCTCGTGCTCGGGATCCAGACCGACGTGATCGGCGTGCACTGGCTCGCGTTCGTGCTCTGGGCGCTTGCAGGGGAGCGTGCGTAAACCCTTCAGTCGCGGGCCTTCGAGGCCGATAGAAGAATCGTGGAAGCGGCCCACGACAACAGGAGACAACTCGGCCAGCTCATGGTCGACGAGGGGATCCTCACCTCCGACCAGCTCACGCAGGCGCTCGCGGAGCAGGATCGGACCGGCCAGCCGCTCGGCGAGATCCTCGTCGAGCTCGGCTTCGCATCTCCTGGCGCAGTCGCAAACTCTCTCGCCGAGCAGCACGGCGGGCTGCTGAAGACCGAATACGGCGTCAGCGCCGGCTTGCGCACGGTGAGCGACGCCGGTCTCGCGAGCGCGCCCGTTCGGCCTCTGATCCCAGCTCCGGAAGACCGCCACGCGGCGGAGGAGACTCCGGACGAGCCCGTCGCGCTTCGCGTCATTCCCTTGTACCCGCCCGCGGCCGACGGCCCGCCGCTCGTGCCCACACGGGAACCCGACCCTCCCGCTCAGATTCCCAGCGCGGAGGAGGCTCGCATCGCGGATCTCTCCTCGCGCCTCGACGAGACAGCCGCCAACCTCCGAGTCAGCCAGCAGGCGCGCGACGCGTTCTCCAAGCGCGTGAGCGAGCTCGAGGCGCAGCTCGCATCGGCGGCGCCTGTCGACGCGGCACCTCAGGCCGATCCCGCGCAGGCTGCGCGGATCGAGCAGCTCGAGGCTCACATTCAGCAGCTCGACGCGCACATCAAGGCTGCAGCAGCGGACCGCGAGAACATCGTGCAGCACTACACCGAGCTCCAGGCCCAGCTTGCGGCCGCCCAGGCGGCCCAGGCCGCAACGCCCGAGGCCGATCCCGCGCAGGCGGCGCGGATCCAGGAGCTCGAGGCCCAGCTCGAGGCAGCAGCCGTCGAACGGCAAGGGCTCGCCGACAACCTCACCGAGCTTCAGGCCAGGCTGAGTGAGACCTCGCAGGCACGTGAGGAGGAGCGCACCGAAGCCTCCGCCGGCGCCGCAGCTCATGCTTCGGTGCTCGAAGGTCAGCTCAAGGACGCGGCGCAGGAGCGTGCCACTCTCGAGAAGCGGACCGCGGAGCTCCAGGGCGCCTTGCTGGCGTCAGAACAGGCTCGCGCCGGCGAGATTCAGACTGCGGTCGCGGAAGCTCTGGAACGCGTCGCCGAGCTCGAGGCGCAGCTCAAGCAGGCCGAGCTCAACGCGGCCGAGCCGGCCGCCGGCCTGGTCGAGCTCGAAGCGCAGCTTCAGGCGGTTGTGGCGGAGCGGGACGCGAAGCTGGCCGCGCACGAGGAGACCGTCGCCACCTTGCGCGAGCACCTCGACGACCGAAATCGGCTGCTTGCCGAGACGGAGGCGGCCGCCGCGAGCGAAGGCGAGTCCGACTTCGGCCGAGTGGTCGAGCTCGAAGCACAGCTTCAGGCCGTGGTCGCCGAGCGCGACACGAAGGTGGCCGAGCACGAAGCGACTGTGGCCACCTTGCGCGACCAGCTCGCGGAGAAGGAGGCCGCCGCCGCGAGCGAAGGCGAGTCCGACTCCGGCCGAGTCGCCGAGCTCGAGGCGCAGCTGACCAGCATGCGCGAGGAGCTTGCCGACCGCGACCGGCAGCTTGCGGCACGTCCCGCCGAGCAGGAGCCGACCGCCGTCGATCTGCGCGCGCTGGTCGAGAACGTCGAGCACGAGGCGATGGCCGGCTTGCGCGACGACCTCGCCGACCGCGACCGGCGGCTGGCCGAGAACGTCAACGAGATTGCGCGGCT
>JAXIPI010000105.1:0-11269 GCA_045403015.1 Gaiellaceae bacterium | reverse complement strand
GCGCATCCGGGCGCACGAAATCTTGGCATCAAGCATCTCGCCCGAACAGAACCTTTCCAGTCTCCTAGCACTGTCTTTACGAGGAGCGGGTACTTCAGCGGTGACAACTCGGACGAAGGGCGGCACCATCCACAAATTTCTCGGCATCGCGGTTCTCGTTTCGACGGTTGCGCTCACGTCCGCGGGTGCGGCGGTAGCAGCAACCCCATCGGCGATCACCGGCCCGGTCACCGCGGTCGGGCCGACAACTGCGACCGCGACGGGGACGGTGAACCCGAACGGCCAGGCGACCACCTGGTACGTCGAATACGGAACGAGCACCAGCTACGGCACGAAGACCGCGAACGTGAACGCTGGGTCGGGCACGGCCAACACGGCAGTGTCGGCCTCGCTCACCGGTCTCACGGCCGGCACGACCTACCACTACCGGGTGGTGGCCACGAACAGCTCCGGAACCGCCCGAGGCTCCGACGGGATCTTCACCACATCCGCCGGGCGGGTTGCGGTTACCGGTTCGGCGACGAGCGTCACGACAACGTCCGCGACCCTCAACGGAACTGTCGATCCGAACGGTCAGGCCACGAGTTGGTACTTCGAGTACGGAACGAGCACGAGCTACGGCTCGAAGACGGCAGAGAAGAGCGCAGGCTCGGGTACGAGCACGACGGGCGTCGCGGCGCCCGTGTCGGGCCTCACGCGCGGGCGGCTGTACCACTATCGCCTTGTTGCGACGAGCGATGCCGGAACGAGCCGCGGTGCAGACCAGACCTTCTCGACGGTCACCTCGCCGACCGTGGTCACCGGCGCGGCGAGCTCGATCGCACCGACGTCGGCGAAGCTGAACGGCACGGTCACCCCGAACGGTCAGGCCACGAGCTGGTACTTCGAGTACGGGACGACAACGAGCTACGGCACCAGGACGTCTGCTAAGAGCGCGGGCTCGGGTACCGGATCAGTCAAGGTCGCCTCGTCGCTCACGGGTCTCGCTAGAACGACCACCTACCACTACCGCCTCGTCGCGACGAATGCCTCCGGGACGACGGTGGGTGGCGACCGAGCGTTCAACACGTCGCTTGCGCCCTCCGTCCGCACGGGCGCCGCCCAAGGCGTCGGGACGACGACCGCGACCCTGACGGGCACCGTCGACCGTAGAGGCCGGTCGACGAACTGGTATTTCGAATACGGGACGACCACGCGCTACGGATCGCGGACGCCGACCCGCAGCGTGCCTTCCGGTGCCGGAGCGCGAACCGTGACCGCCTCGCTCACGAGGCTCACGCCGGGAACGACCTACCACTACAGGCTCGTCGCGACGAGCGACGCAGGGACGAGTCGAGGCGCCGACGCAACGTTCACGACGGTGGGCGTCACGCTCGCGACGCCGGCGCTCACAGTCGTCTACGGACGGGGCATCACGCTGTTCGGATCCGTCCCGGTCAAGCGGGCCGGAGAGACCGTGACCGTGTTCGCCCAACCGTACGGCGAGGGCTCATTCAGGTCGATCGCGACGGTCCTCACCGCCGCCGACGGAACGTGGCGCTATGTCGCGAGGCCGAGGATCGGCACGTCCTTCCTGGCGAGCTGGAACGGCGGTAGGAGTGGCGCGACGGCTGTGGGCGTCCGGCCCGCCGTCTCGCTTCGCCGGACCGCGGCCGGCCTGCTGTCGACGCGCGTCGCGGGCGCGCACTCCTTCGCCGGCCGCCGCGTCCAACTCCAGCGGCGTACGGCGGCGGGCAAGTGGGTGACCATCAAGCGTTTGCGCTTGAACAAGCGCTCGGCCGCGCTCTTCCGGCCGGTCACGTTCCGGGCGTCCCTGCCGAAAGGCGCCTCGACGCTCCGGATCGCGATCAGCATCAACCAGGCCGGCGCGGGCTACCTGGGCGGCTTCAGCCGGACGATCATCTTCCGCCGCGCTTAACTCCTAGACTCGACTTCATGCTGGATGCCCGCCGTGCGGCGCTTGCGCACCTGATCGACCACGCGCCGCTCTTCCCGCCGGCGAGCCTGCCGATGCCGGATGCACTCGACGAAGATCGGCGGGCTCGCGCGGCCGAGAGCTCGTGGCTGCTCGGACGACTCGTCTGGCCCGCCTCCCGCCTCCACGAGCTCGAGGGCGAGGAACGAGCGCTCTCCGTGCTCGTCGACGGGGCTTACAGCGGCGACCCGCGTGCGCAGGCGATCGAGACGCGGTGGGCGTCCGGGCTCGACGGCCTTGCAGGCGAGGCGTACGTCGAGCTCCCTCTCGGCGACGAGCTCGAGGAGAGAGTGGCCGAGCTGGCCGAGCGCGGCCTGCGCGCGAAGGTGCGCTGCGGCGGCGCGGAGGTTCCCTCGCGCGCCGAGCTCGGACGCTTCCTCCGGGCCTGCCGCGACGCGGGTGTCGCGTTCAAGGCGACGGCCGGCCTGCACCACCCGCTCGCAACCGGCGAGCGGCACGGCTTTCTGAACGTCATCGCCGCCTGTGCGTTCGAGGACGAGAACGCGCTCGAAGGCCATGTCGCGCTCACGCCGGAAGCTCTGCGCTGGGGCGAGCGCGAAGCCGGTGCGGAGGAGCTCACGCGCGTCCGCCGAGAGCAACTCGTTGCCGTCGGCAGCTGCTCGTTCTTCGAGCCCGTCGACGAATTGACGGAGCTGGGCATCCTGTGATCCAGGGGTTCGGGACGTTCAGCGGCGCCGACGGTGAGCCTCGACTCGGCTTCCGTTCCGGCGACGCCGTCGTGGACCTGGCCCCGGGCGGCCTCGACGCACTCCTGCCACAGGGCCGGGAGGCTTGGGACCGCGCCGCCGAGGAGGCTTTGACAGCGGCTGAGACCGGCAACACAGTCCCGCTCGACGACATCCTGCCGGTGCTGCCCTTCACCATCGCCGACTACGTCGACTTCTACTCCTCGCTCGAGCACGCGACGAACCTCGGCCGCATGTTCCGCCCCGACTCCGAGCCGCTGCTGCCGAACTGGCGCCACCTGCCGGTCGGCTATCACGGCCGCGCCGGCACCGTCGTCGTCAGCGGGACACCGGTGCGCCGCCCGCTTGGACAGTCCAGGCCGCCCGACGCGGACCGACCGTCGTTCGGCCCCTCGCGCCGCCTCGATATCGAGCTCGAGCTCGGCTTCGTCGTCGGCGTTCCGAGTTCGGTGGGCGAGCAGGTGGCCGCATCGGCGTTCCGCGATCACGTCTTCGGAGTCGTGCTCGTCAATGACTGGAGCGCCCGCGACATCCAGGCCTGGGAGTACGTCCCGCTCGGGCCGTTTCTCGGCAAGAGCTTCGCCACCTCGATCTCCGCCTGGGTGACACCGCTCGCGCTCCTCGAGGACCGGCGGGTGCCGGCACCCGAGCAGGATCCCGAGCCGCTGCCGCACCTGCGCGTCGAAGGTGACTGGGCGTTCGACATCCCGCTCGCGGTCGAGCTGAACGGAGCTGTTGTCTCGCGCGGAAACGCACGAGGCCTCTACTGGACGATGCCGCAGCAGCTCGCACACGCGACCTCGAACGGCGCGAACATCCGGACCGGCGACCTGATGGCCTCGGGCACGATCTCTGGCCCGGAGCGCGGCAGCGAGGGAAGTCTGATCGAGCTGACCTGGAACGGGCAGGAGCCGCTGCAGCTCGCGGACGGGAGCGGGCGGAGCTTCCTCGAAGACGGCGACGAGGTCGTTCTCCGCGGCGAGCCGCTCGGCGAGGTTCGAGGTCGTATCCTTGGAGCCAATGCCTGAGGCACACGCAGGACGTCTCTTCGATCACGTGCACCTCCGGGTCTCGGACCTCGAGGCGAGCCGCCGCTTCTACGAGGCCGCGCTCGCGTCGCTCGGGCTGGAGCTCCGTGTCGGCGACCACGCGCTCGCAAGCGACGAGCTCTACATCAGCGCCGACGGTACGCCGACGACGGGCATGCACCTCGCGTTCCAGGCAGCCGACCAGGACGCCGTGCACCGCTTCTACGAGGCTGCGCTCGCTGCCGGCGGGCGCGACAACGGCGCTCCCGGCGAGCGGTCGTACCATCCCGGCTACTACGGCGCCTACGTGCTCGATCCCGACGGGAACAACATCGAAGCCGTCTACCACGGGCCGTTCGAGCGTTCGGCACCGTCGGTCGTCTTCACCTGGGACGACCCCGAGTAAGCGGCAGCCGGCGGTCGGCGCCCGTTCTATGATCCCCGCCGGACCCGGCACCGGGCCCAGAACGGAGGGGGGATCCATGAAAAGATTCACCGCGGTGGGCGCCGCACTGGTGCTCGCGTTGTGCGCAACAGCTGTCGCGCTCGCGCAGACCGGCGACGCGCACGTCGACGGCAATGCCCATCCGAACGTCGGCGCCCTGCTGGCGAAGCGGGCGGACGGCAGCTTGCGCATCATCTGCTCCGGCACGCTCGTCTCGCCGCGTGTCTTCCTGACCGCCGGGCACTGTACGGCGGGAGGTCCCGACGAGGCGTACGTCACGTTCGATCCGAACTTCGGACTGAACGCCGATCACACGATCGTCTCGACGTCGTACCACGGGAAGGTGGTCACGAATCCGCGCTACAAGGCGCCGTACCAGCACGACACTGCTCTCGTCCTCCTGGACGAGCCGGTCCAGGGGATCACGCCCGCCACGGTCGCGCCGCTCGGCTTCCTCGACGACCTGTGGGACACCGGTGCACTGCGAAGCGCGTCGTTCTTGAACGTCGGCTACGGCTCGGCCGAGCAGCTCGTCGTCCCGACGGTCGGCCCGACGTTCCCGTTCGACGGGATCCGGAAGTGGACGATCTCGGCGTTCAGCGCACTGAACCCGGAGATGATCCACCTGAACCAGAACATCCACCGGGGCAACTCCGGAACGGGCTACGGCGACTCCGGCGGCCCCACTTTCGTCGACACCGCGAACGGACCCGTCGTCGTGTCGGTCGTCTCGACCGGCGACGTTCCGTGCTGGGCGACGAGCGTGAACACGCGCACGGACAGCGAGGATGCGCAAACCTTCCTCGCCCCGTACTTGGCGCTCCCCTAGCGGCTCTACGCAGCGCTGCCGGGAAGGGCTACCGGCAGCGCTGCTGCTCTACACTCGGACCTTGGCCTGGGACGTCCTGACCGACGAGCAGCGCGAGATCCGCGAGCTCGTGCGCACGCTTGCACGCGACCGCGTGGCTCCGCGCGCGGCCGAGATCGACGAGTCGCACGAGTTCCCATGGGACATCGTCGAGCTCTTTCGCGAGCACGAGCTGTTCGGGCTCCTCTACGACGAGGAGTGGGGCGGCGCGGGCACCGGGACGCTGCTCGCGCTCGTCGCGATCGAAGAGGTCTCGAAGGTCTGCGCGACGAGTGGCCTTCTGCTCGCCGTGCAGGAGCTCGGCTCTCTCGGCCTCAAGCTCGCCGGCTCCCAGGTGCAGAAGGAGGCGTACCTGCCGCGGCTCGCAAGCGGTGAGTGGCTGCCCGCGTACGCACTCACCGAGGCAGGCTCCGGCTCGGACTCAGCCGCGATGCGGACGACTGCCGTCCGCGACGGCGACGAGTACGTCCTCAACGGCGGCAAGCGCTTCATCACGAACGCGGGTGTCGCGAATCTCTACACCGTCTTCGCGAAGACGGACCCCGATGCGGGCCACTCCGGTATTTCAGCGTTTCTCGTCGAGGCTGACGCGCCGGGCTTCGCGGTTGCGCGGCTCGAGCCGAAGCTGGGCATCTCGGGGTCGACGACCGGCGAGCTGACCTTCGACGACTGCCGCATCCCGGTCGCGAACCTGCTCGGTTCGGAGGGAGAGGGCTTCAAGATCGCGATGCGGATCCTCGACCGCTCGCGACCGGGCGTCGCTGCGCAGGCGCTCGGAATTGCGCAGGGCGCGACCGACTACGCTCTGGAGTACGCGAAGACGCGCGAGACGATGGGCAAGCCGATCGCGGAGCACCAGCTGATCGCGGCGAAGCTGGCGGACATGGAGACGATGTGCGAGGCGGCGCGCGGGCTCCTCTACCGCTTCGGCCAGATGTGCGACGAGAGCGCCGACGATGCAGAGCTCACCAAGGCCTCGGCGATGGCGAAGCTCTTCTGCGGCGACATCGCGATGGAGGTCACGGTCGAAGCTGTTCAGATCCTGGGCGGCTACGGGTACATCAAGGAATACCCGGTCGAGCGCTTCATGCGTGACGCCAAGATCACGCAGATCTACGAGGGGACGCAGGAGGTGCAGCGGCTGGTGATCGCCCGCGAGATGCTGCGTGAGAGCCGCGCGTTCCTCCTCGCGGGAGTTTGAGCGAGCTCGCTCGCAGCTTCGACCGGACGGCCGAGGCGTACGAGCGTGGCCGGCCGGGGTACGCGGAGGCAGCGCTCGACGCTCTCGATCTTCCGTCGGACGCGGTCGTGCTCGACCTCGCGGCCGGCACGGGGAAGCTGACGCGTCAGCTCGTCCGTCGGTTCGCGCGGGTGATCGCGGTCGAGCCGCTCGACGGCATGCGGGCAGTGTTGGAGCGGGTCGTGCCGGAGGCCGAGGCGGTTCCGGGCAGCGCTGACGCCATCCCACTCCCCGACGACTCGGTTGACGCGGTCTTCGTTGGCGAGGCCTTTCACTGGTTCGCAGGCGATGGCACCTTGCGCGAGATCGCACGGGTGCTCCGGCCGCGCGGCATCCTCGCAATCCTCTTCAACCAGGTTGCCGGCGACTTCGAGCCGAAGCTGCCGGAGGCGTTCTGGGAGACGTACCACGCACACGCGATCGAGAAGCCGCCCGAGCAGACTGTCAGCACAGGTCTCTGGCGGGCACCGTTCCCAGGGCCGTTCGAGCCGCTCAGCGAAGCCAGCTACCCCAATCCGGTCGAGCTCGACCGAAACGGCATCGTCGCGCAGGTCGCATCCTGGAGCATGGTCGCCGCGCTGCCGGAGCCGGACCGGACGCGCCTGCTCGCAGAGCTGACGGAGCTCGTGCCGGAGGAGCACTACCGCCACCCGCTCCGCACCGAGCTCTACTGGACGCGGCTCAACCTATGATCGGAGGATGGTTCCGGAGGCACCCCTCGAGCAAACCGAGCACGGACTTGTAGCCGCAGGGGAGGGATGGTTCGTCCTGAACGCGCGGGAGGCCCGCTGGCGACACCGCGAGGGGCGGGGGAAGCGGTTGCCCTTCGAAGGCGAACCGGAGTTTCCTCAGCTCGGAGTGAGTCTCTTCGTGCTCGGCCCGGGTGAGCCGATCGGGATGTACCACTGGGAAGCGGATCAGGAAGACTTCCTCGTTCTCTCGGGCGAGGCGCTGCTGCTCGTCGAGGGCGAGGAGCGGCCGTTGCGGCAATGGGACTTCGTGCATTGCCCGGCCGAGACGAGGCACATCATCGTCGGGGCCGGAGACGCGCCTTGCGTCGTTCTGGGTGTTGGCGCGCGTGCGCACCAGGCCGAGGCAGGCTGGGGCGGCTATCCCGTCGATGCGGTCGCGCTCCGGCACGGCGCGGGCGTCGAAGTCGAGACGACTGACCGGAAGCAGGCCTATGCTCGCTTTCCGGATCCGGAGCCGACGCGGTACGGCGACGGCTGGCTTCCCGGCTAGGTGGCGAGGGAACGATTTCGAAGAGGGGGGTTGAGCGGTGCCGAACATCGACGAGATTCTTGGCGGTGCGCGCGACGCGATCACCGTGCGCCGTGTCTACGGCGAGCCGATCGAGCAGGAAGGCACGACGGTGATTCCCGCGGCAGCGGTTCGCGGCGGAGGCGGGGGAGGCGGCGACTCGGAGGGCAACGGTGGTGGCGGCTTCGGTGTCGCCGCGCGCCCCGTCGGCGCCTACGTCATTCGGGACGGCGAGGTTGTCTGGCGCCCGGCCGTCGACGTGAACCGCGTCGCCATCGGCTGGCAGGTCGTCTCGGCGCTCGGCCTGCTGGCGGCGTGGGCGGTCGGCCGCCGGCTCGCGCGTCGCTAGCCCGTCAATGCGATTTGTCGAGCGCCGCTGGGGTGACGCGGAGCGGGCGCATGCCCACGGTCAGCCGCCGCAGCTCGGCCGACAGCCGGCGCGGGACCGCGTACCACGTACCGGCGTCGAAACGCTCCAGGTGGACGCCGTAGCTCAGGAACCGGTCGAGCCTCCGGGTCGCGACGATGCCCGTGGCGTAACCGTTCCGGAAGCGCAACTGGTAGTACGCCGCTCCGAGCGCCGGTGCGCGGAGGTGTGCCGGGGCTGGGCCGCTGAAGTAGAAGGAGCCGAGGAGTGGGAGCACGTCGCGCTTCACGATCGGGACGCAGCGTGTCGCGTTGCACACGCGCAGATCGCCGGGGCCGAAGTCCTTTGCGTTCGCCGCGGGCAGGAAGAGCAGCACCGATGCGGCGGCGAGGAGTACGAACAGCGCCTTCATGCCCGTACTACACCGCGTTGCGCATCACGGTTCCAGCGCCTGGTGGAGCCGCTCGAGACCGGAGTTGAGCGTCTCGTCCGAGACGGCCAGGGACAGCCGTGCGCGGCCGCGCCCACGCGTCCCGAACCCCTCGCCCGGTGCGAGCGCGACCCGCGTCTCTTGAAGCAGGCGCTCGCACGACCACCCGTCCGGGAGCTGGAGCCAGACGAAGAACGTTCCCTCGCAGCGGGGTGAGAGTGCGGGAAGAGCCGCGAAGACCCGGTCACGACGGGCTTCGTACAGTGCCCGCCGCTCAGCCACCGTCTCCTGCGGCCCGGTCAGCGCTGCGATCGCAGCCCGCTGCAGCGCGACGAAGATCCCGGCCCGCACGTGCTCCTGCAGCCACGTCACGCGCGCGACGAGCTCCTCGTTTCCGAGCACGAAGCCGAGCCGCCAGCCCGCCATGCCGTAGCTCTTCGAGAGGGAGAAGAGCTCGACCCCGACCTCCCGCGCACCCGGCTCGGCGAGAAAGCTCCGCGGGTTGCGCCCGTCGTAGACGAGGTCGCCGTAGGCGAAGTCGTGCAGGACGGTTCCGTCCGTCCAGTCGGCGAGGGCGACGGCTTCGCCGAACACGCCGTTCGGCGCTGCGGCCCCGGTTGGATTCGACGGATAGTTGAGGTAGATGAGCGTCGGCTTCCTCGTGAGCGCGTCCCACTCGGGCCGCCCTGCCTCGTCGAGCGGCAACGGCATGTGCTCCGCTCCTGCGAGCGCGACCGCGGACCGATAGTCCGGATAGCCGGGGTCGGGCAGTGCGATCGCGTCGCCGGGTCCCGCGACACAGAGCGCGACCTCGATGAGCATCGTCTTCGTGCCCGGGACGACGGCAACCTCCCGGTGCGGATCGAGCTCGACGCCGTAGACGTTCGCGTAGCGCTCGGCGATCGCCTCGCGAAGCTCGGGCAGGCCCGCGAAGGGCGCGTACCCGTGCACCGCCGAGGTCTGCTCGCGCGCGGATTCGACGAGGGCGTCGACGACGTGCGCCGGCGGCGGCACGTCGGGATTCCCGCGTCCGAGATCGATCAGCGGCTCACCCGGCTCGGCCGCCGTGGCCGCGACGCGCGCGAGCAGCGACGTGAAGTATTGCTCGGGTAGGCGGTCGATCCGGTTGGGACGGGGACGCATCACCAGATGCTATGCGTCCTTGAGGTCGTGGCCGGAATCCCCCATTTGGGCTACTTCCTGGGTCCGGACGAGGGCTACCCTGGACGCCGGATGTTTTCCTGCGGCCCATCTCTACGCCTGCTCGTCACCTCTTCGACTGGCGCAACCTGAGCTGACCTCCCGTCCGGCAGAACTGCCGGGCAGCTCGTCCTCTCGATCTCATGCAACTACGCATCCTCTGCGCTGTCGCGCTCGCCACGCTTGTGTACGCCAGCGGTCAGACCTCCTCGGCCGACGCTGTGTCGGCGCAGCGGGCGGCCGTCGCCGTCCACGGCGCCACCCACTCGAAGGCCGCCGGGGCGAGCGGCGCCACGTTCAGCGCTGCACAGAGGAGAGCGAAGCCCCGGAAGGCGCACGCCGCGAAGCGGTCGCGCCCGAAGGCCCCGGTCGGGGTGCGCGCAGCCCGGCTCGCCCGCCGCTACCTCGGCGTCCCGTATGCCTGGGGCGGCGCCAGCCCCAGGCACGGCTTCGACTGCTCCGGCCTCGTGATGTACGTGTACAGCAAGCTCGGCGTCAGCCTGCCGCACCATGCAGCCTCCCAGTACCGCTACGGGCGCAGGTCTCTCGCTGGGGGCTGAAGCCCGGGGACCTGGTCTTCTTCTCCGGGCTCGGCCACGTCGGCCTGTTCATCGGCAAGGGCCGCTTCATCGACGCACCGCACTCGGGCGCGGGTGTCCGCGTCGCCTCGCTCGCCAGCAGGTCGTCGTCCTTCGTCGGCGCCCGCCGCGTCAGTTCCTGAGCTTCGTCCCGTCGACGACCTCGAAGGCCGAGCCTGGGACGCGGTGCAGCGTGTGCAGCTGGTCGTTCGACCACTTCGGGCTCGGCGCACCGCTGAGGAACCAGTTGGAGCCGTTGTCGGCGACGATCATCCCGTACTCCTTCAGCGCCTGGAGCACGATCCGCGCCTGGCGCGGAAAGCCTGCGATCGGGTAGCTCTGCTTGAGCCGGAAGCGCATACCCATCGGGGGCAGGTTCGGGTCGGTGTTGTCGCTCGCGAAGTGCCTCGCCGGCCAGACGTACGCGCGGCGTGAGTCGGAGACCGTGAAGCGGAGCGCGTGGTCGATCCGGCCCTTCGCGACGTCCTCGTAGCGGGCGAGACCGGGGAGAATCGGCAGGCCCGCAGCGTCCGCCGAGGTCCAGCCGGCGGGACGCAGCTTGTTGGAGCGGAGGTCGAAGATCGCACCCGAGCCTGCGCGCCAGCCGCCGCTCGCCGTCGGGTAGAGGGCGAAGAGCTCGTAGAGCTTGCACGCGTCCCGGTCGACGATCAGCGCATGGCGGTCGCCGTCGGACTGGCGGCCACCCTCGATCGCGACGTTCTTCGGGATCGGGTACGGCCCTTTGTCCGACTCGGAGGCGTACTGGAACGCAACGCGCGACTTCGCCTGGGTGCCTCGGACGACCGTGAGGGGGATTCCGATCGGCCCGCCGTCCCACAGGCCGGAGCCGAAGTCGGCATGCATGTGGTCGTCGACGCCGATCGCCGCGACGATCCGGCCCGACTCCGCCGCGACGGGGAGCTTGTCGACCCGCTGGTTCCAGGGGCTCGAGGCCGGAAAGACCGGGCAGGCCGGCGCCTGCGGGAGCTTGGCGGCCGAGGCGACGGCGACACCGAGTGCGAGCACGCCGGCGGTGAGGAGCGCAATTCGCTTCACAGAAGAGGAGATGCCGCTGACGCCGGAGTCTTGTCCTCCGGCAGGGTGACCAGCGGGTAGAGCGCGCGGATCTCGTCCACGAACGTCGCCAGCCGGTCGGCGATCTCGGCGTCGC
>JAXIPI010000420.1:0-10750 GCA_045403015.1 Gaiellaceae bacterium | reverse complement strand
GTCTTCCAGGGGCGGAGGTCGTGCGCGATGTCGATCACGACCAGATCGCCGTCGAGGAAGACCGCGTCGATCGCGAACCGCATGAAGAACATGTGCACGGAGCCGGCGGGGCGGAGCAGGATTCCCTCACCGGCCGGAAGGCTGCGTCTGCCGAGGAGTCCCCTCATTCGCTGAAACGGGCGCGCCGCCACGAGCAAGTGCTCGCAGACGACGCGCCCGTCCTCGCGGGTCAGGACGACGACCTCAGAAGCCAACGTGGATGTGGTCTCCGTGGTCGCGCAGCGGGAACGACGGGCCGCCGAGGCCCAGCAGGGAGATGACCTGCTGCGGCTGCAACTCTGCCGGGAGGAGGAGCAGCGAGCGGACAGCTGCCTCCGTGATCCCGCCGGGCTGCTGGTGACCGGCGATCGAGACTTCGCCGACCGCGGCGATGTCGACCGCGTGGCCGTAGATGTGGGCGGAGACGACTCCGGGCCGGGCGAACTTGCGGTGGCCGGAGAAGAGGCTGGACACGGTCACCTCGCCGTGGCGCTCCCTCAGATAGCTGATCACGACGAGGATCCTGACATCGATTCGTCCGGCGGCGATGTCATCGCGGCCGCCACCGTATATCCACACGTTGTCGGCGGCCAGCAGGCGCTTCACGAGCCGGTCCTTCGAAGCCTCGTAGCCGGTGACGAGCGTCTCGATCCCGACCGCCCGGTACAGGTCGGCCAGTGCCTCGGCGCTGTCTGCGAAGCCGGTGCGACCTGAGAGCGCAAGTGCGCCTCGCCAGGCCTTCTGGTTGGCGAGTCGAGCAGCGATGGTGTTGAGCTCGTGGGTCGAAGCGGGAACGGATCCACGCTCGCCCTGAGCACGGAGGACGCCGAGCACGGCGGCCCAATCCGCACCGTGGCGCTTGGAGACCGACACGAGCTGGTGTGCGAACTCGCGTGTCAACCGGGCCGACGGCGGCGTCGGATCCGGCAAGGCCCGGTTGAGCCAGACGGTCGGCTCTCCGAATCCGGCCTCGTGTGCATGCTCGATCTCGGGTGCCGGCGCAGGTGCGGCTGCGGCGCGCTTGACGACCCACTTCTTGTTTGCCGGAGCCTTGTGCTTCACGGGCGCAGGTTTTGCAACCTTCGCCCTGGGCTTGGTGACGGCCGACGGGGCGGCGTGTGTGCTCGCGACGCTCTTCGCCGATGAGGCGGAGAGGACGACGGCACTGGGCTCTGCCTCCACGGCCGTCTCTGGTGCGACGGACGTGTCCGATGTTGAAACGGCCTCGGTGGCGGGAGCCGACTCAGCCGCGACCGGCTCGCTCTCGCTCGCTGCGGGCACAGCTTCAGGTGCGGCCGGCACGGCCTCGGGAGCAGCGGCCTCGGCTGGTGCCGCCTCGACCGGTGCGGCAGGCGCCGCGGCTGCCGCTGCGGCAGCGTCGGCGAGACCCGCCTGGAGTGCAGCCGCGTCGTCGGGCTCGAGCAGCTTCGACAGCTGATCGCCGGCGCCCGCGGTGAACGCGGCTCCTGCGAAGACCAGCGACGTGAACGCGGCGACCATGGCGAAGCGTGCCGTCGGACCGCGGCGGCGGCCGCTCTGGGACCCGAGTGGAACGTCGCGGACCTCCGCATCCTCAGCCGCCGTCTCGTACTCCCAGTCGTCGCTCTTGCGGCGAATGAAGCTGAGTACCGCGACGGCCAGGAGGCCGAACGGCAAAAGCATCCGTAGAAAGTTTCGGTTCCGTGTTGGCATCGACCCAGCTCCTCTTCATCGGCGCCGGGTCCACGGTTCCGTCCGGCGGCTGTGATTTCAGACCGCGCCGCCGACGGTTCCGTGAATTCCTCTTATCGGCAGCACCTTTAGCCCTTCTCACTCTTATGGGGGAACTTTGAATGACACGCGCAAGATTTCCCCCGAAAGGGGCTTCTCAGTGTCCGGCCGCTGAACGATGTTCTCACCGGAAGAGCACCACATCAAATCAGGCGAAAGCGGCTCGCCGATGAGAGAAGGGTTTCTCACGTGCCGGACCGCAACGCCAATCGCACCACACATTCCAAGACTTTCCGGGTAGCCACATTCTGCCCGGACGTCTACCGCTCTCTCCTGCCCGAAGGGAGGTGAATTACATGCTGCAGCTTTTCGTCTCCATTCAGAACCGGCTCGCAGGTCTTCGCCGCGAGGAGGGCCAGACGATGGCGGAGTACGGCGTCGTTCTCGCCGTGATTGCCGTGATCGTCGTCGTTGCCCTGACGGCCCTGTCGGGTGCCATCACCGGCGCGCTGACCCGTGTCACCGGGATTCTCGGCCCGTAAGCATGAACCAAGAAGGAGGATCGATGATGATGAGAGAGAGGATCTCACTGAGCCAGGAATCGGGTCAGACGATGGCCGAATACGCCTTCGTCCTCAGTGTGATCGTGATCGCCATCATCACCGCCTTCGGGGTCCTGTCGGGTGCGATTGCGACGTCTATCGACAACGCGGTCACGATCGTCAGGAGCCTGTCCTGAGTGCCAAGGCGGCGTCCCCGGCACGTTCCGGGGACGCCGCCCCACTCATCGAAAGTCAGGAAACACAATGACCAAGAAGAGAATCGATATTCGCAACGATCGCGGCCAGACCATGGTCGAGTTCGCCCTCGTTGTGCCGATCCTCCTGCTGGTCGTGTTCGGAATCATCCAGTTCGGGATGCTCTACAACGACTACATCACCCTGACCGACGCAACGCGCGTTGGTGCACGCAAGGGTGCCGTCAGCCGCACCGCGACCAATCCGGCCGCGCTCGCAGAGGCGGCTACCCGCGCTGCTGCACCCGGACTCAAGCCGGCCGACTTCGGTGTCGTTGTCACCGCCACCGCGTGGGCGCCTGGCGCAGACGTCACCGTCGAAGCGACGTACCCGTACGACCTCAACATTATGGGCGTCGTCGTTGCTTCGGGAACGTTGCGCAGCAAGACCGTAGAACGCGTGGAATAGCCCGCCAAATTTTTCTCAACTGTTCCCCCGTTAGCAGAAAGAAGGAAGACGCTCATGACGTACCGCATCAGAAACATCTCGATCGCGATCGCGTTGGCGCTCGTCGCTGCCCTGCTGACGAGCTTCTACGTCACGAATTACCAGCGCGATGTCCGCAAGAACGAAACGAACGTCCCGGTCTACGTCGCCAAGGTCGACATCCCGGCCGGCACATCCGGCGCTGACGTGGTTCGCAGCGGGATGATGAACAAGACCGAGATCGTCCGCAGAGGCGTTGTCCCCGGCGCGATCTCGAACCCGGCGCAGCTCGCCACGCTCGTTGCCACCGAGCCGATCTACGCCGGTGAGCAAGTGTCCACGCGCCGTTTCGCAACGCCGTCGGAGCGGGGCATCCTCGCCCAGCTGACCGGCCTGCAGCGCGCAATCTCGGTTCCCGGCGACTCGGATCAGCTGCTCGCCGGAACGCTCAAGGACGGCGATCGCGTCGACGTCGTCACCTCGTTCACGTATCCCGAGGGGAGCACGACCCACTACAGCCGGATCATCCTGCGCAACATCTTGGTTCTGAGGGCGCCCGACGAGACTGGCACTGCAGAGAAGGTCACCTCGGCCGGCACGAGCCCGTTTTCGGCCACGATTGCAGTCACCGATCTCCAGGTCCAGAAGCTGTATTGGGCCATGAAGAACGGTCAGTGGCACATGGAGCTGCGGCCCGGTGTGGACGCTGCCGATAGTCCAGAGAACGTCGAGAGTGCTCACTCCCTGCTGCGTGAGGGCGTCCGCCCGAAGCAGCTCGAGGACGCACGCGTCGGCAACGCCCCGGTGGAGGGAAACCAATGAGCGAGAGCACCCGCATCTACGTCACCGGCTCCTGCGACGGGCTCGACCGCCTGCGCGAAGGGCTGGCAGCACATCCCGAGCTCGACTTCGTCGGCTGGAGCGAGAACGTCGCGGAGGCGTCAGCCGCCCTCGCCGGCGGGCACCTCCAGGTCGTCGTGCACGCCACCAGGTCTGCCACGTTCCCCGCGGACGAGGTTGCTGCGATCCGTGAGCACACGCGCTCGCCGATCGTGATCCTCGCGTCGGGCGAGTCGTCTGCCCTGCTCGAGGAAGCCTTGGACGCCGAGGGCGTCGCCGACGTCCTGCTGCTGCCGCAGCTGACTGACAACGTCGTCTTCGCGCTCCGGAAGGCGGGCCATGCCGGCCGCCGTCTGGTGGCGGAAGGAGGACACGCCCGCCAGGGCCGCATCATCACCGTCTTCTCGCCCAAGGGCGGGACGGGCAAGACCGTCACGGCCACGAACCTCGCTGCCTCGTTCGCGAAGCACGAAGGCCGGCGCACGCTCCTGCTCGATCTCGACCTGCAGTTCGGCGACGCCGCGATCATGCTCGGCCTCGAGCCGGACAAGACGATCTACGACCTCGTCGTGGCCCCGGGTGAGCTCGATTCCGAGAAGCTCGCGGGCTACATCACGAAGCACACGTGCGGGCTCGACATCCTGCCTGCGCCGCTCCGTCCCGAGGACGCAGAGCTCGTGACCGAGTCCAAGCTGGCCCGGCTGCTCGAGGTGGCGCGGGAGTCGTACGACGTGATCGTCGTCGACACCTCGCCGTTCTTCCACGGCCCGATGCTGGCGACGCTCGACCGCACCGACGAGCTGCTGATGGTCTGCGGGCTGGACGTTCCGACCCTGAAGAACGTCCGCCTGTCGCTCCAGACGCTGGACCTGCTCTCCTTCCCTGCCACCCGGATCCGCTTCCTCCTGAACCGCGCGAACTCGAAGGTCGGGATGAAGAAGAGCGAGGTCGAAGGTGCGCTCGACGTGAAGATCAACTTCGAGGTTCCCTCGGATCGTGCTGTGCCACTGGGTGTCAACCGGGGCGCGCCGCCCGCGATCTCCGACACGGGCTGCGACTTCGCCCGTGCGATCCGGCAGGTCGCCAAGGCTCTCCTCGTCCAGGAACAGCCGAAGAAGAAGCGTAAGTTCGCCACGCTTGCGAGGTCCTGATCATGGGTCTCCACGACCGACTTTCAAAGCAAAACGAGAACGGGGCCGCGAACGTAATCGCAGAGCGTCCGGTTGCGCTCGCCGGCCCCGTTACCACCCCCGCCGCGCCGAATGCGCCGGCGGTTACCCCCCGCGCGGGCGACCCGTATGCCGAGCTGAAAGGCTCCATCCATCACGCCGTCATCGCGAAGCTCGGCCCAGAGCTCTTCAAGCGCGAAAGCGCTGAGGACCTCACGGAACGCGTCTTGCATGCGGTCGCCGAGCAGCTCGCCCTCGACCGGACGCCGCTGACCCGCGAGGAGCGGCGGCGCATCCAGCGGGAGATCACAGACGACGTGCTCGGCTACGGGCCGCTCGAAGAGCTGCTGCGCGACGACTCGGTCAGTGAAGTGATGGTCAACAGACACGACCTGATCTTCGTCGAGCGTGGAGGCCGGGTCGAGCGGACGGACGTGTCGTTCGTCGACAACGCGCACCTGCTCCGCATCATCGACAAGATCGTCTCGCAGGTCGGCCGGCGAATTGACGAAGCGTCGCCGATGGTCGATGCCCGTCTTCCCGACGGCAGCCGTGTCAACGCGATCATCCCGCCGCTCTCGCTCAAGGGCCCGACGCTGACGATCCGGAAGTTCTCCCGCGATCCGTACACGATGGACGACCTGATCAACTTCAACTCGCTGACCCCGCAGGCCGGGCAGTTCCTCGGCGCCTGCGTGAAGGGCAAGCTGAACGTGCTCATCTCCGGCGGTACCGGCACCGGTAAGACGACGATGCTGAACGCCATGTCGGCGTTCGTGCCCGGCGACGAGCGGATCGTGACGATCGAGGACGCTGCCGAGCTCCAGCTGCAGCAGGAACACGTGATCACGCTCGAATCGCGGCCGCCGAACATCGAGGGCCAGGGCGAGATCCGCATCCGAGAGCTCGTCCGCAACGCCCTGCGGATGCGCCCCGACCGGATCATCGTCGGCGAGGTCCGCGGCGCGGAGACGCTGGACATGCTCCAGGCCATGAACACGGGTCACGAGGGCTCACTGACGACGATCCACGCGAACACGCCGCGGGACGCGCTCTCCCGCCTCGAGACGCTCGTGATGACCGGTGGAGTCGAGCTGCCCCACCGCGCGATCCGCGAGCAGATCTCGAGCGCCTTCGACGTGCTCGTACAGATCGCACGCCTCGTGGACGGCTCGCGCCGTGTCACGCACATCACCGAAGTCCTGCGCATGGAGTCGGACGTCATCACCCTGCAGGACCTGTTCGTGGCCAAGCCGCCGGAGGAGGGTCAGGGAGTGATGCGGGGGTCTCGCCTGCTTACGCCCCTCGCCTGCACAGGGCTGAAGCCGCACTTCCTGGAGAAGATGGCCTCGAACGGGGTCCTGCTTCCCCCGACCTTCTTCCGGGCCGAAGTGCCTGGCAGTCGTCCGGCGTTCTCCGCCGGGCCGTACGGGGGTGTCCAGTGAAGCGAGCGCTGCTCAGCGCGGTCGCTCTCGTCGCCGTTGTCGTCCCAGGAGTCGGCGGTGCCGCCAGCGGCAACACCCGGATCACAGCTGTGGACACCAGCGCGTATCCCTCCGTCCGGGTCACCGTGGTCACGCCGCAGCCGGCGGACAAGGCGCCCAAGCTGACGGAGAACGGACAGCCGGTGATCGGGTATTCGGCGAAGAACTTCGGCCGGGAGAAGAGCGTCGTGCTGCTCTTCGACCGGTCGCAATCCATGCTCGGCCGGGCCATGAAGGATGCGACGGCCGCTGCACGGTCCTTTGTCCGCTCGAAGCCTGCGAGCGACCGGATCGCAGTGGTTGCGGTCGGCAAACAGGCTTTCCAGCTGACCGGCTTCTCGTCGGGCACGTCTGAGGCCGACTCGGCGCTGCGCGGGCTCGAGGTCGACAAGGTCCGAGGCACCGCGCTCTACGACGCGGTCATCCTCTCGTCGGAACTGCTCGCCTCCGACCCGCACCAGGCACGCGTCCTCGTGCTGCTTACGGACGGCCAGGAGGTCTCCAGCAAGGCCAGCCTCGAGGATGCGATCGCCGCCGCAAACGATGCGCGGGTCACCGTGTATCCGATCGCAATCGAAAGCCCGAGCTTCAAGCCGGCACCGCTCAAGCGCCTCGCCGCCGAGACCGGCGGCCGCTACAGCGGCGCAGCGGGAACGGCTTCCCTCCACGCGATCTACACGGCGCTCGCGCAGGAGCTGCGGCGGACGTGGCAGCTGTCCTACTTCACGACCGCCCGTCCCGGCGACCAATTCGAGCTCGCCGCAGGCGCCGCGCGCGCCAAGGCGGTGGCGCCCGGCGTCTCAGCCGGGTCCGCCGTGGAGTCGGCGGTGCCGCAGCCGGTGTTCGCCGTCGGCCCGATGCTCGTCGCCACGCTGGTCGGCTTGTGCATCCTGGTCGGTGCGATCTTCCTCTTCAGGGCGCCGGTCGGAGCCGGGCTGCGCCGGCGGCTCGCGCCGCATATCGGTGAGCCGCAGCGCAAGCGCACACGCGGGCCGGTGGAGGAGCGCTTCGCGACCGCGTCGTCGCTGATGCGCGCAACCGAGCGGGCGTTCGGCAACCTGAGCGCCTGGCACAAGCTGCACAAGCTCCTGGAGCGGGCCGACCTGCCGCTGCGCACGGTCGAGCTCGCGTATATCTGCCTCGGCTCGGCGCTCCTGCTCGCCCTGATCTTCGGGATCGCGGGTGCGGGCTCGATCTTCTCCTTCCTCGCGCTGCTTGTCGGCGCCCTGCTCCCCGTTGGCTTCGTCTGGTACAAGGCGCGCCAGCGGTTGCGCGCCATCGACGACCAGCTCCCGGACCTGCTCATCACGCTTGCCGCCTCCCTCAAGGCTGGGCACAGCTTCCGGGCGGGTATCCAGGCCGTGGTCGACGAGGGGCAGCCGCCCGCCAGCAAGGAGTTCAACCGCGTGCTGACCGAGACACGGCTCGGCCGACCAATGGACGACGCGCTGGCCGACATGGCCGAGCGCGTGGGCTCGAGCAATCTCTCGTTCGTCGTCACTGCGGTGACGATCCAGCGCCAGGTCGGCGGTAGCCTCGCCGGCATCTTCGACATGGTCGCCGACGCAGTCCGCAACCGGCAGCAATTCGCTCGCAAGATCAGGGGACTGACCGCGATGGGGCGGATGTCCGCCTACGTCCTCGTTGGCGTGCCGTTCTTCATGGCCGGCACGATCACGCTGCTCAACAGGGACTACATGCGTCCGCTCTTCCAAACGGGGACGGGTCAGAAGCTGCTCGCACTCGGCCTGATCATGATCGGAATGGGCTCGCTCATGCTCCGCAAAATCGTCAACTTCAAGGGGTGACTCAGAGATGCCGTTGCTCATCCTCGCCGCACTCCTACTCGCTGCCGCCGCCTATCTCGTCAGCGAGGTCGTCACGCATCCGAGCCGCGAGCGCCGCACTGCCGTTCGGCGGGCCGCGACCTACGGTCGGGTTCGCACCGCCGGCGCAGGTCTCGAACGCCTTCACTTCCGCCAGCGGGTGCTCCTTCCCGCGACGGCGTCCCTGGCCGGTTTCGCGCTTCGGCTGAACCCGAAGGTCACGATGGAGAACATCTCGTTCCGGCTGATGGCGGCCGGGATGGGCAGGACAGTCACTCCGACGATGTTCCTCGCCGCGAAGAGCGTTGGAGCGATCGTCGGCGCCGTCCTCGGCTTCATCGGCATGGCGTTCTTCGGTCCGACGCTGGGCTTCCTGCTCGCCTTCGGTCTCGCTGCAGTCGGTTTCATCGTTCCGGGCTTCGTCGTCTCGCGCCGCGCTCGCGCGCGCCGGGACGAGATGCGGGCTCAACTGCCGGACGCGCTCGATCTCCTGGCGGTCTCCGTCGAGGCAGGCCTGGCGTTCGACGGGGCGGTTGCCAAGCTGACAGAGCACATGGAGGGAGCGCTCGCCGAGGAGTTCTCGCACACGCTCGGTGAGATGCGCATCGGCGAGTCCCGCCACGACGCGCTCAAGAAGCTCTCCGACCGCGCGGCCACGCCTGAGATCTCGAGCTTCACGCGCGCGATCATCCAGGCGGACACGCTCGGTATCTCTCTCGGCCGGCTGCTGCGCGTGCAGGCCGCTGAGTCCCGCCTCAAGCGTCAGGCTGCCGCGGAGGAGAAGGCGATGAAGTCGCCGATCAAGATGCTCTTCCCGACCGTGATCTTCATCTTCCCGGCGATGTTCATCGTCATCCTCGGGCCCGCCATGCTCAACCTGATGACCGTTTTCGAGTTCTGAGATGGCCGCCGCCCGCGATCCCGAGCACGAGACCGAGCAGGGCTTCGGGACCGGCCTTCGGCGCCAGCTCGAGCGGCGACGCGACGAGGAGGAGGCGCAGGCCGAACAGCATCCTAACGCCTCGAAGCGGCCGGTCGAGGTCAGCGCCGAGCCGCCGGCTCCTGAATCTCCTGTCGTCGTCGCCGCCGAGTACGTCGGCGTGCCGGACGGCGAGCTGGAGACCGAGCTGGAGGCAATCCGGGCCGAGCTTACGACGGCGATCGCACGCGAGCGCGAGGCACGCGACGAGCTCGCAGACCTGCAGGCGCGGCTCGAGGAAGGGTTTGCAGACGCCCAGAGCCTTTCGCTCCGCTCATCGGAGGTCGACACTCGCGCAGCGAAGATCGCCGCTCAGCAGGCGACGCTCGAGGAGCGCGAGCAGGAGCTCGTACAGCGCGCGGAAGCGGCGGCCGCGGAGCAACAGCGTCTCGCCGACCTGAAGTCTGAGCTGCTTGCTGCCGAGTCACGAACGACGGCGCGCGAGCAGCAGATCTCGACCAAGTTCCGCGAGCTCCAGAATGCCGATCGGGAGCGCGCGGAATCCTCGACCGAGCTGGCCAAGCAAGAGGCCGCCCTCGCCCAGCGAGAGCGTGCGCTCGAGCGGACACTCGCCGACATCGATGCGAAGGCAGCCGAGGCTGCGGCGCGGGTTGAGGCTCGCGAAGCAGTGCTCGCGACGCGCGAGGCGCTGCTCCGCGAACAGGAATCCGAGGTCGGGGACCAGGACAAGGGAGTCGCCGAGCGCGAGCGCGAGCTCGTCAAGGCGCGCGCGACGGTGACGGCGCGCGAGGAGCACCTCGAGGCACGCGAGGCAGAGCTCAAGGCCAAGGCCGACAGGCTGACGGCGGATCTCGAGCGGCTCGCTGAGGACCGCACCGGCACCGGCGAGGTCGTCGCGGCGATGAGCGCAAAGCGGGCCGAGGTCTCCGCCAAGGAGAGCGAGGTTGCTGCGCGCGAGGCCGAGCTGAACCGGCGAGAGTCGCAGTTGCGCCGCGAAGAGGCGGACGAGCAGACACTCGCGCACCGAGAGGCTGAAGCAGCGCGCCTCGACGACCTTCGCCGCGAGCTGGCTGCCCGCGAGGCCGAGGTCACGAGCTCGGAGACCCTGCTCGAGTCGCAGCGCGCCCGAGTCGAGCGCCGCGAGCTGCGACTCAGCCAGACCGAGGCGTCGCTGTCCGACCGCATGCGCGAAATGGACGACCGCGAAGCCGAGATCGAGATCCGCTGGGCACGCGCCGAGGCCGACTCGGAGCTGCGCGAGGTCAAGCTCGAACAGCGCGAGAAGATCGTCGCCGAGCTCGAGCTCCGGCTCGCGAAGCGGGAGACCGACCTCGCGCACTACGTGGGCGAGCTCCAGATCCAGATGGAGGAGCGCGAGTCCGACTGGTGGGAGAAGCAGCTCGGCCGTCCGGTCGAAGACGTCGCCGCGCAAGGCAAGTAAGCAGGCGAAGACACGGGGGCGTGCGTGCTTCGGTCCGATCCCGTCCCAGTGGTGTTGGGAGCGAAGCGACCCTTCAGG
>JAXIPI010000318.1:0-3178 GCA_045403015.1 Gaiellaceae bacterium | reverse complement strand
ACGACATGGCCGCGCTGGAGGCAGAGCTCTCGGAGGCGATCGGCAGGATCCGGGCGGGCGAGTTCCATCCCACCCCCAGCGAGTTCATCTGCGCCGGCTGCCCCGCTCTCGACGTCGTCTGTGCCGGAACGCGTCTACGCTCCCGCCCGCCCGAGTTGGCCGCTGTCTCCTAATGCGCGTCGCTGCCCTCTGTGACGTCCACGGCAACTTGCCCGCGCTGGAAGCCGTGCTGGCGGAGGTCGCATCGCTCGAGGTCGATCGGATCGTCTGCGGCGGAGACGTCGTCGCGGGGCCGTTCCCCCGCGACTGTCTCGACAAGCTCGTCGGTCTCGACGCGGTCTTCGTCCGCGGCAACGCAGACCGTGAGTCGCCGCGAGCGCCTGCGGGAACGTGCGAATGGATCGTCTCCAGTCTCGACCCGTCGTCGGTCGCATTCCTGAGCGAGCTGCCACAGGCGGTATCGCTCGGCGGCGTCCTGTATTGCCACGGCTCCCCGCGCGACGACGACGAGATCCTGACCCGCGTCTCGTCGGACGAGCGGTTTCGAGCCGCTCTCGCGGGAGTGGAGGAGAGCCTCGTGGTCGGGGGGCACACGCATGTGCAGTTCGAGCGTGTTGTCGATGGGATCCGCTTCGTCAACGCCGGCAGCGTGGGCATGCCGTACGAGGGGAAGCAGGGTGCGTTCTGGGCGTTGCTGGACGGCGAAGACGTCGATTTCCGGCAGACGCCGTACGCGGTCGACGCGGCAGTGGCCGTTATGCGGACGAGCGGCTACCCCGGCGTGGATCAGATCGCCGGCTTGCTGCTCGACCCGGAGGACCCGGACGAAGTGTCGGCGTACTTCGAGAGCATTGCCACGTAGCTTCATTCGCGAGGCGCGTCGGCCGGTCGGGCGGAGACGCGATCGGATCCGGCCGATCATCGAGCGCCTGGCGGCAGAGCACGCCGATGCCCGCATCGCCCTCGATTTCCGCAATCCGCTCGAGCTGCTCGTCTCGGTCATGTTGTCGGCACAGACAACGGATGTGAACGTGAACCGAGTCACCGAGCGCCTGTTCGAGAAGTACCGGCGGCCGGAGGACTACCTCGCCGTGCCGCCGGAGGAACTCGAGCGCGACGTCTATGCGACCGGGTTCTTCCGGCAAAAGGCGAAGGCGATTCGGGGCACGATGCGTGTGCTGCTCGAAGAGTTCGACGGCGAGGTGCCGCGCACGATCGAGGAGCTTCTGAGGCTGCCCGGTGTCGCGCGCAAGACCGCGAACGTCGTGGCTGCGGAGCTCGGAACTCCGCAGGGAGTTGTGGTGGACACGCACGTGCGCCGGCTCTCGCAGCGGCTAGGGCTGACCAGGCACGAGGATCCGGTCAAGATCGAGCGCGACCTGATGAAGCTCGTTCCGCGGGAGGACTGGGGCCGCTTCCCGCATCTCCTGATCTGGCACGGGCGCCGGATCTGCGACGCCCGCCGGCCGCTGTGCGAAGACTGCGTGTTGAACGACCTCTGCCCGTCGGCGAGGGTCTGGACAGCGCCCGAGCCTGATGGGAGGATCGGCGCGCCGCAAATCTAGAGGAGGGGACAATGAAGCTTCGCTTCGCTCTGCCGTTCGCTGCCGCAGTCTCGCTTGCGCTGTCAGGAGCAGCGCAGGGCGCCTACCCGAATTCGATCGCGTCGACAGGAGACTCGATCACGCGCGCGTTCAACGACTGCTGGTTCCCGTACGTCGACTGCCCGTCCGCCTCATGGTCGACGGGGACGTCGAGCTACTCGCACTACCGGCGCATCCGGGGATCCAACCCAGGCATCACCGGCCGCTCGTACAACCAGGCCGTGACCGGCGCCGACATGGCTGACCTCTACGGCCAGGTGCAAGGCGTGATCGGGCGTCGCGCGGAGTACGTGACGATCCTGATGGGCGCGAACGACGTGTGCGCATCGAGTGAGGCCGGCATGACGGACATCGGCGTCTTCCGCGCTCAGTTCGCGGCCGCGATGGCGTCGCTCACGGCGAGCCTGCTGAGCTCACGCGTCTTCGTCTCGAGCATCCCGGACATCTACCAGCTGTTCTCCCTCTACCGGTACGACCTCGGTGCGAACTTGGTGTGGGCGATCGCCGGCATCTGCCAGTCGATGCTCGCCTTCCCGTTCTCGAACCTTCCCGGCGACGTCGCGAGGCGCGCGCGGGTCCGCCAGCGGAACATCGACTACAACACGCAGCTCGCACAGGTCTGCGCGATGTATACGCAGTGCCGCTTCGACGGGAACGCGGT
Organism: Gaiellaceae bacterium; assembly: GCA_045403015.1. Lineage (GTDB taxonomy): Bacteria > Actinomycetota > Thermoleophilia > Gaiellales > Gaiellaceae > Gaiellasilicea. The sequence continues at coordinate 913 of JAXIPI010000318.1, read as the reverse complement.
CTTCAACGCCGCTTTCGTCCGCAGCGACGTGACGACGCGCGACTACCTCCACCCTTCGGTGGCGGGACAGACGAAGCTCGCAGCGATCACCTGGGCGGCGACGTTCAGCTTCGCGTAGTGGGCTAGGCCTCGGCCAGAGCCGCCCGTTCCTGCTCGGTGAGCGGGCGGCTCACACCACCCTTGCCGTCGATCGCCGCGACCACCAGCTCGAGCTCGGCCACGAGTCGTCCGTCGGGCGCGGCGAGCGTTACGTTCGCAGTCACGCTCTTCGTGCCGAGCCGGGAGAGTGACGCGGAGCCGACCACCTGCACGTCGGTCAGGCGAAGCTCGGAGCGGTACTCGATCGTCGTCCGAGCCGCGACGTAGTCCCAGACCGTCCCGGGTCTCAGCCCGAGCTTCTGCTGGAACCAGTCGTCGAGCACCTCCTCGGCGAACGTGAGATAGACCGCCTGGTTGACGTGACCGTAGGCGTCGAGGTCGCGCCAGCGGAGGTCGATGCGCTTCTCGTGCACGGCTATCTCGGCGAAAGGGCGACGAGCAGGCCGCCGTCGTCGTCGTACGCCGGGAAGATGTCGGCCGTGATCGGCTTGATCTGTCCAGCGCGCGAACGCAGCTCGAGCTTCTCCCCGAGCTGCCGCACGCCCCACTCGAGCGCCACGGCGATGGGGCTCTTGCCGTCTTCGAAGCCTCCGAGGCCGAAGGCCTCCACGACGTCCTTGCCCATCAGGTCGGCATCCCGGTAGCCGGTCAGCTCGAAGACGCCGCGGCCCGCCGCGAGGATGCGACCGCTCCGGTCGCAGGCAACGAGGCCGGTGTTCGGCGCCGGGTAGTAGTCGTCGAGCAGCTCGAAGAGGAACCCGAACCCGCAGCGGTCGCACGCGACGGCCTGGCGCAGAATGCCCTGTCGGCCGTC
>JAXIPI010000377.1:0-25972 GCA_045403015.1 Gaiellaceae bacterium | reverse complement strand
ATCCGCCGCTCAACTCCGAGACCGCACGCCGGCTCTGCGACGTTCGCTACGGGATCGGCTCCGACGGCGTCCTCGAGGTCGTCACGGTGCAGGGAGCGCAGGCCGAGATCGTGATCTGGAATCCCGACGGCTCGGTGGCGGAGTTCTCCGGGAACGGCAGCCGCATCGCTGCCGCCTGGCTGGGGCGGCGCGCCGGCACGACGCAGGTGACGATCGCTGTTTCCGGCCGCTCGTATCCGGCAGCGATCCGCGACGACGGAACGATCGCGATGGGCGTCGGGGACGTGGAGGTGGGGGAGATCGAGACCGTCGAGCTGGAGGATGAACGGGTCGAGCTGACCGCGGTATCCGTCGGCAACCCGCACGCGGTCGTGCGTGGCAACCCGGTACGCGAAGAGCTCCTGCGGCTCGGGCCGCAGCTGGAGGTCAACGAGCGCTTCCCGGACCGCACCAATGTCCAGCTCGTCGGGGTCGACGGGGACAACGAGCTGACGGTGCTCGTCTGGGAGCGCGGAGCGGGGGAGACGAGCGCGTCGGGATCGAGCGCCGTTGCTGCAGCTGCTGCTGCCGTCACGAACGGCTGGTGCGAGAGCCCCGTGACGGTCCGCATGCCGGGTGGTGAGCTCCGCGTCGAGCTGGACGAACAGAATCGGATCACGCTCGTCGGACCGGCAGTGGAGATCTGCGAGGGCGAGCTGCGCGGCGCCTACTAGTGCGCGGGGGCGGTCGGAAGCCAGGGGCGGTGGGGAAGCACCTCGCGGATCCGCTCGCCGAGGTCGGGAAGCTCGCGCACCAGACGGTGGAAGGGCTGTTCGAAGATCACGAACAGCCGCATCGGCGAGATCGCCACGACGGAGGCGACTCGCCGTCCGGTCACGAGCAGTCCGGTCTCGCCGAACCAGTCCCCTGCGGAGAGCTCGGCGACCCGCGTGCCGTTCATGATCACTTCGGCGGTTCCTTCCTCGATCACGAAGAACTGGTAGGCGAACTCACCTTGGAGGCAGAGCGCCTCTCCGACTGCGACGGTCACCGGCTCCATGGCGTCGGCGACGCGAGCCCGATCGTCGCTCGAGAGCGAAGCAAAGAGGGGGATGGCGGCGAGCCGGTCGGGATCCATAGCTGAGCACGATCCCACGGCCGCCGGTGCCGGGCCAAACCGGTTCTCCACATCTTCACCGGCTGCTCTCCAGATCTAGACCGCCAGCTCGAATTCTCTCAGGACGGCGTTCAGGCTGAGGCGCTCGTCGTGCGACTCCTCGCGCCAGCCGATGATCAGCGCGCAGTCGATCTGGTACGTGCCGGCCGGGAACTCCTTCGGCCGGGTACCCGGAACGACAACGGCACGCGGCGGGACGGCGCCGCGGTGCTCGACCGGCTCCGAGCCCGTGACGTCGATGATCGGCACGCTCGCGGTCAGCGAGACGTTCGCCGCGAGGATTGCCCCGGCGCCGATCCGCACGCCCTCCGTCACGATGCAGCGGGAGCCGAGGAAGGCGCCGTCCTCGACGATCACGGGCGTCGCGTTGGGCGGCTCGAGCACGCCGCCGATGCCGACGCCACCGGCGAGGTGCACGTCCGCGCCGATCTGGGCGCACGACCCCACCGTCGCCCAGGTGTCGACCATCGTGCGGGGGCCGACCCAGGCACCGATGTTCACGTAGCCGGGCATCAGCACGACGCCCTCTGAGAGGAACGAGCCGTAGCGGGCGACCCCGGGCGGGACGATTCGGACACCGGGCGCGTGCTGCTTCAGCGGAATCTTGTCCTGATACGAGAACGGCCCGACCGTCATCGGCTCGACCTTGCGGAGGCGGAAGTACTCGAGAATCGCCTCCTTGGCCTCCACGTCGACGACCCACTCGTCGCCGACCTTGCTCGCGACGCGACGCTCGCCGCTGTCGAGTGCAGCGACGATCTCCTCGGCGAGCGCGGGGTTCACAACACCTCTTCGAGGATCGCGACCGCGCGTCCGCACTCGGCCTCCGAGGGCACGAGCGCGACCCGGAAGTAGCCCTCGCCGGCGGCGCCGAGGTACGAGCCGGGCGCGACCAGGATTCCATGCTCGAGCAGGCGCTCCGCGAACCCCTCCGATGTCTCGCCCCCGGGGACGGCGAGCCACAGGTACATCGTCGCCGCGCTGCCGGCGACCCGGATTCCCTTCCGCTCGAAAAGGTCGAGCAGGAGCGCTCGCTTGCGGCCGTACCGCTCACGCGTTTGCTCAACGTGCTCTTCGTTGCCCCACGCGACAACAGACGCGCGCTGCACGAACTCCTGCGGAGCCGTGCCGACCGTCGGCCTGAAGGCCTTCAGCGCGCCGATCAGCTCCGCGTCGCCCGCTGCGAAGCCGCTGCGGTACCCCGTCATCGAGCTCCGCTTCGAGAGCGTGTTGAAGACGACGACGTTCGTCAGATCCTCGACCTGGAGAGCCGACGCGGGCGGCTCGCCGAACCAGAGCTCGGTGTACGCCTCGTCGGACGCCAGCACGAATCCATGCTCCCGGGCGAGGCCGGCAAGCCGCTCGTAGAAGGAGAGCGGCGCCGTGGCGCACGTCGGGTTGTTGGGGTAGTTGACCCAGAAGACTGCGAGCCGAGCCCAGGTCTCGTCGTCGATGGCGTCCAGGTCGGGAAGGAAGCCGTCCTTCTCGTAGATCGGAAATGCCAGCGGTCGTGCATGCGCAAAGAGGGCGCCTCGCTCGTAGACCGGGTAGCCCGGGTCGGTGTACGCGACCGCGTCGCGCGTCCCTTCAACATCGACGACGGCGAGCGCGAAGCTGAAGATCGCCTCTTTGCTGCCGAGCGTCGGGATCACTTCCGTGTCCGGATCGAGCTCGACGGCGAAGCGCCGACCGGCCCAGGCGGAGATCGCCTCGCGCAGCTCCGGTAGGCCCACTGCCGCCGGATACCCCATCCGCTCGCGAAGCCCGGCCACGAGTGCCTCGCGGATCAGCGGGTCGGTTGGCTCCTGCGGGTCGCCCATGCCGAAGTCGATCACCTCGATCCCGCGCTCCTCGATGCGCCGGGCAGCCTCGCGCAGGCGGACGAACGGATACGTGGTCTGCCGCTCGAGAATGGGGGAGACGGGCATCGTCAGACCGTACCCGTGACGAAAGCCCAGAGCGACTCGAACGACTGCTCGAGCGCCGCAATCTCGACCTGTTCGTCGCGCCGGTGCGCGTACCGCGTGGCACCAGGCCCGAAGTTGACCGCGTCGATCCCGCGCGAGGTGAAGTCGGCAACGTTCGTCCAGGCCTGCTTCGGCTCGAGCGCCAGGTCGCCCGCCGCGCGAAGGCGGTGCACGAGCGGCGAGTCGGTGACGACCCGGGCCGGGGGAGAGTCGCCCGCGTGCTCGTACGTCGCGCCCGCCGGGAGCAGGCTCCGGAGGTAGGCGTCGGCGCTCGAGGGGGAGCGATCGGGCGCATAGCGGAAGTTGACGTTCGCCTCGACCCGGTCGGGGATGACGTTGCTCGCAATCCCGCCCTCGATCTGGGTGATGCTTGCCACCTCGGTGAACGTCAGCCCGCCGATCTCGACCGGCCGCGGCTCGATCCGGGCGTAGGCGCGGAGGCCGTCGAGGGCCTTGTCGATGGCGTTCTCGGCCGTCCAGGGCCGTGCAGAGTGCCCGCTGACCCCGTGGAAGATGAGCCGTGCGTTCAGGTTGCCGAGGCAGCCCGCCTGGATCGTGTTGTCGGTCGGCTCGAGCAGGATCGCCAGCTCTGCCTCGTGCACGAGGCGCGAGCGATCGAAGAGGTCGGGCAGCGGGCTGAATTCGGCCGGCAGCTCCTCCTTGCCGAATGCGAGGAGGGCGACGTCGACCGCAGGCTCGATCCCGTCCTGCTCGAGCGCCCGTGCGAGCTCGAGCATCACCGCGAGGCCGCCCTTCATGTCGCTCGCTCCCAGCCCGACCACTGCGCCGTTCTCGATCCGCCCGGGGACGTTCTCCTGGGCAGGCACGGTGTCGTAGTGGCCGGCGAGCACGACGAGCGGGCGTCCAGCGCTCCTCGGCCGCGCCCAGACGAAGGCGTCGGCGCCTTCGTATTCCGGCTCGAAGGACGGTGGGACGAGCGAACGGACGTGCGCAGCGATCTCCGCCTCATTGCGGCTCTCGGATGGGATGTTCACGAGCTCGAGCGTGCGGGCCGCGAGCCGGTCGGCGAGGACGGACATCGGCGACAAGCGTGGCACAATCCCCGGTGTGACGACGCGTCAGCAACCTATCGAGCCCGAACGTGGGCTCGTGCTGGCCGTTCTCCCGAAGTCCGCCGACGCCGAGCAGGAGCTGGGCGAGCTGCGCGAGCTCGCGCGGACGGCAGGCGTCGAGCCGATCGGAGAGCTCGTCCAGCAACGGGCGAGCCCGGACGCGCGAACGTACGTGGGAAAAGGCAAGCTCGAGGAGCTGAAGCACGCCTACGGCGATGCACGGGCCGAGGTCCTGCTCGTCGACGGCGAGCTCGAGCCGTCACAGCAGCGCGCGCTCGAGAACGCCCTCACGGCACGCGTCGTCGATCGGACGCAGCTGATCCTCGACATCTTCGCCCAGCACGCCACGAGTGCCGAGGGAAAGCTTCAGGTCGAGCTCGCCCAGCTCGAATACAACCTGCCGCGCATGCGTGGGATGTGGCAGCACCTCGAGCGCCTCGGTGGCGGTTCGGGCGCTCTCGGCGCCGGAGTCGGAACGCGTGGGCCTGGAGAATCCCAGCTCGAGACCGACCGGCGAATCGCCCGTCGCAAGATCTCACTCCTGCGCCGCCGCCTGCGCGACCTCGGCAAGCAGCGCAAGGTCCGGCGGAAGGAGCGTTCGCAGAGCGGCACGCCCAGCGTCGCGCTCGCCGGCTACACGAACGTCGGCAAGTCGACGCTGCTGAACGCTCTCACCGGCTCCGAGGTGAGCGTCGAGAACCGCCTGTTCGAGACGCTGGATCCGACCACGCGCGCCTTCGAGTACGACGGCAAGCGGTATCTCGTCACCGACACCGTCGGCTTCATCCGCCGGCTGCCGACCCAGCTCGTCGAGGGCTTCGCCTCGACGTTGGAGGAGACGCTCGTCTCGGATCTCGTCCTCCACGTCGTCGATGCTTCGGAGGCTGACGACCGGCTGGAGGAGATGATCGACTCGGTGGACACCGTCCTGCATGAGATCGGCGCCGACGAGGTGCCGGTGGAGATCGTCCTGAACAAGATCGACCGCGTCGATCCACTCGGCCGGAAGCGGCTGGCGAACGGCTTCCCGGGCGCGGTGCAGATCTCAGCTGTGACGGGCGAGGGCCTCGACGAGCTCCGGGCGAGGATCGCCGATCGATTCGCCGACCGGTACGAGGACGTTCGGCTGCTGCTGCCGTACGAGGACGGCGGGAAGCTCGCCGAGCTCTACGCCCTCGGCGCACCGATTCACGAGCGCGAGGACCTGGAGCACGGGGTGCTGGTCCGCGCCCGCCTGCCGCAGCCCGAGGTGCGGCGTTTCGCCCGCTATCTCGTCGCGGACGCACACGAAGGCTCGGCGGCGGAACGCGGGTGATCGATCTTCCGGTCGCGCGGCTGCGTGACGACGCCATCCTTCCTTCGCAGGCCTACGAAGGCGACGCCGGCCTCGACCTCTCGGCCTGCGAACGGCTCGAGCTTGCCCCCGGAGAGCGAGGTGTGGTCGGCACGGGCCTCGCGATTGCGGTGCCCGAGGGCTGGGCCGGGCTCGTCCTGCCGCGCTCCGGCCTCGCCGCCAAGCACGGAATCACGGTTGTCAACTCACCCGGGTTGATCGACGCCGGGTACCGCGGCGAGGTGAAGGTGATCATGCTGAACACCGACAAGCGGACGCCTTTCGTCGTTGAGGCCGGGATGAGGATCGCGCAACTCGTCCTCGTCGAGGCGGCGGGCGTGCGGTTGGTCGAGCTGGACGAGCTCTCGCTCAGCGAACGTGGCACTGCCGGATTGGGCTCGTCGGGATGATCGGAGCGGAGCCGAGGATCCGTGTCTCGGCGCTCCTGCGGTGGGGCAACGGCATCCTGCTCTGCCGGCACGACAAGCGCGGACGCGATGTCTGGCTGCTCCCGGGCGGCGGCGTACACTCGGGCGAGACGCTGATGGACGCGCTCGAGCGCGAGATCGCTGAGGAGGTCGGGATCGTGGCGCCACCACTCGAGGGACCGATTGCGATCGTCGATTCGATCGCGCCCGGACTCGCGCTGACCACGAAGCACGTCGTCCACATCATCTTCGCGGGTGAGGTGAAGGGGTCGCTGGAGGCTGTCGCGTCGAGCGACGAGGCGGTGCGGGGCCATCGTCTGTTTACGTTCGAGGAGCTCGACGGGATCGTGCTGCACCCGCCGATCCAGCGCTTCCTCCAGCGTCGGCAGTCCGGCGACCCGGCCGTGTACCTGGGAGCCCTGTGGACCCCGTGAAGGATCTGCTCGGCTTGACGGCCGACTACGCGGCGCAGTTCCTCGGCACGCTCGACGAGCGGCCGGTCCGGGCCGAAGCCTCGACGGACGAGCTGGTCGAAGCGCTCGGCGGCACGCTGCCGGAGGAGGGAACCGAGGACGCCCAGCTCCTCGCGGAGTTGATCGCCGGGGCCGAGCCGGGCGTGGTGGGCACTCAGACCGGCCGGTACTTCGGCTTCGTGATCGGTAGCGCCTTGCCCGCGTCGGTGGCGGCCGACTGGCTGGCGACCGTGTGGGATCAGAACGGCTTCTCCGTCGTGACGTCGCCCGCGGCCGCAGCCGTGGAGGAAGTCGCGGCGGGCTGGCTGGTCGACCTCCTTGGGCTGCCGGAGGGCGTCTCGAGCGGCTTTGTCACGGGCGGCCAGGGCGCGAACACGACTGCTCTTGCGGCCGCGCGCCAGCACGTCCTCGCAAGGGCCGGCTGGGATGTCGCGCAGGACGGCCTGAACGGAGCGCCGCCGGTTCGCGTCTTCGCGGGCGGCGAGCGACACGTGACGATTGACCGGTCGCTGCGCCTGCTGGGACTCGGAACGTCATCCCTCGAGCTCGTCGCCGCCGATGGTCAGGGGCGGATGCGGGCGGACGCTCTTCGCGCCGCGCTCGGCGACGCAGCCGGGCCGACGATCGTGTGCGCTCAGGCGGGCAACGTCAACACGGGCGCCTTCGACCCGCTCGCGGAGATCGCCGAGGTGTGCGCCAGGGTGGGAGCGTGGCTGCACATCGACGGTGCGTTCGGACTCTGGGCAGCCGCGAGCCCGCGCTTCAGGCACCTGGTCGACGGCGTCGAGTTCGCGGACTCCTGGGCGACCGACGCGCACAAGTGGCTGAACGTGCCCTACGACTCCGGCGTCGTCTTCTGCCGGCATCCGGACGCCCAGGCGGAGGCCATGGCGGTTTCCGCGAGCTATCTCCAGCGCGGCGGCGGCCGAAGCCCCGCCGACTGGGTGCCGGAGTCGTCCCGCCGGGCGCGTGGCTTCGCCGTCTGGGCGGCTCTGCGTGCCCTCGGCCGCACCGGTGTGGCAGAGCTGATCGACCGCTGCTGCGACCACGCGCGCACCTTCGCGTCGGTACTCGGCGCGCAACCCGGCGTCGAAATCCTCAACGAGGTCGTCCTGAACCAGGTCCTGGTGCGCTTCAACGACGACGACGACACGACGCGAGAGGTGGTCAGCCGCGTCCAGGCGGACGGCACCTGCTGGCTCGGCGCCACCGACTGGCAGGGCCGCGCGGCGATGCGGATCTCGGTCTCGAGCTTCCGGACGTCGGCCGAGGACGTCGAGCGATCCGCAGAGGCCATCCTGAGCACGTTCAAGAACCTCGAGGGAGAACCGATAGAAGAGAGGTGGGCTCCCTCCGGCTGATCGTTGCGGCTGCCGCCGCGCTGCTCATGTGCGTTGCCGCCCCCTCGTCGCAGGCCTACGTGGTCAAGGGGAAGCCGTGGCCGGGTGGCACGATTCGCTACTACAACGCCGCCTCCGACCAGGCGTGGCCCGTGGCCCGCGCCGTCTATGTCTGGAACCACAGTGGCGCCCGCATCCGTTTCGTCCCCAGCTCCCTTGCGTCCGCACAGCTCGTGATCAAGCACTTCTCGCACAACCGCTGCGTCGGTCACGCGCGGGCGACCGTTGGCTACGTCGCGCAGGCGACCGTCGAGCTCCCGCGCATCGACGAGAGCTCCCAGCTCTGCAACAGCTATTCGAGCGCACACGCTGTCGCGCACGAGCTCGGGCATGTCCTCGGGCTCGGTCACGAAGAGCGCGGCTGCGCGTTGATGAACGGCCGTGGAACCTGGAGCGGCGCGCAGCACTGCCGCCAGGAAGCGGTCTGGACGTGGCGCTGCGGGCTGCTCGAGCCGGACGACATAAACGGCGTCGTGAAGCTCTACGGCGGCCGCACAGCGACCACGAGCCGCGGTTCGTGTCCCGCGTACTCACCGATCCGCGCGCCGCTGAGCCTGTCAGCCGAGCGCCGGTCCGAGGGGGTCGTCTCTCTGCGCTTCGGGCGCCCCGACCCGCCGCCGATGCCGCTCTTCCTGGCCGCGCTGACGCGTTCCAGCGGCGGCTGGGCGATGGCGTATGCCCGAAACGTCTGCCCGACAGAGTTCGCCGGCGCAAAGCGCTACGGCTGGAGCGTCGGCGTCGGCGAGCAGATGGCGATTGCCGATCGCCCGCCCCAGCCGGGCCGCTATTGCTACGCAGTCTGGTCGACCGACCCGCTCGGCCGCCCGAGCGACCGGCCGGCGACCGCCTGGGTCACTCTCTAGAACCGCCCGCCGCGACGGCGCGCCCGCTCCGCTGACACTGCGTGCGCGTTCGCCTCGAGCCGGTCGGGCAGCGGCTCGAGCTCCGGCGGCTCTCCGCCCGTTGCGTGCGCCAGGGCCTGTGACAGCAGCCAGTCGGCGAGCCAGGGATTGCGCGGGAGCAATGGGCCGTGAAGGTAGGTGCCGATTGCGCGGCCGACTCGGACGCCCTCGTAGCCCGACTCGCCGTCGTTGCCGAATCCGGCGATGACACGGCCGAGCGGCTCGGCGCCGGAATCGAGGCGCGTGCGGCCGGCATGGTTCTCGAAGCCGGCGACGGTCCGGCGCTCGCCGGGCACGAGCTCGCACTCGAGCAGGACGTCGCCGATCATCCGCCGCTCGCCCGCAACGGTGTCGTGCGGGAAGAGGCCCACACCGGGGAGCGACGAACCCTGCTGGTCGACGTAGCCGCGACCGAGGAGCTGGTAGCCGCCGCACACCGCGAGCAGCGCCGCGCCGGCGTCAACGGCCTGCGCGATGGCCGGCCCTTTCTCGGCCAAGTCCGGTGCGATCAACGCCTGCTCGCGGTCCTGGCCCCCGCCGATGTACAGCAGGTCATGCTCGCCCGGCCGGACCTCATCGCCGACAGAAATCGATGCCACGTCGAGCTCGTGCCCGCGGAGCGCCGCACGCCGGGCGAAGACCGCAATGTTGCCACGGTCGGCATAGATATTGAGGTACTCCGGGTACAAATGCCCAACGCGAATCCTCACGAGCGCTCCCAGTAGGGTTTCGCGTGACCTCGCTCCGTCAGGATCCGCTGGAGCGCGAGCATGGCGGTATAGGTGGGGAGGACGACGAGCTCCCCGCCGGGCGGTGTCAGCGCCAGCCCGCGATCGAGCGCGCGTGCGAGATCCGGCTCGACCTCGAGGGCCTTCTCGTCGAGACCGCCGTAGACACAGCGCACGCCGAGCTCCGCAGCGCGGTCGCCTGAGGCGATCAGGTGCTCGACGCGGGCGAGAAGGGGCTCGAAGTCGACGTCCCAGATCCAGGAGACGTCCTGCCCGTCGGCGATCGCATCGTTCAGCGCGACGAAGAGCAGCGACGGGGCGCCACCCTGCTCCAGCGTGTGGACGACCTCGTTCGCGCCGGCTGGATTCTTGATCAGCAGCACGAGAATCGTCTTGTCGCCGGCGGCGATGCGCTCGAAGCGTCCGAAGGCAGCCCCGAACCGCTCGAGCCCCGCCCGGATCTCATCGAGCGGCGCGCCCAGGACCTGCGCGAGCGCGGCGGCCCCGAGCGCGTTGTAGACGTTGTAGAGCCCCGGCAGCGGCAGCCGCACGCGAGTCGACCCGGCGGGCGTCTCGAGCTCGAACGAGACGCCTTCGAGCCCGTCGAGCTCGATCGCGCGCGCCCGCACCTGGAGCGGGGGCCGGGCGTGACCACACGCGGGACAGTGATAGTCGCCGAGGTGACCGACGTACGCCGCGGCGAACTCGTACGGCCGGCCGCAGCGGATGCAGTAGCGCGAGTCGGCCGCGTGCTGCAGCGTCGGTCGCGCATGGGCGGGATCGTCGATGCCAAAGGCGATCGTGAGGTCGCGGTCGCGGCCGAGGTCCCCCACCTGTGGATCGTCGCCGTTGACCACGAGCACGGTGTCCTGTGGCAACGCCGCTGTTGCTGCCCGCCAGTTGGCGGCGACGTGCTCGAGCTCGCCGTAGCGGTCGAGCTGGTCGCGGAAAAGGTTGCCGAGCAGCACGGCGCGCGGCCGCACGCGGCGCACGATTTCGGGCAGCGCGCCTTCGTCCACCTCGAGCAACCCCAGCTCGGCGTCGCGCTGCGTCAGGAGCGTGGACGCGACGCCGGAGGCGAGGTTCGCGCCGGAACGGTTCCAGGCGAGGCGACGCTGCTGCTCGAGGATCTCGGCGGCCATGGCAGTGGTCGTCGTCTTGCCGTTCGTTGCGGAGACCACCGCAGCGCCGTCCGGCAGCCGCGCTGCCAGCGCGTCGATCGCGCTCGGATCGAGCTTCCAGAGCAGCTTGCCGGGCAGCGTCGTGCCACCTCCGGTGCGCGCGAGGCGCGAGAGCTTGCCGGCCGCACGAGCGGCGAGGGACTCGACTGCGAGACGGGCACTCATCGCCGGCGAGCCTAGCGAGATTGCGGCGAGTCCTCGTGCGCTCTCAGCCTTCCAGGATCTGGCGCCACACCGCCCTCAGCCCGGAGTCACCGTCGTCGATCTCCTGCGTCGCCGGGGCCTTGTACTGATCCTCGCACCGGTCGAGCTCGGCCGGGCTGGTCACTCAATCGAGTGAACTTCGCCCGGCCTAACCCGGAAGGGTGACGAAGTGCACCCGAAACGCGCATACGGTCTGCCCGGTTACAGCAGGAGGCCCGTTCTGCGGCGTGTTACGGCCTCACTGTCCAGTTTTCATGCGGCCCGCGCCCAGCGCGGACAAGGAGAAAGATGGCAAGAAAAACAGGCGGCAATTGCGGAGACGTTCGTCAGAGCGCCCTTTGGGGATCTGGCAACCGCGGCGGCGAGTTCCGATCGAATGCCCTCTGGGGCAAGGGTGGTCGGGGCGGGATCGTCACGCTCGTCGGCGCTCTCGTGCTGTCGTTGGCAGCGGGAGCCGCATCGGCGAAAAGCTCCGCTCCTCACCCTGCACCTTCGGTCACTGCGACCGTTGTCGAGGCAGGCCTGCTGGAGCGCGCAAAGGCGAATCCGATGCAGAGGTTCCGCGTCATCGTTCAGAGCGCAACGAGCGCCAAGGCGGCGGAGTCTGCGTTCGACAACGTGGAGAAGGCCGACGACCAGCAGCTCCAGAGCGACGAGAGGCTCGCTCAGGACAACGAGCACCTGGCTGACAAGGCCTACTCGAAGTTCAAGGCGAAGGCGGACCGCGCGAAAGCCTCGGCCGAGCGTGCCCGCTGGCATGCAAAGCGTGAAGAGGCAAGAGCGCTCCGGAAGTCAGCTCGCGGCGAGCTCGACGACCGGTTCGACTTCATCAACGGCGTCTCACTGGAGATGTCCGGACGGCGGCTCGAGCGGCTCGCTCGCGGCTCCGGCCTGATCATCACCGAGGACGTCCCGGTCGTGTTCCTCGACTCAGGCGCGACCTACGGCCAGTACAACTACTCGTCGAAGCAGCTGTGGGCCCACGAGTCGGGCGTCAGCGCATTCTGGTACGGGACTCCCCGGCCGATGCCTGCGATCGCGATCGTGGACTCGGGCATCGACAGGACCCTGCCCGACTTTGCCGGGCGGAACATCAAGCAGGTCAGCTTCGTCGGCTCGGGCAATCCCAACGGCGCGCTCGACGGTCGCGGTCACGGCAGCTTCGTCGCCGGCATCGCTGCCGGCTCGGCGAAGGACTACGCCGGCGTGGCTCCGAATGCACCGCTCGTCTCGCTCGACGTCATGGACGACTCTGGTTCCGGCCGGACGAGTGACGTGATCGCGGCGACCGAGTGGATCCTCCAGAACCACGAGGCGAACGACATCAAGGTCGTGAACTACTCGCTGCACGGCGGCGGCACGGCGCACTTCTACGACGACCCGCTGAACAAGGCGGTCTCGAAGTTGTGGTACGCCGGCATCGTTGTGGTCGCGGCGGCAGGCAACTACGGCAAGGACGGGGCCCCGAGCGGCGTGCTGTTTGCTCCCGGCAACAACCCGTTCGTGATCACGGTCGGTGCGATCGACATCGGCGGCACCGCCAGGGTGAACGACGACGACCGCGCTCCGTGGTCGGCGTACGGCCGGACGCAGGACGGCTTCTGGAAGCCCGAGATCTGCGCACCTGGTCGGCTGATGGTCGGTCCCATTCCGATGGGCTCCACGCTCGCGGCCCAGAAGGCGGACAAGATCAGGACCCCCGGCTACGTCGAGCTCTCCGGGACGTCGTTCGCGGCGCCGGTGATCACGGGTATCGCGGCTCAGATCCTCGCCCGGAACCCCGACATGACGCCGGACCAGGTCAAGGGCGCCATCATGCGGCGGGCCCGCGCAGTGCCGCGCGCTGAGAACAACTCGTGCGGCGTCGGGCAGGTCAACGCGGTGCGGGCGGTGCTGAACGCAACCACGGCGTCCAACCCGAACGCGGCCCTGAACCGCTTCCTGACGACGGATGCGGCCACGGGGCAGACGGTCTTCGACGCGGTCAGCTGGACGGACGTCTCCTGGTCCGACGTCTCGTGGGACGCGGTCTCCTGGACGGATGTGTCCTGGAGCGACGTCTCCTGGGATGCGGTCTCCTGGAGCGATGTCTCCTGGACGGACGTGTCCTGGAGCGATGTCTCCTGGAGCGACGTCTCCTGGGAGGACGCGGCTGGCGACACAGGCACGCCGGATGGATCCGGTGTCCCGCTGACGGCGGAAGAGGAAGCGGCGGCGGCGGCGGATCCGGATCTCGCTCCGATCCCCGGCTCTGGCGTCGAGCTCGAGCTTCCTCCGGTCGAGCCGGTGCTTCCGGTCTCGCTTCCGGGGCCTCAGCTTCCGTAACACCTCGACGAGGGGTCGGCCGTCTCGGCCGGCCCCTCGTCACTTTCAGCCCGTGTCACCCTTCCGGGGGAACTCGAACGGGGGTACCCCGACAGGGGGATGCCCGCCAGTGAGAGTGGGAATACCTTTCGAGGCGGCCACTCACGGCTTCGATTTTGCGGCATCGAAGGAGACAAGCGGCATGACGAGCACCTGCGGAGCGGCACGATGAGCGCAATCCCTCTCGAAGACGCGATCTCCCGCGGCGGCGCGCCGAGCGAAGCGCGCAGCAAGCTCCCGCCGAAGGCTCTTCTCTACTTCTTCGTCGTCGTGGCCGGTGCGGTTGCGGTGGCCGCTCCGTTCCTCACCCAGATCGACCGGCACACAGGGAGCTGGATCGAGTTCGCGATCCTTGCCACCAGCGTGGCTTTCGCGCAGTTCTTCGTCGTGCGGACGCCCGGGAACAAGTCGTACCACACGACCGGCGTCTTCCTGATCGCCGCGGTCCTGCTTCTGCCGCCGGGGCTCGTCGCGCTGATCCCGCTCATCCAGCACGTGCCGGAGTGGCTGCGCAGCCGCGGCAGGTGGTACGTGCAGTCGACCAACCTCTGCGTGTTCACGATCGCAACGATGGCGGCGTGGGGGAGCGCGCACGTGATTCTCGGCTCCGAAAGCCTGATTTCAAGCGACGACGTTCGCCTGGCGCTCGCCGGCACGGCCGCCTCGGTCGTGCTCGTTGCGCTCAACTCGGCGCTGCTCGCCCCGATGATCCGCTTCGTCAACGGCCATCCGATGCGCCTCATCTTCTCGTACCAGACGCTGTCGACTGAGTTCGTCTTTGCCGCCCTCGGAGTGGTGCTCGCCGCGTTCTGGACGGCGAACCCGTGGCTCATTCCCTTCGCAATCGCCCCGCTGCTGCTGATTCACAGGGCGCTCTCGGTGCCGCAGCTGCAGGCCGAGGCGCGCGTCGATCCCAAGACGGGCCTCTTCAACGCGCGCTACTTCGCGTCGGCGCTGACGGAGGAGCTCGGTCGCGCGCAGCGATTCGAGCGGCCGCTGTCGCTGATCATGGCCGACCTCGACCTCCTGCGCGAGATCAACAACACGTACGGCCACCTGGCGGGAGATGCGGTGCTGAAGGGCATCGCGGAGGTCTTCCGGGCCGAGCTGCGCCACTACGACGTGCCCGCACGCTTCGGCGGCGAGGAGTTCTCGATTCTGCTGCCGGAGACACCGCCCGAGCAGGCGCTCGAGATCGCGGAACGGATTCGGCGCGCGATCGCCGACCGATTGTTCGACGTCGAAACCTCGAGCGAGCCGATCCGTGCGACCGTGTCGATCGGCGTCGCCGGCTTCCCGAAGGACGCACAGGATCCGAACGCGCTGATCCACCAGGCAGACCTCGCCGTGTACCGGGCCAAGCTGCAGGGACGCAACCGGGTCCTCAGCGCAAGCTCCGAGCCTCTGCTGATGCCCGCGGACCGCAGCGTCCCGCTGGTCTCGGTCCCCGAGGACGGCGACCACCACGAACCGCTGGCACGGATTCCGGAAGCCATGCCGGAGCTGGAGCGCCGCCACACGGCCCACACGACCAGCGGACCGCGTTTCCTGCAGCTTTCGACCCGCCTTGGACTGCTCGTCGGCCTCGTGACGCTCACGGGCGTCGTGGCGGGCGTCCTGGGCATCCTCTTCGGCACCTCGACGGACATCATCGGCCTGCTGGCCGTAATCGCGCTCGTCGGCGTGGGGGAGGCGCTCGCGCTCGAGCTCGACGACGGCTCGATCTCCGTCAGCGCCGTCGGTGCGCTCGCGGGCGCAGCTCTCTTCGGGCCGCGGAGCGCACTCGCGGTCGCGGTCGCGATCTGCGCCGTTCAGTGGAGCGCCGATCGCGGCCCGATCCACAAGGTGCTCTTCAACGTCGGCACGCTGACGCTCTCGTCGCTCGCGGCCGCGTCCGTCTTCGCGCTCGGCTTCGCAGGTGGCTTCGCCGAGCTGGTGACCGTCGCTGCGGGCCTTGCCGCCGGCGCGGCGTACTTCGCGGTCAACACCGGCCTGCTGGCGGTCGCTCTCTCGCTCGAGGGACGTGAGAACGTCTGGCGTGTCTGGCACGAACGTTTCCTCTGGCTCGCGCCGCACTACCTCGTCTACGGCTTCATCGGCGGGGTGATCGCGATCGGCTACGACGCTGCCGGCCTCTACGCGCTCGCCGTGTTCGCGGTGCCGCTCTTGCTGATGCGCAAGACGCAGGAGGCGTACCTCTCGCACACCCGTCGCAGCGCCCAGAAGCTGCGCCAAGCGGCCGAGACGATCCACACCCAGAACGTGTCGCTCGAGCAGGCAAACCGGCTCCTGAAGGAGCGCTCGACGGCAGCGATGGAGAGCCTTTCGGCCACGGTGGATGCGCGGGACGCCTACACGGCCGGCCATTCGCGGCGTGTGCAGCAGCTGGCGCTGGCGATCGGTCGCGAGCTCGGACTCTCGCACGTCGAGCTCGACCTGCTCGGCCACGCAGCCCTCTTCCATGACATCGGCAAGCTCGCAATCCCGGACTCGATCCTCTTGAAGCCGGCCAGCCTCACGGATGAGGAGTGGGCGCTCATGCAGCGCCACGCCGACGAGGGCGCCCGCATCATCGACAGGCTCGGCTTCCTCGGCGATGCCGTTCCCGCCATCCGCCATCACCACGAGCGCTTCGACGGCACCGGGTATCCGGACCGCCTCCAGGGCGAGGAGATCCCCCTCGGCGCCCGGATCATCCACGTCGCGGACGCACTCGACTCGATGCTGACGACGCGCATCTACCGGGCGGCGCGCCCGCTCGACGAGGCGCTCGCCGAGCTTCGCCGCGCAGCAACCTCACAGTTCTGCCCGCGCTGTGTTGCGGCCCTGGAGCGGATCCTGCCGCTCGAGGTGCTCGACGAGGCGTCGCCGCGGCCCAGGCTGCTCGCGGTCTCCTAGACCCTCCTCGGTTCTCAGCTACGGACGTGCGGGGGCCCTGCCGCAGGCGGGGCACGTCCGTTCTAGCCTTCTTGCAACTTGGAGAAATTGCTCTAGACTGTTTGCATGGGACGATCGCGCCGCCACCCTGCGGTGGCAGGCATCGATCCGGACGCGCTTGCCGTATTCCAAGCCGGTATTCGCAAGCGCTACACGGACGAGGAGATCCTCGGACAGCTGACGGCGAGCGCCGAACGGCTTGGGCGTTCGCCGACGATGCGCGAGTTCGCGGCGGACAGCCTGACGACCGTGCATCCGCAGACGGTGATCGAGCACTTCGGCAGCTGGAACGCCGCCAAGCGCCAGGCGGGGCTCGTTCCGCGCCGTTTTGCGACGAGGGAGGAGCTGCTGAGCCGCCTGCGGGCACTCGGCGAGGAACTCGGCCGGACGCCGACGGCGCGCGACATCGATGCCCGGAAGGGGGCCATGCCCTCGAAGTCGCTGCTCTGGCACACGTTCGGCTCGCTCGCACAGGCGCTGCGGGAAGCGGGTTTCGATGTTCCGATCGGCGAGGAGCGGCTGGAGCGCGCGGTCGTCCAGGGTGCGGAGCTGTCGCGGACGCTCGGCCGGCTGCCGAAGATGGCCGACTGGGCAGCCGCTCGCCGTGCTGATCCGTCGCTCCTGACCGAGTGGCAGGTCTACCGGATGATCGACGTCCAGCCCGCCTGGGCGGCGTTCCAGTACCTCGTCCGCGAGCGGCTGCGGGACGAAGGCGCGGAAGTCGCGCCGGACGGCACGCTCGGGTAAGTTCGCTAGCCGGTTGCGACGGCGATCGCCGCGAGGCGCTTGAGGCACGAGGCGCCCTCATGCGGGGCGCGGACCGAGGGAAGGATCGTCTCCTCGACGTACGAGCGGTCGGCCTGGAAGCGGTCCTGGGCGGTGACGCGCCCGTCCTCGATCCGGAGCAGCGTCCCCTCGTCGAGCTCGCGCTTGCGCAGGCTCAGCCGGACGGTCTGCTCGAGCAGACCGAGTGCAGCACGGGTGGACGCGAAGAAGAGCTCCTTGCCGGCGGTGCCGAGCCAGAGCGGCCGGCCAACGGCGCGGGCGATGAAGAGGGTGGATGCGTTCCGCTCGTCGAGCCAGGCGGTTGCCATCGCGCCGTGTAGCTCCTCCAGCGCCTCCGGGCTGCCGGCAGCGTGCTCGGCGAGCGCGAAGATCGCCTCCGAATCGACCGTCATGTCCGGATGGGCCCGCTCGAACCCGTAGTGGGCGAAGATCTCCTCGTCGTTGACGATGATCCCGTTGTGGATCCCGACGACCGAGCCGTGGCGGATCGGGTGATTGTTCGCCTCGATCGTCGGATGGCCCTTGGTGTAGTCGCGCACGTGCACGAGCACCTGCGTCGACGTGGCGGGCACATGCAGCTCGCCGAGGAGCTCACTCGCGCCTGAGCGGCGCTTGTGCACCGTCACCGAGGCGCTGGGGCCGCGGTGCGCGTACCCGACGGCATCGGCGCCGCGCTCTGCGATTCCGGCCAGGAGCGCCTGCGCAGCGAGCGTCCGGTTGACGCTCGATTCAGGGCTCAGACTGTATCCGGCGATTCCACACATAACTACTAAATTCTACTTCCGTCATCGGCTGACGTGACTACCCACTTGAGTAGGGTAGACGGCAGGTGTTGGCGGGAAGTTAGGGCAGTGTTCGGCACTTTGGGACGGATTCCTCAAGCTGCGGGGCTGGGACGCCGATATCGGAGGCGATGGAGCCGAATCCCGCCGAGCCCGTCTTCGAGACGGCCCCTGAACCGCATCTGGAGCTCCTGCCTGCGCTCGACGAGCCGAAAGCCGGGGAGGAGGATGCAGAGGAGGTCGAGGCCGACGAGGCCGACGATGCCGAGGATGCCCCTGTTGCCGTCGCCGAGGCGACGCAGGATCCCCTGAAGCTCTACGTCCGCCAGATCGGCGACGGCCGCCTGCTGACGCCGGCCGAGGAGCGCGAGCTCGCGCGCCGCAAGGACGAGGGCGACGAGGCGGCGAAGCGACGGCTGATCGAGTGCAATCTCCGCCTCGTGATGTCGATCACGCGCAACTACACGAAGGCCGGCGTGCCGCTCCTCGACCTGATCCAGGAGGGAAACCTCGGCCTGATCCGCGCGGTCGAGAAGTTCGACTACAAGATGGGCTTCAAGCTCTCGACCTACGCGACCTGGTGGATTCGCCAGTCCGTCACGCGGGCGCTCGCCGAGCAGGGCCGGACGATCCGTCTGCCCGTGCACGTCGCCGAGCAGGTGCGCCGCGTCACGCGCAGTCGCCGCATCCTCGCCCAGAAGCTGAACCGCGACCCGACCGAGAGTGAGATCGCGATCGAGGCAGGGTTCACGCCCGAGCGCGTCCAGGAGCTCCTCGAGCTCGTCCAGGACCCGGTCAGCCTCGAGACGCCCGTCGGCGACGGCGAGAGCCTCTACGGAGACATGGTCGAGGACACAAAGACCGCAGGCCCCGACGCCGAGACATCCGATCGGCTCCGCGCCACCGAGCTCTCCGCTGCGCTCGACCGCCTCAATCCGCGCATGCGCCATGTGCTCGCCCAGCGCTTCGGTCTGGACGGCGCGGTCCCGCAGACGCTGGAAGAGGTCGGTGTCGGCCTCGGCATCACCCGTGAGCGAGTCCGCCAGCTCGAGTCGCGCGCACTGCGTGAGCTGCGCATGGTCGCACCCGGGCTCGAGTTCTACCTCCGCAGCTAACCGGCGCTGCTCACGTAACCGCAGTCACTCGTGTCAGGCACGCGTAACTCGCGTCACGACGCGTTCGGGCTGTCAAAGGCGGTCATACGGGTCTGACCCCCGTGACTGGCGTGACGTCGCCGGAGTCGCGGGGGTCTGACCCAGGTGACCCCGCGTTACGGAACGTCACGCGGTCTGACCGCCGCAGCTAACAGGCTTCTCCGTGAGCGGCTGTAGTCTCGCCGCTATGGACTGGAGTCCGATGCTGCCTGACGAGGTCTCCTTCGCAGGAGGCGAGCACCTCGATCCCGACTACGTCGCGGCCTATGACCGAAAGGCCGCCTTCGATCCGACCGCGGACGTTTCCTTGCTCCGCCGGCACGGGCTGTGGAGCGACAGCACGCTCTTCGACCTCGGTGGCGGCAGTGGGACACTCGCCCTCGCGGCCGCACCTCATTGCCGCCGGGTGGTTCTCGTCGACGTCTCCGCTGAGATGGTCGCGGCGGCAAGACAGAAGGCAGACCGTCTTGGCATCGCCAATGTCGAGTGCGTCCAATCGGGCTTCCTGCGCTACGAGCACCAAGGCAGCCCGGCCGACTTCGTCTATTCCCGTAACGCTTTGCACCATCTGCCCGACTTCTGGAAAGCGCTCGCGCTCGAGCGGGTTGTGCAGATGCTGCGTCCTGGCGGCTACTTCCGGCTCCGTGACCTCGTCTTTGCTTTCGACCCGGCCGAGGCGGGGCAGGTCATCGGAGCGTGGCTCGACGCAGCCGCGAACCGCAGCGAGGACGGCTGGACACGGAGCGAGCTCGAGACACATCTCCGCGACGAGCACAGCACATTCAACTGGATACTGGAGCCGATGCTCGAACGCGCGGGGTTCGTGATCGAGGAGGCGGAGTACGGCTCCGAGAGGGTGTTCGCGAGCTATCGCTGCGTGAAGCCGCTCGGTAGAACCGCTAGAGCAGCTGCCCGACCGACTCCATCTCGCGGAGTGAAGCGAGGCGCTTCAGGGAGTCGAGCTCGATCTGCCGCACTCGTTCCCGGGTGAGCCCTAGTCGCCGTCCGATCTCCTCGAGCGTCTTCGGCTCGGCGTCGGTGAGCCCGTAGCGCAGCACGACGACCTGCCGCTCGCGGTCCGTGAGCGCCCGGAGCGCCTCCTTCAACGCCTGGCTTCGGAGCGAGAGCTCGACCTGCTCCTCCGGCAGCGGCCCGTCGCCGGCGACGAAGTCTCCGAACACGGCATCCTCGGCTTCTCCGACCGGCTGGTCGAGGCTCGTGGACGCGCGGGCAGCGGCGCGGACTTCGAGTGCCTGTTGGAGCGGGAGCGAGGCTTCTTCGGCGATCTCCTCGAGCGTCGGCTCGCGGCCCAGCTGCGTCCAGAGTGTCCGCTCGGCGCGGTTCATCTTCTGCAGCCGCTCGACGATGTGCACGGGCATGCGGATCGTGCGGGCCTTGTCGGCGAGCGCACGCGCCACAGCCTGGCGGATCCACCAGGTTGCGTACGTCGAGAACTTGAAGCCGCGGCGCCAGTCGAACTTCTCGACCGCCCGGATCAGGCCGAGCGTTCCCTCCTGGATCAAGTCGAGGAACGGCAGCCCCTGATTCCGGTAGTTCTTGGCGATCGAGACGACGAGCCGGAGGTTGGACTGGATCATGTGCTGCTTCGCGAGCATGTCGCCGTGCTCGATCTTCTTCGCGAGCTCGACCTCCTGCGGCGCCGTCAGCAGTTGATGCCGGCCGGCCTCGCGCAGGAAGAGCTGCAGTGCGTCGGTGGTCGTCTCCTGCGGCAGCGAGACCGGTGCGGGCGCCGGCGCCGGTGCTGGCTCCTCGGGCTGGGGCTCCTCGAGCACCTCGATCCCACGGCGGTCGAGCTCCCGGTAGAGCGCGTCGAGCTCGAGCGCGTCCAGCTCGAGCGTGTCGACGACGTCGGCGAACTCGACGCCCTTCAGCGACCCGGCCTGCTCGGCTGCCTCCAGCAGCTGCTGGAGCTCGTCGTTCAAGAGCAGGTGTTCGATGTCGACTGTGGTCATAGAGCCGAGTTCAGCTTCTACCCAGGAGCTTCTCGCTCCCAAACCCGCATGTCCAGTCCCGGTTGCGTTGTCTAGGCGTGCGCAGCGCCGGTCTCGAGCGTTGCGAGGAGCTCGCCGACCCTGTCGACCGCGGTGATCGCCAGCTGGATCTCGGCGGGCTCGAAGCTGCGATCGTCCGCGTAGATCTCCACGAGGCCCCAGTTCTGGCCACGTGAGCGCAGCGGGAGCATCAACAACGAGTCCAGCCCGAGTCGCTCGAGCAGCGCTGCCTCCGCCGGGTCGGCAGACGGGTCGTTGCGAAGCACGACGCGGGGCTCGCCGCTGTCGATCACTTCCTGCGTCAGCGGGTAGTCGGAGACGAGGAACAGCTCCAGAGTCGGCGGATCGCCCGAGCGGTGGAAGTCGCTCAGCTCGACCAGCAGGTCGCCGATGATCCGCGAGACGGAGCAGCGCGACGCGTCGAGCAACGCGGCGAGTTCCGCGCACGTCACGTTCAGCAGCCGGGAGACTGAGGTCTCGGCCGCGATCTTCTCGAGCGAGCGGTCGACATCGGCAGCTGACATAGGCGTCAAGTATGCCCAGTACGTGCGTTTTGACGCCCTGACGTGAATGCACGAGAATCGGCGTTATGTCAAGTTGAGACAGATTCGGCCGATTTGCTCTCTCCCCGCCTTTAGAAGCCGGCGGAGCGGGCGCCCGTCGCGATCAGCAACAGGATGATCGCCGCAACGATCAGCCGGTAGACGACGAACACCGAGTAGGTGTGGCGGCGCACGTAGCCGAGCAGAGCCGAGATCGCGACGAGCCCGCCGGCGAGCGAGGCGAGCGAGCCGACGACGAACGGCCCGGCCGTCCCTGGAGGCAAGTCCGCGAGCACCACGTCGCTGATTCCCTTGAAGGCGACCGCCCCGAACGTGATCGGGACGAGTAGGAGGAACGAAAACCGGGCCGCGGAGTCTCGATCGAGCCCGAGGAAGCGCCCCGCCGTGATTGTGATCCCCGACCGCGAAACTCCCGGCATGAGCGCCAGCGTCTGCGCGAGCCCCACGCCGACGGCCGCCTTCAGGCCGATCTGACCCATGTCCTTCGTCTGAGCCGTGCGGTCGGCCAAATAGAGGAGACCGGCGAAGAGCGCCATGAGGATCGCGATCTGCCACGGCTCACCCAGTCTCTCTGCGATCAGGTTCTCCCCCACAGCGCCGACAATCGCGGCCGGGATGGTCGCCGCCGCCACATACCAGGCGATCCGCTCGTCGGCGGTCTCGATCCGCCGTCGCCGGAGCGTTCCGAACCACGCAACGGCGAGGCGGACGATGTCCTCGCGGAAGTAGAGAACGACCGCGATCAGCGTGCCGAGGTGGAGCGAGACATCGAACGTCTGATTGAAGGCGTCGTGCTCCTTCAGATATCCCCAGTCGAAGAGCCACGGTACGAGGATCAGGTGGCCCGACGAGGAGATCGGCAGCAGCTCGGTGGCCCCCTGGACGAGGCCGAGGACGAGCGCCTGCCAGTCCGGTAGCGCCCCTGCGCTGTCCCCCGCCCCGAGGAGCGTCAGCACCACCGCGACAAGGAAGCAGGCGCCGGCGACGATCCAGGTGGTGCGCCCGCTCACGGCCGCATCCTACGGACGGTCGCGAGCCTCGGACGCGGCAACCAGAACTTCTCGCAATTTGCAGAAAAGACGCACGTCGCGCCCTTGCCCGGATCGGACGACCCCGTTAGGTTCCTCCATGCAGAGAGCACGGAGCGCGATTAGGTCGAGACCGAGCTCGAGGGCCGTACGCGAAAGCGGAAAGTCAGCGGGTTCGGTGGACGAAAGCGCCACCGGCTCTCTGAATTTATTTGTGGCGCATTCTTGAAACGGGATCTGCGGGAGCAGATCCCGTTTCGCGCCAAGATCCCTGAAGCTGCGTGGGTCAGGATGGGGGCTCGCTCAGCGGCGCACTCAACCGGTGGTTGTGCTTAGGATCGCTGTCATGCATTTGCGCATGCCGAGTATCGATCAGGGGGTTCAGGCCTTTGTGTGGGCTCTGTTCTTCTTTCTGCTGCTCTGGGTCGGGATGTGGGCGCTCGGGGTCTCGGGCGCAACCGCGCTGATCCTCTCACTCGTCTCGAGTGGCGCGATCTTCCTGTTCGTGCGCGTCCGCGGCGCCTAACCCGACGCGGCTGACAGCGCGCGCACGAGGCGGCCGGCGAGATCCTTGCCGACCAGCGCCTCGAGGCGGTCCTTCGCTGTGGGGCGACTACGCGCATCGAGATCCAGCGCGTGGCAGTGCTCCAGGAGGAGCTCCGAGGCGGCTGGTTTGAGCGGAGTGACAGCGGCGGCGTCCATCACCACCCTTATCGACCCGGGACGCCGCGGCGAAAATCCCTTGATTAGGTCTCCGTGCGGCGGTCTCCCGTCGTCGTCACAGTGGGCTCGCGATCGTCCGTGCTCGCCGCGCCGACCGGGACCGTCGGCGGGTCGGCGTACGGGCCCCGATCTGCGGTGAGCGGCTCGTCCGCAGCACGCGCGTCGCTCGTCTCGGTCACGGGGACAGGCGTCTCGCGCGCCTGCTCGTCGACCACGGCCTCACGACGAGGCCCGGCGGTGTCGAACGAGAGCCCGAAGACGAGCCCGATCCCGAAGGCAATCGCCGACAGGGTGGTGCCGAGGTCGTCCACGGCTCCGAAGATCCCGAGGTCGCGCGACCAGTTCGAGGTGTTCATCCAGTCCGCCGGCTGCCGCGCGAGCAGCACCCAGAGGCCGGCCACGAGAACCGGCAGGAAAGCGATCAGGAAGACGCCGAGAGAGAACCGGGGCCACCCCCACTTCGTCCAGCCGCCCAGAATCTGCGAGAGCGCCATCGTCAGGCCCGCCGCGGCTATCAGGCCGTACGTCGCCCAGTACTCCGATGACGAGTCGGTACCGATTTGCGCGGCAAACCACAGCAGGACGCCGGCGACAGCAGCTCCGGCGAGCGTCGAGATCCCACGTGTCACTCCGATCATCACTGCCTCCGTTTCAGAGTTGTCCGCAGCGAGTTCTTCCCCGTTGCAGCTGAAACGGAACCGGAGCTAGTTCAGGTGCAGGCGGCGCTCGTCGAAGCGTGAGGAATGGAGCTCCGCCTGGAATTCCTCCAGCGAGTGGAGCGCATCGGCGTCGAACACATGATCGACGACCCCCACCCGCTCGTCGTTCGCGAACGGGAGGTCGACGTGCGCGTGCGAGACCAGGTTGACCGACAGCGCGTCGCAGGCCGGGCAGCGCACTGCGAGCCCGAGCCAGCGCTCGCCGGGCGCCACCGCGACGAAGGACGACGGGAAGACCGGCCGCGTCCTGCCTTCGAGGTAGCAATAGAAGCTCCACGGCCACTCCCCCGCCCTCAGGTGCGTCGTCGCAGACGCCAGGAGCTCGTCGGCGGCGTCGCGCGTGTGAGAGGTCATGAGATCGACGAACTGGCCTGCGTGCCCTCCGAGCGGCGCCCAGTCGAGATCGTCGTGGGAGACCAGGCCCTGGTGCTCGTCGCCGCAGCCGCAGTCGAAGCGGACGCAGTAGACGGCAGGGTGCGCCGCGCCGGGCAGCCGTTCCAACAGCCGGAAGGACGAGAGCGCCACATGGGCGTGCTCTCGCCGTGGACAGGCGAAGGTGTACCGGGCTGTGAACGCGTCGTACATCGTCCGTATCGTCATCGACTCGCCGGACGGCCCTGAAGACACCCTTTTTGCGGAGTTAGTACTGAATCAGCGATTGGACGTCGTAGCCCGCGAGCTTGTCGCGTCCGTTCAGGAACGTGAGCTCGATCACGAAGAGCACGCCGACGACCACGCCGCCGAGCTGCTCGACCAGCTCCGTCTTCGCTTTCGCCGTGCCGCCGGTCGCCAGGACGTCGTCGTGGACGATCACACGCGAGCCCTTTCCGAGCGCGTCCGCGTGCACCTGGAGGCTGTCGGTCCCGTACTCGAGGTCGTACGTCGCCTCCACGGTCTCCCACGGGAGTTTCCCGGGCTTCCTGGCGGGCACGAAGCCGCACCGGAGCCGGTCGGCGAGTGCGCCGCCGAAGATGAAGCCGCGTGCCTCGGCGCCGAGGATGATGTCGGGGTCCAGCGGCTGCGCGAGCTGCTCGAGGCGGTCGATCGTTTCGTGGAAGTACGTGGCGTCGGCGACCAGCGGCATCAGGTCCTTGAAGACGATCCCCGGCTTGGGGAAGTCCGGGACGTCGCGGACGCGATCCCGCAGATCGAGTGTCGCTCCCGAGGTCACTAGCGCTCCGCGAGCAGCCGCAGCTCGCGCCAGAAGAGCAGTCGAGAGAGCTCCTGTGAGGTCTCTGCGAGCGACTGCAGGTCGTCGAGGCCGGCCTTCCGCCGCTCGGGGTTGCGCGAACGCAGCGCGGGCGCGACGAGCTGCTCGAGGAGGCCGGCCTCGCGCCCGGCCGAGTTCCGGAAGGTCCGAAGGTGCCTGGCGTCGATCCCGTACTGGGCGAGCCGGCCGCAAGCCGCGGCGATCTCCGCGTCGCCTTCGCGGTAGAAGTGCTCGCCGCCCTCGACCCGCGGTGTGAGCAGCCCGTACTCCTCGAGCGCGCGTGCGAGGCTCGCATCGATGCCGGCGCGGTGACAGAGCTCGGAGAGGTCGAGCTCCGCCTCCTGCTCCCCCAGTCCGGTCGGTCGGCGCCGCTTGCGCTCGGCTGCCCCGGCGCCGGATGCAAGCTCCTGTCTGATCACGCGCAGCGGCAGGAACTCGTCGCGCTGCAGCCGGAGAATCGTCTCCAGGCGCTCGACGTCC
Organism: Gaiellaceae bacterium; assembly: GCA_045403015.1. Lineage (GTDB taxonomy): Bacteria > Actinomycetota > Thermoleophilia > Gaiellales > Gaiellaceae > Gaiellasilicea. The sequence continues at coordinate 369 of JAXIPI010000377.1, read as the reverse complement.
TCCTCGCTGAAGAGCCGGTAGCCGCCACGCGTGCGCTTCGGCGTCAGCAGTCCCTGATCCTCGAGATAGCGGATCTTCGAGATCGAAATGTCGGGGTACTCGGACTGGAGCCGCGCGCAGACTGCACCGATCGTGTGCAGGCGCTGCTCGGGACGGCGCTCGGTTGCGGTCGTTGTGGTCATCGTCTGAGGAACGTCAGGCGGTACTTGCCGATCTGCAGCTCGTCGTCGTCGTCCAGTGCGGCGGACTCGATCCGCTTGCGGTTCACGAAGGTGCCGTTGAGGCTGCCGAGGTCGGTGATCGTGAAGGTCTCGCCCTCGCGCACGAGCTCAGCGTGGCGGCGAGAGACGGTGACGTCGTCGAGGAAGA
>JAXIPI010000002.1:0-3716 GCA_045403015.1 Gaiellaceae bacterium | reverse complement strand
CGCGACTCACGCTCTCCGGCCGCCGCGGCCGCGAAATCCTCGAGCTCGAGCGTGTACGAGTCGACGTGCGGGACGTCCATCAACGCGTCCCCGTCGCTGCGGCGCACGACGATTCCCGGATCGTCCACTCGCCACGGCGTCGCCAGCACCAGCGTCCCCTCCTCTCCCACCACTTCGAGCCGCTGCCGGTTCTGCGCGACGAACGAAGCGTCGATCTGGGCTATCACGTCGCCCGGGAAGCGCAACGTGCCGTGGAACGCCACGTCGACGCCGGTCTCGGAGACCGTCTGCTCTCCGAACACTCGCTCCGGCTCGCCGGCGAACAGCCTCGACCCGCTGATGCAGTAGCAGCCCACGTCCATCAAGGCGCCGCCGTCCAGATCAGCGATCATCCGGACGTTGGTCTGGTCGACGAGGGGAAAGCTGAACGTCGCGTTGATCGCGCGCAGCCGGCCGATCCGGCCCGACTCGACGAGCTCGCGCGCCAGAGCAGTCTGTGGGTTGTGCCGGTACATGAACGCCTCGGCCAGCACCAGACCGGCCGCGTCGGCGGCGTCGAAGGCCTCCTCGACATCCGCCGGACGTCGCGAGTAGGGCTTCTCGCAGAGCACGTGCTTGCCGGCCGCGAGCGCGTGCATCGTCCACGCGTGGTGGAGGCTGTTCGGCAGCGAGATGTAGACCCCGTCGACCTCCGGATCTTCGAGCAGCGCTTCGTAGCTCCCATGCGAGCGCTCGAGCCGGTGCTCGGCGGCGTAGGCCTGAGCCGTTGCACCGTCCCGGCTCGCGACGGCGACCACGTCGAGGCGATCGGTGCCCTGCGCCCCCGTGAGGATGGCGTTGTTGATGCGCGCAGTCGAGAGGAGGCCGAGTCTCACGCGGGACCGTCCCCGAGACCGGCCTCTACAAGCGCCCGGCGTGCCAGCGCGTCATCCTCGGCGCCTGCGAGCCCGCTCACACCGACCGCACCGACCCGCCGCTCACCTTCGAATGCCGCGACGCCTCCCTGGAAGAAGGTGAAGAACGGATCGAAGCTCGCCAGCTCGCCGGGCTTGTCCTTGACCTTCTCGGCAAGGTCGCGGGTCGAGCGCGCGTCGCTGCGCGCCGCCGTGTAGGCCTTCCGCTGCGCGTTCAGACGTGTGTCGGGCGCGGCTCCGTCCATCGTCGCCGCCGCGACCACCTCGCCGTGCCCGTCCGCGACGAACACGGAGATCGGCCCTGGAGCCTCCCGCACCACCAGGTCGACGATCGCCCACGCTTGCTCGAGCCGCATCGTGACACACTACGCGAGGGCAGATGCCGGACGAAATCGGGATCGGGATGCTGGGCTATGCCTTCATGGGGAAGGCGCACTCGAACGCATTCCGGAAGCTCGCCTACATCGCGTGGCCGCCGCCGCTCGTTCCCAAGCTCGTCGCGATCGCAGGCAGGAACGAGGAGGCCGTTGCGGATGCCGCGCTCCGGTATGGCTACGAGCGCTGGACGACGGACTGGCACGACATCGTCACCGACCCCGCAATCGGCCTGTTCGACAACGGCGGCCCCAACTCCCTCCACGCCGAGCCGACCATCGCCGCCGCGGAAGCGGGCAAGCACGTGCTCTGCGAGAAGCCCCTCGGCCGCGACGCCGGCGAGAGCTACAAGATCTGGCAGCGCGTGGCCGCCACCGGCGTCAAGCACTTGTGCGGCTTCAACTACCGCTTCGTGCCGGCTGTCCGGCTCGCCCGGGAGATGATCGACGCCGGCGAGCTCGGCGAGATCCGGCACTTCCGCGGCCGCTACCTCCAAGACTGGGGTGACGACCCGAGTCTCGACACCTGGCGCTTCCAGCCCGACGAGGCTGGTTCCGGTGCACTCGGCGACCTCGGCACGCACGTCGTCGACCTCGCCCGCTTCCTCGCCGGCGAGATCTCCACCGTCTCGGGGCTCGTGCGAACCTTCCTGCCGGGCCGGCAGGTGGACGACGCGCTCGAGGCCGCTGTCGAGTTCGAGCAAGGAGCCGTGGGGACGATCGAGGCGACCAGGCTCGCCCTCGGCCGGCGGAACGCGTTTCAGTGGGAGATCAACGGCTCGAAGGGCTCGCTCGCGTTCGACATGGAGCGGCTGAACGAGCTCCAGGTCTTCCGGGCCGACGGCAACCGCGCGCGCGGCTTCAAGACGGTGCTCGTCTCCGAGACCGACCATCCATTCTGGGACCTCTGGTGGCCGCCGGGACACATCATCGGCTGGGGTGACACGTTCGTGCACGAGGTCCACCACCTGCTGCGAGCGATTGCGGAGGACACCGACGTCGCTCCTTACGGGGCGACGTTTGAGGACGGCTACCGGGCCGTCGAGGTCTGCGACGCGATCGTCAGCTCGAGCGAGAGCGGCAGCCGCGTGACCGTTCCGTACCGCTGACGTCGTACTAGCGGCCGGCCGCGCGCTGGCGGCGGCGCAACACGGTGTCCAGAGTGACGGCGAAGAGCAGGATGAGGCCGGTGGTGATGAAGATCACGCCCTGGGTGAGGTTGAGCGTGTTGAGGCCGTTCGCGATCGTGGCGATCACGAGTGCGCCGAAGAGCGCGTCCCGGACCTCGCCGCGGCCGCCGAAGAGGCTCGTGCCACCGATCACGGCGGCAGCGATCGCGTCGATCAGCAGCGTCCCGCCCCCCGCGTTCAGGTCGACGCTGTTGAGGCGCGCCGCGAGCACGACGCCGCCGAGCCCGGCCATCCCGCCCGAGATCATGAAGACGAGCACCCTGACGCGCGCCACGTTGATGCCTGCGCGCCGGGCGGCTTCTGCGTTGCCGCCGACGGCGTAGACGTGCCGGCCGAATGTCGTGCGCTTGGCGACGAACGTCAAGATGAGCAGCGCGGCAATCATCAGGAGGAGGACGAATGGGACGCCGCGGTCCTTGTTGCAGATGATGACGGTCACGACCGAGACGGCCACCACCGCAACGAGCTTGAGGGCGATGAACGCTGGATCCCGGACGGCCACGCCGGCCCGCCGATGGGAGATCACGCCGCCCAGCACGCTGGCGGCGTACACGACGCAGACGATGGCCGCGATGATCCACCCGGCCTTGTTCGAGAAGAAGTAGTTGGCGGTGTTGTTCACCACCTCGTCCTGGATGACGATCACGCCTTCCTTCTCGATCGACTTCTGGATCACGCCCTGCCAGATCTGGTAGCCGGCGAGCGTGACCACGAACGCCGGGACGCCGATGAAGGCCACGAACGAGCCCTGGAATGCTCCGATCGCCACGCACGCGCCGACTGCGAGGAAGATGGCCACCAGACCAGGCACCTGATGTCCGGATTCCGGCAGCGTCATCTGGGCGACGACGACGCCAGCGATGCCGCTGATGTAGCTGATCGAGAGATCGATCTCGCCGATCAGGAGGACGAAGACGACGCCGTATGCCAGAAGCGTGACGCCGGCCATCTGCGTGATGATGTTGCTGAAGTTCCCGGGGCTGAGGAAGTTGTCGGCCTTGAAGGCGAAGAAGGTGCCGATGACGACGAGCCCGATGAGCACCGGCCAGCTGCCGAGATTCCCCGCTTTGATGTTGTCGAGAGTCCGCCCGAAGAAGTTCTCGGGAACCGCAGGCTCCGGCTGGACGGCCGGCGCGTCGGTGCTCACGGGGCGACCTCCGCCCCGTGAGCTTTCGGGGGTGTGGGGTAACTTGGAAGTACCCCCACAAAGCAGAAGAAGGGGGCTCGTGGGGGAAACA
>JAXIPI010000234.1:0-3875 GCA_045403015.1 Gaiellaceae bacterium | reverse complement strand
GCCTGGGGCCGTCCATGATGACGAATTTCTGGCCTGTGCTTGAGAAAGCGTCGTCGGTGAATGTGCGGACGCGTGACGGCATCGCGTCGGCTGACGAGGCGTTCCCTTCCCAGGTCAGGGCGACGCTGGAATGCTCTCCGTGGGTTTCCTCCACTCCCTTTTCGGTCAATTGCGCGACCCCAAAAGACTCCGGGCCACCACCCGCTGGTAGCTCACTCCAGCCGCCTTCATCGGGAGGTAGCCAACGAACGAGTGCGGTGACTTCCATGCCGCAACGATAGGCGTTCCCTCCCATACACCGGTCCGCCCGGCTGGGCCAGCGTGCTCTCGCCTGAGTGCTAGTGAGTACTTGCAGGCGTCAGCGCTTCGCCGATCCAGTCCAGCGCGTCGAGCCGCATCAGGCCGTAGTGGTAGAAGTCCACGCGGCGTAGCCCGCGCTCGCGCGCCAGCTCGACCTTTGCTCGTAGGTCCTCGGCCGAGTCGCAATCGGGCGTCGACGGACGGAAGATGACCGAGACGGCGGTCTCGCCGTAGGTGTCGAGGTCGCGTGCGACCCAGGCCGGGTCGGCCGCATATCCCATCGCCTGCAGGCCGTCGCAGACGGCTGCGACCGCGTTCACGTCGACGCCCAGCTGCCAGGCGATCGTCGGCGAAGGTTCACCTGTGGGGCGACCGTCGGCGTAGCCCTTGACCGCCCCCGAGAGCTCGATGAACTCGAACGGCGTGTCACCCGCGGCCTCCGCCACCTCGGCGACGAGTGACGTCACCACCCGCTCGCGCACCCGCGTGTACTCGTCGCGCTCGGGCTCGCCGCCCCGGTCCTCGCCCGCGAAGGCGTGCTCGATCTCCTGGCGCGCATCCCGGCGTGCTGCCTCGCCGTCGACGCCGGCGGCCCGGGCGGCGGCAAGGCAGTGCTCGCAGAAGCAGAGCCCGAGCAGATACCGGACGCGGGCGCTGAGCGGGGCGAAGTAGCGCTCGTGTGCGTAGCCATGCTCGAGCCCGAGGTAGTGGAGCGCCTCGGAAGAGATTCCTGCGACACCGAGTGCGGCGATGTCCGTCGCGAGCGCTCGTGCGTAGGCGCGGGCATCCGGATTCGCGGGACAGAGCTCGGTGATGTACCGGTCGCCGAACGCGTTCTCGGGCGCACACTCCGGGTACGCAGCGGCGAGCGCGCCGTTGTGGAGGAACACCGTCCAGGCCCGGACGGCGAGGCCGCGCCTGCCCGCCGCTGCGATCGCCTCGGGCAGCACGTGGGCCGCCTCGCTGACGGGCGGCTGCAGACGCGCCGCGCGCAAGGCCGGCCCGGGCGGGAAGAAGACGGCGCCGCTCTCGAGAAACCGCACCCGGCGCACCGGGTTGTGCGGGAAGAGATCGCGGCCCTCGTGGTAGGCGGCGGCTACCGTGACGCCGCCGAGCCCTCCGCGCAGCTCGACGTTGTCGAGGACGGTCTCGATCCCCTCGTCCCCGAGGTCGGTCGCGAAGCAGTAGATCGAGGAGTCCACGAGCTAGCGGGAGAGCCAGCCGCCGTCGACCGGCAGCGTCACGCCCTGCACGTAGTCCGACGCTGCCGAGGAGAGGAAGACGACGGCGCCGCCCATGTCCGCGGGCTCGCCCCAGCGGCCGGCGGGGATGCGGACGTTGATCTGCTCCGTCCGCTCAGGGTCGTCGCGCCAGATGCGCGCGTTCAGGGCTGTCTTGACGTAGCCGGGTGCGATCGCGTTCACGTTGACGCCGTGCGGCGCCCACTCGTTCGCGAGTGCCATCGTCAGCTGCGAGACCCCGCCCTTGCTCGCCGCGTACGACGAGACCCGGAAACCGCCCTCGAAGCTGAGCACCGAGGCGATGTTCACGATCTTGCCGCTGCCCTGGGCGACCATGATCCGGCCGGCGAGCTGGCAGAGCTCGAAGGTCGCGGTGAGATTCACCTCGATAACCTCGTCCCAATCGGCGAGATCGTGGTCGACCGCGTCGGCTGCGCGTCCGATGCCGTGGCTCGCGACGAGGATGTCGAGGCCGCCCAGCCGCTCGACCGCCTCGGTGAAGCCGCGGTGCAGGTCGTCGCGGTCGGTGAGGTCGGCGCGAACGGCGATGCAGCCCAGCTCGGCGGCCGCCTCGTCAGCGCTCTCCGAGCGGCCGAGCACGGCCACGCTCGCGCCGGCGTCGGCGAGCGCACGTGCCAGCCCGCGCCCGATTCCGCCGCCGCCGCCCGTCACGAGCGCGCGGCGTCCGGTCAGGTCGAAGGGACCGGCCATGCGGCGGCTTCGCGCGCGCCGAGCTCGGCGAGGATCCGTGCCGTCTCGCGGTACGACTCCTCGACGAGCTCGACCATCCGGTCGGGCTCCGGCACCCGCTCGAGCTCGACCGAGACCGTGCCGGTGAAGCCGGTGTCGAGGATCGCCTGCAGGTACTCCTTGATCGGCGTCACGCCGCGGCCGGGCGGCATGTCGCCGTGCACCTTGCCGTCGCAGTCGGAGACGTGCACATGGCCGATCATCCCAGTCAGGACGGCGACGTCGTCGAAGGACGCGCCGGAGAGCTGCAGGTGCGAGACGTCCGCATTCGCCTTCACGGCCGGGTGGTCGACGAGGCGGATCAGGTCGGCGAGCTCGTGCACGCTGCTCGCGACGGCGTGCTTGAACGGCTCGAGCTCGATCGCCAGCTCGATGCCCTGTGGGTCGGCGTGCTCGGCCAGCTCGCGAAGGTTCTCGGCGACGAGGCCGAAGATCTGCTCTTTCGAGAAGACCTGGAGGTCGCAGTAGTACTCACCGGCGACGAGCAGCACGTTGCGGCCGCCGAAGTAGGCCTGCTGGTCGATGTACGCCTTGCAGCGGTCGAGCGTGAACCGGCGCACCGAGGGCACGAAGTCGACGAGGCCGAGAGCAATGCAGACGGCGGAGCGGATCGGGAGCCCGAGCTCGTCGCAGGTCTCCTTGATCTGGCGGCGCTCCTCGTCGCTCGTCGTCAGCGGATCTTCGAAGACGTCGTAGGAGTCGAAGCCGATCTCCTTTGTCTTCGCGATCCCCTCGAGCACTCCCAGCGAGGTTCCGTGCCAGGCCGAGCCGATCAGCCCGAGCTCGAGTGCGTTCTCCATCAGTCGGCGACGTGAATGGCGCGGGCGGCGGCGGCGTCTCCTGAAGGGCGGAAGAGCTCCGTTTCGAAGCGGCTGCGATCGCCGCGGTGCAGGCCGATGAAATACTCGATCGGGCGGCCGTCCTCGAGATACGTGACGCCGCTGAACGCGAGCACTGGCGATCCTTCGGGCACGCCGAGATGGTGGGCCACCTCAGTCGTCGCGGCGCGTGCCTCCATCGCGCGCATGCCGCGGTGCAGCTTGAGGCCTAGCTCCCGCTCGTACGTCTCGAAGAGAGAGCGGTCGCTCATGTCGAGCTCGAGGATCGGGGCGCAGATCGAGTGCGGCATGTAGGCAGTCGTCACTACGAGCGGCTCGCCGCGCAGGAACCGCAGCCGCTCGAGCAGCACGATCTGCTCCGACTCCGGCAGCTCGAGCATCGCGGCGACGTGCGGCGAGACCGGCTCAGCCTCGAGCCGCAGCACGTTCGTCGCCAACCGCTCGCCGCGGGCGCTGAGATCCTCGTGGAGGCTCGTCAGCGATTGTGCGACGAACTCCGACACCTTCGGCTGGGCGACGAACGTCCCCTTTCCTTTCATCCGCGTGACGAGGCCGGTTCGCTCGAGGTCGCTCAGCGCCTGGCGAACGACGGTCCGGCTCACGTCGTAGCGCTCGCAGAGCGACGCCTCCGTCGGGATCTGCTCGCCCGCGGTCAACACGCCGCCGGCGACCGCACGCTCGAGGAGTTGGCGCAGCTGGTAGTAGAACGGGACCGGGGATGCCTTGTCGATCGTGCCCGCGATCC
>JAXIPI010000063.1:0-3690 GCA_045403015.1 Gaiellaceae bacterium | reverse complement strand
TGTCATGTCAACCGCGTTGACCGCAGTAACTAGCCGACCAGCGTCTTCCTGCCCCCGTGTCCGACGCGGAAGATGAAGAACTTCGCGCCCTTTCTGTCACCGCGAGCGGTGAATCGAAGGTTGCCCCCGAGGACGATCTTCGGGATGAAAGTCGACCTCAGGTTCTTCTGCACCTCGGCGCGCGTGGCTTCGCCGTCCGCGCACGCCTTCCTGATGGCTGCGATCGCAGCCTGGGTCGCCACGTACATCGGTGGGCCGAAGTTGGAGACGAACTTCGAGCCGTAGCGGGTGATGAAGGAGGCGTTGCCCGCGATCGCACGAATGTCCGGGGCGAACGCCGACACGTAGGAGCCCTGGAGCTTGAAGTCACCGGAGTCGAGACCGTCCGAGCCGACGATGATCGCCTTCTTTCCGAGCTTCTTCAACTGCTGGCCGAAGACCTGTGCGCTCGCGGCGACCTGCCAGGGCAGGAAGACGACGTCGATCTCGGAGCCGATCGTTGCCACGAGCGACGAGAAGTCCGTCACCTTCTGGTTGACCGAGGCGCGGGTGACCTTGACGTCACCGGCCGTGAGCTTCGACTGAACGCTCGTCGCGAGTGCCTTCGAGGACGCCGTCCGGTCGTCGACGACGAACACGTTCTTCGCCTTCAGCTTCCGGCGGATGAACGTTGCGATCGTCGTCGACTGGACGCTGTCCTTCGGAACGACCCGGAAGAAGTTGGGGATCGAGCCGTTCGTCAGCGACGTGTCGAGAGCCGAGCCGGAGATGAAGGGCAGGCGGTCGGGCTTCATGAAGACCGGTGCGACCGCGAGCACCTCGCGGCTGCGAGCAGGGCCGACGACCGCAAGGATGTCCGGGTTCGCGTGAAACGTCCTGGCGACCGCCGAGGCCCGGACCGGATCGAACCGCGTATCGCCTTCAACGAGTTTGACCGTGGCGGCACCGAGCCTCCGGATCGCGTACCGCGAAAAGCCGAGCTGCTCCTTGCCGATGAATGCCGCGTCGCCGGTGATCGGGCCCATGAAGCCGATGCGCGGGCTGTCGCACGAAGCGCTTGGTCCCGGCGCGGCGACGGCGAGCGACGCAATGACGAGCGCCCCGAGCAAGGCCGCTCCTACGAGGCCGGAATCAGCTGCGAGTCGTCCTCGTAGGCCCGTGACGCGGGGTCGCCCGACGGATGAAAGACCCCGAGGATCCGCATCACGCCCGGTCCCGTGTTCTCGATGCAGTGAACCTGCTCGGGTGGCAGGTGAAAGCAGGATCCGGGCCGGAGGGGCATCGACTCGCCGTCGATGTGCGCGAATCCCTCCCCTGCGACGATGTAGCCCACCTCGTCGTAGGAATGGCTGTGGTCGGGCGCACGGCAGGGCTCGACGATGCCGATGAACTGCGTGGCGTCCTTGCAGCCGGCGTCCTGGTTGACGAGATAGCGGAACGTGCGCTTGGCATCGGCACGCAACTCCGGGCGGTCGGCGAAGCGGACGATCACTTCGCGCGGCGAGCCGTAGACCTGCTCCACCGGAACGCTCGTGGAGACGATCAGCAGCTCATCCGGCCCCGGGTTGTCGACCACGTACGTCTCTCCCGCCCGAACGTAGGCTCCGCTCTCGGCTTGGAGGTCATGCGGCTCGCCGTCGAGCTCGAGCGTTCCGGACCCGGAAACGGCGTAGAGAAGCTCGTCTCGAGTCTGTTCGCCGCGCGGCAGCGAGCGGCCGGGGGCATAACGGGTGACCCGCTGCTCGAGGAGCTGCGAGCCGGTGCCGGGGCCCATGATGAGCTTCTCGAGGGCACTGTCTCCCTCTCTCCGGCGGCCCTCGACGCCCTGTTCGGAAACTACGAAAATCTTACGCATCACCGAATAATCTCACCTTCTGGCTGCTGTCATGTCAACACGAATCGTGCGGAGGGAGTGATCCAGAGCTCAACGACCTCGCCAAACCCGCATGGAGGGCCGCCGGAAGGCGGCCCTCCATGCAGCGAGCGGTCACTTCACCGCGTTGGCGGCGTTCACCTCACCGGCTCCGTAGAAGCCGTTCCGGTTCCCGCCACTGCACTCCGCCAGGAACTGATCGAGTCCCGGGCGCGGGTTGTAGACGCCCTCCGGGCACGGCAGCGCGTCGGCGGTCCGCTCCAGGAACGACGCCAGCGCCGCGGGTTGCAGGCCCGGATGGACAGAGAGCGCAAGCGCTGCGACTCCGGCCGCGTGCGGACTGGCCATCGAGGTGCCCTGCTTGTAGCCCCAACCGTTCACCTTGGTCACGGTGTTGAACGTGGACGAGAGAACGGCGTTGGCGATGGTCGAGACGGCCGGGTTGGGCTGACGCGTATCGCCTCCGGGCGCAGAGACGTCGACGACGCCCTGCCCGTACGACGAGTAGTAGCTCTTCAGCCGCTCGGTGCCCACGGCGGACACAGTCACGACTCCCGGCGCTTCAGCCGGCAGGTCGAGGCAGGCGCCGTTGATCTCGCGCGTCTCGACGGGAGAGCTGCCGTCGTTGGGACTCCCGTCGTCGATGAACTTGTGCTGCAGGTCGACGTTGGAGTTGCCCGCGGACGCGATTGTGAGCACACCCTTGTTCTGGGCGTACCGGATCGCGCGTTGCACCGCCTGCCACACCGGGCGCTGACGCGCGTCGTTGCGGCAGTTGAACTCCCACGGGTCGATGAAGTAGCTGTTGTTCGTGATCTGCATCCCGTGGTCGGCGGCCCAGACGAACCCGCACACTGCCGCCTCCGGATAGATGAAGCCTGCGTCCGTCACGACCTTCACCGATGCAACCTTCACGCCCGGCGCCACACCGGCAATCCCGACGCCGTTGATGGCACCGGCGATCGTGCCGGCGACGTGCGTGCCATGGTCGGAGGTGGTGGGATTCCAGGCGGCCTCGGCCGTGTCGACGACGCCACCCAGGCAGGACGCGCTCTTGTCCTTCGCGATCTGCGTGACCAGATCGGGATGGGTGCTCGAGATGCCGCTATCGAGGACGCCGACGACGACGTCCGGGCTTCCGGTGGTCACCGCGTTGGCCTCGGGCGTGTGGATTTGAGTCATGTCCCACTGGAGGCCGAACAGCGGCTCGCCCGTGGGATTGCCGGTGGCCTCCTGAGCGTCGGAGCCGACCGTCTCGAGCGTCGTGTCTTCCTCGAGCGGTGTGCCGAGGCCGGTTGTCGAGGCAACTGCTTCCACGCCGGAGCCAGAGGCTGCGGCGACGAAGTCCGGGTTGGTCGAGCGGGCGACGAGGACCCCGATCTGGCTGTAGTTCGCCACGACGGTGCCGCCTGCGGCGATGACCTTCGCCGCAGCCTTGTCCGTCGAGTTTCCGTTGGGTGCGAGAACGAGATATGTGGCCTCCGGTCCCGCGGCAGTCGCCGGAGTGATGAACGCACTTCCGACAGCGAGAAGGCTTGTGAGGGCGACCACGCACGCGGCGGCCAGCACCTTGCGGTTGACGAAGCTCAAGAAATACCTCCGATCGGTGGAACATGGCGGCGGCCAGTACTGCGTGTCCCTCACCTGCGGGCTTCGAAACGTGAGAGACAGCGGCAGTCTCTCAGGTTTCGAAGAAGAAGAGCTTCCAGGCCTCCCACCAGGTAGGCGCCTCCACACGGATCGTGCGTCCGTCGAGCCGCTCGACGCCGGGATGGAAGCGGAGCCGGTCCGCGGGCTGCGTGCGCTTGAACTCGACC
>JAXIPI010000463.1:0-3838 GCA_045403015.1 Gaiellaceae bacterium | reverse complement strand
TAGCGGTCGGCGAGCACCTTGATCGCGACGATGCGCGCGAGGTCGGCGTCCTCGGCGCGAAAGATCTCCCCCATGCCGCCGCGGGCGATGCGCTCGGGGTTCCGGTATCTCGGTGGCAGATGGCTGTCGCTCACTGTGACCGGGTCCCCACGCTACCCCGGGCGGAAACGCCCTGCGTGAGTTGAAGGTTCGGTAAAGAGACCCGGAAATCGGCAGGTCTTCCGCTAGCCTCAGCGGCGGAGGTCAACGATGCGGCGAATGCTTCTCGCTCTCACCGGTCTCGTTCTCGCGCTCGCGGCCTCCGCGCTCGCAGGCCCTCGTGCGCCCGTTCCCGCGAAACCTGCAGCGGTGACTGCGACGACGTTCGTCGTCAGCGGCCGCGGCTGGGGACACGGTGTCGGCATGAGCCAGTACGGAGCGCTGGGCTTTGCCAACGACGGCTGGACGTACGACCAGATCCTCGGCCACTTCTACGTCGGCGCGGAGCTCGGGCCGGCGCCTGTCGCGCGAGTCAGGGTGCTCGTCGGCGAGGCGAAAGGGGCGGTGAAGCTGCGCTCGAAGGTTCCGTTCCGCGTCCGCGACGTGTTCGGGAAGACCTATCCGCTCGCCGCCGGCGAGATCGTGCTCGGGCCGAAGCTGTGGGTGACCGTGAACGGCGCGCCGACCGAGCTCGCAGGACCGATCCTCTTCCTTCCCGGCACAGAGCCGCTCGAGCTCGACCGTCCCTACCGGGGCCAGATCGAGGTCGGCTTAACCGGTCAGAAGCTGAACGCCGTCAACGTCGTCGGGCTCGAGCAGTACCTCCAGGGTGTCGTGCCGCAGGAGATGCCGAGCGCGTGGCCCGACGAAGCACTGAAGGCGCAGGCCGTTGCTGCACGCTCGTACGCCCTTTCGCACCGGCTCACAGGCATGACCTTCGATCTCTACGCCGATGTTCGCAGCCAGGTCTACGGCGGTATCGCCGCCGAGAGCGCGCGCACGACGGCCGCGGTCGAGGCGACGAAGGGAGAGGTGCTTCTCTGGGGAGGCAAGCCGATCGACGCGCTCTTCCATTCGACTTCCGGCGGGAAGACAGTGGCGGCGGCCGAGGTCTTCGGAAAGCCCGTTCCCTATCTCGTCTCGGTCGACGACCCGCACAGCGATCTCTCGCCGGTCAATCGCTGGGGGCCGACGGTCATTCCCGAGACGACGGTCCGAACGGGATTGAAGCTGAGGACGCCGGTGACCGCGCTCAAGCTCGCCCGCGGCGCCTCCGGCCGCGTGCTGAGGGTCGACGTCGCGACGGCCGCGGGTTCGTCGAAGGTGACCGGCGCCGCGCTTCGCGCGGCTGCGGGACTGCGCTCGACGTGGATCACGAGCATGGCGACGCTCTCGCTCACGCGCCCGGGCGGGCCTGCTCTCTACGGCAGGCAGCTGACCGTGACCGGGAAGGCGGCCGGCGTGAAGGGGGCAGTGCTCTCGCAGCGAATCGACGGCGTCTGGACACAGGTCGCCGGCCCAGGTCCGACATTGGCCTTCAAGGCGAAGCTCCTGGCGCCGGCGAGCTTCCGTATCTCGGCCGGCAAGCTGACCAGCGCGGTACTGAAGGTTCCCGTTGCGCCGGTCGTGACCGCACGGGCAGACGCGACGTCGACCGTTTCCGGAGCGGTGAAGCCGCTCGCCCCCGGTACGACGGTCGATCTGCAGCTCGACAGTGGCAACGGCTGGACGACGGCGGCACAGACCACGACCGGGCCGGCCGGCGAGTACTCGATCGCGCCGCCGGAGCCCGGCTTGTACAGAGTGCGTGTCGCCCCTGCGCAGGGATTCGCCGAGGGACTTTCGGGACAGATCGAGCTTCGGTGAGGCGGTTTGCGCTCGTGGTCGTCGCGGCAGCGCTTTTCGCGCCCGCTGCGGATGCTGCCCGCTACGCGGTCTGGGTGCGGACGATCGACGACCTTCCGGGCCTGCGCGCTGCGCTGCCGAACGCCGAGAGCCTTGCACCGATTCCCGCCCTCGTCGTCGACCAGCCAACTGCGCCGCGCCTCGCCGCCCTACCCGGCGCCACCTACGTCGAGCGCCTCGGCTCTCGCCGGCTCGCGTTTGCCCCGAACGACCCGCTGGCCGTCAAGCAGTGGCACCTCAACGCCACGCGGGCCTTCGACTTCTGGGATTCGAGCGCGCTCGCCCTCGCGTTGCCGCCGGTCAGGGTCGCAATCATCGACTCGGGTATCGATGCGGCCCACCCCGAGCTCGTGGACAAGATCGTCGAAGCGAAGAGCTTCGTCGGTGGATCTGCCGCGGTCGACCACGAAGGGCACGGCACCTTCGTGGCGGGACTGATTGCGGCGGCGGTGGACAACTCGGCGGGGATCGCGGGCATGGCTCCGTCGGCCGAGCTGCTGATCGCCAAGGTGGTCGTCGGCGGTGATGTGATCGACGTCGAAGCGGAGGCGAAGGCGATCAAATGGGCGGTAAAGAACGACGCGCGTGTGATCAACCTGAGTCTCGGAGGCCTCCGCGACCCGCGCGACCCGGAACGCGACACGTTCTCGCCGCTCGAGGCGGCTGCTGTCGCCTATGCCTACGGGAAGGGAGTCGTGGTCGTCGCGGCGGTCGGGAATGCCGAGCGCGGCGCGACAACGCCGTGGCCGTACGCGAGCTACCCGGCTGCACTGCCGCACGTCCTGGGCGTCAGCGCGCTTGCTCGCGACGGCTCCGTCCCCTTGTTCTCGAACCGCGACAAGATCTACAACGACATCGCTGCCCCCGGGGCCGGGATCGTCTCGACCATGCCGCTCGAGCTGACGGCGCCCTTCAAGGACTGCCTCGATCAGGGCTTCTCGAGCTGCGGGCCCGAGGAGTGGCGCAAGGGCGAGGGAACCTCCTTCGCCGCTCCGCAGGTGTCGGCTGCCGCCGCGGTCCTCCTCGCTGCGCGTCCGGGCCTGCGCCCGGAGCAGGTGACGGCGCTGCTGACCGAGACCGCCCGGGACGTCAACGCGGCGACGGGCTGCCAGGCGTGCCCGCCGCGGCGTGACGCCTTTACCGGCTGGGGCCGACTCGACGTCACCGCCGCGCTGCGGCAGCTCGACGGCGTGATCCCCCCGAGCGACCGGTACGAGCCGAACGACGACGGCGCCGAGGACGCAGCGCCGTTGTGGGGGCAAACGAAGCGGATCGAGGCGACGCTGGACTTCTGGGACGACCAGAACGACGTCTACGCAATCCGGCTGCGCCGCGGCCAGCCCGTCTTCGCCAGCTTGCGGGGGCCGGCCGGCACCGATACGAACCTGATTCTCTGGCAGCCCGGCACGAAGCACGTCGACGACCTCGGCTCGCTGGCTCTCGTCGCCCGCCAGTCGGCCCGACCCGGCCCGCGCGAATGGCTGTCGTATCGAGCGCCCAAGACGGGCACGTACTACGTCCAGGTAAAGCTCGGCTCGCGCGGCGCAGGCAAGTACAAGCTCGCAATCGTTAAGGCGTAAGCGCTACTGGTTTTCGAGTAGCTCGTCGTCGGGCACGTCGCGGAGGCGACGGGCCGGGTTCCCGACCATCACCGCCCGAGCCGGGACGTCCTTCGTCACGACCGCGCCGGCGCCGACGAACGCTTCCTCGCCGATCTCGATTGCGGGACAGAGGATGGCGCCGCCGCCGATCCGTGCGCCGCGGCGGATCGTCGGACCTTTGACGTTCCCGTGGCGCTTCTCGGTCCGGCCCATCCAGTTGTCGTTCGTCGTCACGACGCACGGCGCGACGAAGACGTCCTCCTCGAGGGTCGAGTAGGCGGTCACGTACGCGTCCGCCTGGATCTTCGTGCGGGCGCCGATCGACGTGTCGTTCTCGACGAGGGAGCCGCGCC
>JAXIPI010000175.1:0-7070 GCA_045403015.1 Gaiellaceae bacterium | reverse complement strand
CCCTTCTCGGCCGGCAGAAGGCCGACTGCAATTGTCCGTTCGGCCCGAGCCGTATCGCCCTCCGCTTCGACTAGCGGCGGCATGGGCGGATATGGACGCACCCGCTCCGCGAGAAGCTCCGGGCCGAGGTCCGGATCCTTCGCGAGCAACCGAACGGCCTCGTCGAACTCGTCTCGCGTCGGCGGTGGCTGCTCGCCGGTCTCGACGACCTCTGGGCTTCCGCGACCGTCGAGGGAGGCGTTCACGACGAGCGCCTGGTTCTTCCTGTAGTCGAAGATCGTCGCCCGGTATGCGACCGGCTCCGCCGCCGCCAGGCGACGGCTTCCCTTTCCTTCCTCCTGCTCGACAGGCTCGACCGTGAGCAGCCGGTGCCGCGCGCTCCCGAGGCTCTTGCGAACCGAGGCGCTGCTCAGGGCCCGGCTCGCGACCTTCTCGAGCTCTGCGGCCTGAGGTCCGGCCGCAACCACTTTCAGCTTCAGCGGCATCTTGCCCGGAACGATCGGGGCCTTCGCGCGCTGGACGCGCGGTTTCGCTTTCGGGGTCGTCCTCGGTTTGGGCACGATGCCTCCTTGTCACGCTTCGGGGCAATCGCCGCAGCAAACGTCGCGGCGAGCCTAACGCGCGGGCACCGGCTTGAAAAGTCGCGGCCAACCCGCGTAGCTACTCTTTCGAGCGCTCGGAGAGGTGGCAGAGCGGTCGAATGCGGCGGTCTCGAAAACCGTTACGGGTCGTTAGGCTCGTCGAGGGTTCAAATCCCTCCCTCTCCGCTTCAAGGCTCGCAACTCCGCGGCGGCAAAAGGGGTTGCGAGCCTTCGAGCCGCGAGCGGCGCGCACCGTTGTGCACGAGTCTTGCTCAGACACGCGTTTGCGGCGGGCTTAGTCGGCGCACATCTGGAGAATGAACGTGCGGCTGTGAAGAGCTTCAGACATGCGGATGGGCGAAGGGATCCCACGCCCTTGGGCGAACGGGGCCTGTATGTCCGCGAGCGGGGGCATCGTGGGCATTCAGTCGTCCGATGAGATCCCGGCCGGCGGGAACGTCGTCCCGCTGCGCCACCCAGCGCCCCCGGTAGAGCCGGAGCTCGGGCCTGTCAGCCCGGAGCTGGCGCTGGTCGACCCCGAGCTCGCGCGCGCAGCGCGGGAGCGGCTACCCGATCCACGCCCGCCCGTCCCCGTCGCCGAACGGTCCGCCGTCGTCGAGCGCTTGCCGATCAGCATCGAGCCGACTCCCGAGCTCGCACCGCGTCGCCGCCGCACCCGGCTTGGCCTGCTCGCGTCCGCTGCCGGAGTGATCGCTCTCGGCGTACTGCTCACGCTGTTCGTCGGCCGTGAGGAACGGCCGGGCGCACGCGCCCAGCGGACTCAATCGGTCGCAGCCGCCGTCTCGCCGTCGGTTGCCACACCGACCGAGCCGGCGCCCACGACGACTGCGCCTGCCCAACCAGACAAACCCGCCGGCACCTCGACGACGCCTGCGGCCTCGGCCCCGGTTCACGCGACCGCGGTTTCCGGGAAGACCTTCGTCTGGGTCAGCTCCCCGGATGCGTCGGCATACGAGTTCCAACTCTTCCAGGGCGGCCAGCGCGTCTTCCGCGCGCACGTGGACGAACCCCGGCTCGAGCTTCCCGGTCGTTGGCGGCAGGCGGGTCGCCCCCACGCCCTGCTTCCGGGGACCTACCGCTGGTACGTGTGGACGATCTCCAAGCGCACGAATCGCCAGTCGGCCAAGCCGACGGTGAGCGCAAAGCTCGTGATCGACGAGCAACCGCAGTGATCCTCGCGCGACTCGCGCGGCCACATCGCACTCCCGCCTAACCGTTCAGCTAGGTGCGATTCAGTCCTCAAACCGGACTGTCGCGAACGCCGATCCCAACCTACGGTGAATCCAGGAGTTGCAGTCTGGATGTGCGGCTGCGACTCATCGCCAGGGGGTTCAAATGGGAGAGGAGTCCATGTTCGTTTCCTTGAGACGGCACAGCGGCACGATCGTCGTTGCTGCCATTGTCGGAGCCGTTGCAGCCGGCAGCCCAGCGGTCGCGGCGGAAGTCGTGTCCTTCGCCAAGTCGGCCGGTAATGCGAACACCGTCAACAAGATTGGGGCGTCGAAAACGCCACGCGCCGGGATGCTCGTCCCGCTCAATGCGAACGGGAAGTTCCCGGCCGGAGTGATTCCGGCGAGCCGTCAGGCAGTGGGCCAGGCCGGCCCGGCCGGACCGCAGGGCCTGCAAGGCCCAGCAGGAGCAGCCGGAGCGCAGGGGCCGAAGGGAAACACGGGCGCCACAGGCGCCGCCGGTCCCGCAGGTGCCCCTGGTGCCACCGGACCGCAGGGGCAGCCGGGCGTCGATGCCGTCTATCCCGCGCTCATCGACGTGAACCCGATCCCGCGGGCCAGTGCGTCGCAAAACTGGGACGCGTTCATCGTCAACGGAGCGTCGCTGAACAACGGCTATCGCTCGTCGCATACCACCGGAGACGCCACGAGCTACGTCGAATGGCGCCTGCCACTCGAGGCCGGGAACTGGGCCTTGGAGGTCACGTACGTCAAAGCCGACGATGCCGGCCAGATGACGTTCTCCGTCGACGCGGCTGACATCGGATCGGTCGATGCGTATGGCGCGGCGGTCGAGCAGAACGTTCGAGCGAACATCTCGGGCATCAGCGTGGCCGCGTCCGGCATGCACACACTCCGCGTCCGCACCGACGCTAAGAACGCCGCGTCGAGCAACTACTTCGGTTACCTCGTCTGGCTGAGGCTCGTGAAGCAGTAGGCCTGTAGCCAGCTCACGCGGGCGGGCACCTCGGGCGGCGAGGTGCCCGCCTCACCTTGAGCAGGGACTGCGGTCAGCCTGCGGCGGCGGACATGCGTATCCAAGTCAGCGATCCACAGCTCGTTCCGAGCCTGCTCTCGTTCCTCACCGGGCACGTGCACGTGAACGCGGAACAGGTCGGGCCGACGGAGGTCGAGATCTCCCAGCTTGGCTCGATGAACGCGCGCGGGCGGCGCCTGGAGCTCGACCTGATGCTGCAGGTGTGGTGCGCGTCGAACACCCACGCCAGCGCGACGATCGTCCTCTAGCCGAGCTGAAAGACACCAAAGACCCCGCTTGGCGGAGTCTTTGGTCGACGGAGAGGGCGGGATTTGAACCCGCGACACGCCTTTCGACGCGTACGCGATTTCCAGTCGCGCTCCTTCGGCCGCTCGGACACCTCTCCGGGCGGGCACAGGGTATCCGAGGAGCGCGCGCCGGCTAGCCCTGCGTTGACGCGGCGACGTAGGCCGCCACGTCCTGGATCTGCTTCTCGCTGAGCTGCCCCTTGAACGAGGGCATCCCGTCCTTGCCGTTCGTGACTCGATCGACGACGAGAGCGGCGTCGGGCTTCGCTTCATCGAGGTTCGGCCCCACGTTGCCGGATGACCCCGCGGCCTCGAGCGTGTGACAGCCGCCGCAGCCCGCCGTTGCGAAGACTGCTTCGCCCGCCGCGGCGTCTCCCGCCGGCTCGCCCGGCCCGGGCGTCGTCGTCTGCTCCGTGCTCGCAGGCGGCTCCGCGCCGGTCTCCGTGCCCTCGGTCTGGGTGGCCTCCTCGCTGTGCGGTTCCCCCTCTTCTGCGGCGAAGACGACGACCCCGACCATGGTCCCGGCGAAGAGCACGACAGAGACGAGGATGAAGAGCCCGAGCCGGTTCCCGGGGAAGTCGGGGTTGCGGCGCGGGAAGTAGAACGCCGAGAGGATCGCGAAGGCGATCAGGAGCCCGGCGAGGACGCCGAGCCCGACTTTCCCTTCGTTCGTGATCGCCAGCAGCACGCGCCGGAACCTATCACCTGTTTCCGTGTCGTCTAGCGGTTCCTGGCGCGCTGCTCGCGTCGCGTAAGCCGGTGGAACAGTACGGAGGTACGGGCCGCCGGCTGGAGCGGCGCGAGCAGCGCGAGGCTGCGCCGGAGGCCGGCTCCGCCGGCCGGGAGGCGTAGCCGGCCAGGGATCGCTAGACGCGGTCGAGGGGAGCCATCGTGAGGCCCCGGTCCTTGAGCTGCGACCAGTAGTGCTCGGCCTGTTCCTTGTGGCCCGACCAGACGACCGCCCGGCCACTCGAGTGGATCCGGTTCGCGAACGCCATGCCCTCCTCGAAGCCGACTCCGGGCAGCACCGCCGCGAGCGCGTGGGCGACGCCGTCGAACGTGTTGTGGTCATCGTTCATGACGATCACTTGCCAGGGCGCGTCGAGCCCCGCTCCGGGGTCGTCGATCCCCGGCTGCCGGACGGGGGTTTCGGTAGCCGGACTCATCGGCCGGACGCTAGCAACGCGGCCGGTTAGGCTTCGCACAATGTCGACTGCGGAACGGCTCGATCGCTACGCGCGCCTCGCGGTCGAGGTGGGTTCGAACGTCGGCGAGGGCCAGGTCCTCTGGCTCTCCGCCCTGCCCGAGCATGCGCCGCTCGCGCGTGCGATTGCGCGATGCGCCTACGAGCGTGGCGCACGCTACGTCGACGTCGACTACTCGGATCAGCACGTGCGCCGCGCGCGAATCCAGCACGCCGACGAGGACACGCTCGACTGGACCCCTCCCTGGGTGTTGGAGAAGATGGCCTACGTCGCCGGCGAACGTGGTGCGCTGATTCAGATCGTCGGCGATCCGGAGCCCGAGCTGCTCGCCGACCTGGACGGGACCCGCGTCGGCAAGACACGGATGCGCCAGCTCGCCGAGCGTTACGTGGAGGTCCTGAACCAGCGGCTTCTCAACTGGTCGATCGTGGCGTATCCGAATGAGGGTTGGGCCCAGACCGTCTTCGGCAAGCCGGACGTCGAGCGGCTCTGGGATGCGGTCGCGTCGGCGGTCCGGCTCGATGAGCCTGACCCCGTCGAGGCCTGGCGAGTCCACATCGAGAAGCTGGTCGAACGCGCGAGGCTCCTGAACGACCGCGGCTTCGACAGCCTCCGGTTCCGCGGTCCGGGGACGGATCTCACCGTCGGCCTCATTCCCGGCGCGCAGTGGTGCACCGCTCTCGAGGAGACGGTTGCCGGGCGCCGCTACGTGGCCAACATGCCGACCGAGGAGGTCTTTACGAGCCCCGACCAGCGCCGCACCGAGGGAACGGTCCGCTCCACGAAGCCGCTCGCACTCGCCGGCACCGTGGTGCGCGACCTCGAGGTGCGTTTCGAGGGTGGCCGCGCAGTCGAGGCCAACGCGACCTCCGGAGCGGACGTCGTCCGCGAGCAGCTCCGCTCGGACGACGGAGCCGCGATGCTCGGCGAGGTCGCCCTCGTCGACGGCGACTCGCGCGTGGGCCGCTCGGGCCTCACGTTCCTGAACACGCTCTTCGACGAGAACGCGACGTGCCACATCGCGTACGGCGCCGGCATCCTCGAGGCGATCCCGAACGGGAGCGACCTCTCGGAGGCCGAGCTCGCGGAGCTTGGCTTCAACAACTCGTCGATTCACACCGACTTCATGATCGGCGGGCCTGACGTCGAGGTCGATGGCATCGAAACCGGTGGGACCGCCGTGCCGATCCTTCGCGACGACGTCTGGCAGCTCACCTAGACCATGAGTGAGCCTTCCTTTCCACTGAGCGGAGGTTGCGGCTGTGGCGCGGTCCGCTTCGAGATCCGCGAGCCGTTCGCCTCGGCCAGCTACTGCCATTGCACGCGGTGCCAGCGGCGAACCGGAACTGCGGCGTCTGCAAACGGCCGCACGACCCCGGGCTCGTTCCACCTCCTGTCGGGCGAGGAGCACCTACTCGCGTGGGAGCCGGAGGGCGGCGCAGCGAAGGTCTTCTGCGGACTGTGCGGCTCGGCCGTCTTCAGCCGCGGCGCCGGCGATCCGCCGGCGATCGGCGTGCGTCTCGGGTCGCTCGACGCCGATCCAGGCATCCGCCCGCAGTGGCGGCAGTACGTGGCCTACGCCGCGTCGTGGGAGGACATCCCGGACGACGGCCTCCCACGCCACCCCGAAGGCCGAACCTAACCCCAGGGAGTTAGCGCCCGGTCGCACGTTCCGTCGTCGAGTGACTTCATCGGGGGGCGCTCGCGTCGCCGGCTCCGGCCGGGCGAGACCGCGGCACCTGAGAGGGAATCCTTAGCGCTGCTTCCTTCCGGACCTGACGCGGTTCGGATGCTCTCAGTGCGCGGAACCCGACCATCGACGCCACGTGCGCGAGACCTGATCCCGTTGAAGCCGCCCTCGGACGGCGTTCGGTCCCGCTGGAGCGGATTTCGGGTTCAGGGAACCGCTAACTCCCCACCTAGCGCGACCGGGCAAGCGGAGGGTAGCACCCTCGGTATCCTGTCCAGACTCCGGGCGCATAGCTCAGCGGGAGAGCGCTCGCTTCACACGCGAGAGGTCCCTGGTTCAATCCCAGGTGCGCCCATCCTCCGCTTTCTCAGGCCGTTTGCGGTCCCGTCAGTTGGGACCCTTGCTCTCCCGCCTGGCGAACGCCTCCATCGCCTGCTCCAGGTCCGACAGGTCGTAGTGGCCGTAGAACGCCTCGGTCGAGTGAATGTCCGAGTGGCCGAGCATCCGCTGCACGACACCGAGATCCCCGGCATCGCGACGAAGCTCGGCAGGGAGGGGCATGAGTCCGGACTCATTTCCTCTCTCTCCCCGTGGGGTGGCGAGAGGTCGAGAGCTACGACCCCGACCTCGACGTCGCCCCTTTCGTCGCCCAGCTCGACCACCCGCAGGCGCACTGGTTTGCGCCGGTCGCATCGGTGCCTGTTTAGGGCTCGATCCCGACCAGCTCGCCCTTGAAATAGGTCACCCCGAGGCCAGGCGACGAACCGTCCTTGGCCGACCTTGTGGCGGCCCCCTCCGTCTCCGTGATCCCGAAGTTGAGGAAGCCGCTCGCGACACCCGAGGCGGGCGCTGAGCCCCAGCGCGGCTTCGACATGCACGAATCGTCCGTGTAGTCCATGAAGCCCGGCACGTTGCAGGCTCCCTTGGCCGCCTCCGGCGTGCCAGCCGTGGCGGGCGCTGCGGAGACGGTGAGCGCCACGATGGCGGCGAGGAGGGTGAGTGCGCGGACCATGATGTACCTCCGTGGGTCGGTGGGTGATACGCCGCGCCCGACCGGAGT